>CAMDED010000018.1 GCA_945893365.1 Candidatus Sulfopaludibacter sp. SbA3 | reverse complement strand
CCTGCGAGATTTCCAAGGAGCGGTGGGAACGGTGGGAAACCGGCTTTTGGTTTTCCACGGTTTCCAACGCTCCGTCATTCCCAGAGTTCTCGGGGGGTGACAAGTTTTCGTTGCAGTTAGGGTGACACATTATGGTTGCAACAACAGCTGGAGTCTGATCTATCCAATACAATGATGAGCCTGAAGGAAGGCCGGTTTCCAACACAGGATGAGCCTGAAGGAGGGCAGGTTGAAGCATGCTGGGGCGTGATCACCGGGAGAAGGGGGCCCGGTAGCAGCTTGTTTCGCTCTCTCCTTCAGGCTCATTGTTCGATTGGAATATACTCGTGGCCTTAAGAGCGTCTTGCAAAATTCAGGAGCGCTGGCAGCCATGCCGATGCGAGAGGAGGACAATTCGGCTTCCGGAAGGAACTTGTATTGATGAGGGAGTGGTGGAATCAAGAACCCGGCAAGCGCTCATTTTCGCGATGCAGTTGCCCCCGGCTGGGCTGGTCGGAGTGCCGGTGGCTATTCGCCCCTGCCGCTCCCTGAATGGGTCATCCAGTTGCTTTGCCAGGGTGACGCCAAGGTATTCAAGAAGTATTCGCAAATGAAGTTGCAGATGAATCGCGAGGATCTGCTGAAGCTCAATCGGCAGGCCAATGAGCAGGGTAAGAGTTTTGATACAGTCAGACCAAACTGAAGGGGTTTTGATACAGTTTGGCCGAAGGAAGGGCGAAAGTAGCGAATGGCGAGTTTGGAAAAAGCTGGGAACTAGTTTAGAATGAATAGACCAGCAAATGTCGGGGCGTAGCGCAGCCTGGTAGCGCACCTGCCTTGGGCGCAGGGGGTCGTGAGTTCGAATCTCGCCGCCCCGACCAACTCCCGCCCAACAAGGAAGGCTTTGCTCGGCTGGGAAAATGCCTGACGGAAAGGCGTCATAAACTCCGCTATCGGAATGCGCGATGCCGCGAAAGTTCACGTCCCACCGGCCAAAGGGAATCTACTCCAGCCGCCTGCACCGCGTTTCCCGAAACACGGCGCCGAAGCACACCTTCGTTCGGTAGTAGTCGAGTTCCCCTCCCGGTGTTTCAGCAACGCTCGGCCGAGCTTCTGAAACGAGGGTACCCGCTGCCAACTTCGCCAGCGCAACCTACTGGTGACCTCGACACGTCGTCATTGTCCCGATAGATTAATTCAATTTGCCAAGCGGACCGGCTCCCGCTACTATGGTCTTGTGAACTCAATGCCGAGTTTACAACGATAGCAGCGGCTGCTATCATCCCCTGGACCTTGGCGTCCTTCCATTTCACGCAATGTCTTGCGAAAGGAGGGCGCCATTTTTGCATCTTCCCCTTGAACAGCGTGCTACAGACGACGGCTTGCTGTTCCGGCTGACGGCGGCGCACGGCGCGCCCCGCACCACGTCACGCACCTGCGGCGTCCCGGCCGGACGCATTCCGGACGCTCCCCTTGCGCCCGGCGAACAATACCGTTTCCACTTCGACATGACGAAGTGCATCGGCTGCCGCTGCTGCGAGGTGGCCTGCGCCGAACAAAACAACAACCCCGCCGGCATCAACTGGCGGCAGGTCGGCGAAATCGAAGGAGGCGCATACCCCTACACCAGCCGTTTCTATCTGTCAATGGGCTGCAATCACTGCCTTGAGCCCTCCTGTCTGACCGGTTGCCCCGTCGACGCTTACGACAAGAACGCCGTCACAGGGCTGGTGCTGCACAGCGCCGACATCTGCATCGGCTGCCAGTATTGCACCTGGAATTGCCCCTACGGCGTGCCTCAGTACAACCCGGAGCGGGGCGTCGTGGGGAAGTGCGACATGTGCCACAACCGCCTCTCCGATGGCGACGAGCCGGCTTGCGTAAGCGCGTGTCCGGAAGGCGCGATTCAAATTGAAACCGTCAACGTGGCGGATTGGGCCCGTGAATACAGGGACTCGGCGAATGCGCCGGGGCTTCCCTCGGCCGATCACACGATCTCAACCACGCGCATCACCCTTCCCGATATGCCGCCCGAGTTGCAGAAGGCCGATATCAATCGAATCAAGCCGGAGCATCCCCACTGGTCCCTCGTCGCGATGACTGTGTTGACGCAGCTTTCCGCCGGCGCCTTCGCGGCTTTGTGGCTGCTGGCGATTTTCGCGCAAACCGCGGCGTCACGGTGGGCGGCATCGGAGGCCGTGGGCGTGGGCCTGCTCGCGCTCTCCGCCTCTACTCTTCACCTTGGCCGTCCCGCCCACGCCGTGCGCGCGCTGAAGATGTGGAAGCGCTCCTGGCTCAGCCGCGAAGTTCTAGTGTTCACGCTGTTTGCCCTCTCCGCCACCGTCTACGCGGCCATGCTTTGGCTGGAATTGCCCGGAGCCGCGGCGCTCGGAGCGGCTACTTCTCTATTCGGCGCTGCCGGCGTGATAGCGAGCGCCTTCATTTATCTGGTTCCGGCGCGACCCGCATGGAACAGCGGCTACACGGTAGCCGAGTTCGCTCTCGCCGCCATCCTGCTCGGCTCGCTCTTCGCCGCGGGCGCGGGCAACGGCGGGCGAATCGCGATCTGGTTTGCGGTGGCGGGGGCGGCGGCGCAACTCCTCGCACAGGCATCGAAGCTGCTGTGGCTCGCCCGCTCCGAGGAATTCGAGCTCCATGCGACGTCGCTGCTGCTGTCGGGCGTGCTGGAAAAGACGTTCCTGGCGCGCCTCGGATTGTTGGCGCTCGGAGGCATTCTTATGCCGCTCGCGGGTTACCCGCTCGCCGCGCTTCCGGTCGCGATCGCGGGCGAACTCCTTGGGCGATACCTGTTCTTCGTGAGCGTGGTCCCGAAAAGCCAGGCTCTATCGTTCTTCAGCGTGAAGGCCGCATGAAAGACAATCGCATGACCTTGAAACGGCTGCTGGGCCTCGACATCCTTTCCGAAAAATACGCCTACGCGCGCGATCCCGTGGCGGGCTACACCTCGGTCGAGAGGATTCCCGATCAATGGGTTTCGACGACCTGCGGCTATTGCTCGGTCGGCTGCGGCATGTTCATCGGAGTGAAAGACGGAAAAGCGGTGAGCGTGCGCGGCGACCGGAACCATCCCGTCAACGAGGGCAAGCTCTGCCCCAAGGGCCTTGCCGAACATCACATCCTCGACGCTCCCAACCGCGCCACGCATCCCATGCTGCGGACGAACGGGAAGTTCAGCGCCGTATCCTGGGCCGATGCGCTCGGAACCTTGGTGGAGCGTTTCCGGGGAGTGCAGGAGAAGTACGGCGCGGGCGCGCTCGGAGTCATCGGCACCGGCCAGCTTGTGACCGAGGAGTTCTACGCGCTCGGCAAGCTGATTCAACTGGGCTTCGGCACTTCGAACTACGATGGAAACACGACGCTCTGCATGTCGAGCGCCGTCGCCGGATACAAGCGCTCCTTCGGCAGCGACGGACCTCCGGGAGCTTACGAAGACCTCGAAAAAGCGGACGTCATCCTCCTGATTGGCGCGAATATCGCCGAGAACCATCCCATTCTGTGCCAGCGGCTGGAGCGAAATCCCCACAAGACGCTGATCGTCGCCGACCCGCGCGTCACCAAGACGGCGATGATGGCGGACCTCTACCTGCCCCTCAAGCCCCGCTCCGACATCGCGCTTCTCAACGGGATGATGCACATCCTCATCCACGCCGGCCTGGTTGACCGGGACTACATCTCGCAGCACACCACCGGCTTCGAAGAGCTTGAGAAGTTCGTCGAGAAATATACGCCGGAGCACGTATCCGCGATCACGGGACTCGGCATCGATCTCATCTACAAAACGGCTCTGCTTTACGGACGCGCGAAAGCCGGCTTCATCGGCTGGACCATGGGCGTGAACCACAGCACCCAGGGCACCTTCACTGTGAACGCGATCAACACGCTCGCGGCCATCACCGGACAGATCGGACGCGAGGGAGCTTCGCCGTTCTCGATCACGGGCCAATGCAACGCGATGGGCACGCGCGAAAGCGGCTTCGCTTCCTGCATGCCCGGCTACCGCAAGTTCGAAATCGCCAAGGATCGCGAGGATCTCGCGCGGCTTTGGAACGTCGACGTAAACCGCATCCCCACCGCCCGCGGCCTCGCCTACCCGGACATTATCGAAGGCGCGGTGGCGAAGAAGATTCGGGCGCTCTGGATCATCGCAACCAACCCGGTCGTGTCATACCCGAACGTCGACACCCTCACACAGGCATTCGACAATCTGGATTTCCTGGTCGTGCAGGACGGCTACCATCCGACGCCCACCTCCGAGCTTGCCGATCTGGTTTTGCCCGCGGCGATCTGGGGTGAAAAGGAAGGCACCTACACGAACTCCGAGCGCCGTGTCAGCAAGGTCAACAAGGCCGTCGAACCGCCCGGCGTGGCGAAGCCGGATTTCGATATCTTCCTCGAAACCGCCGCCGTCCTTGGCTGCAAGGACGAGTTGTATCCCGGTTGGACCGGGCCTCGCGACGCCTTCGAAGAGTGGAAGCGCGTCTCGGCCGGAAGGCTTTGCGACTACTCCGGCATGACCTACGAATTGATTGAAGAGCACGGCGGTCTCCAGTGGCCGTTTCGCGCCGGCGAAACCAGCTTCGATACCAAGCGGCTCTATTCGGACGGCAAGTTTCAAACGGACGATGGCAGAACACGGCTCTTCGGCATCGAATGCGAGCCTTTCCCCGAGCAGCCCGGAAGCGGGTTCCCGTTCATCCTCAACACAGGCCGCACGGTGGAACACTGGCACACGCGCACGAAGACCGGCGAGGTGCCTATTCTGGCAAAGATGTCGCCGCGGGCGTGGCTTGAAATGAATCCGCGCGACGCGAAGCGCCTCGGCCTCAAGCCGCATGAACGCGTGGACATCGTTTCGAAGCGCAGCCGCGTGCGCGCCGTAGAGCTGCGCGTTACCGAAATCGTGGCCCCCGGCCAGGTCTTCATGCCCTTTCATTTCGTCGAGACGAGTTCGAATCTGGTGACGCAAAGCGCGTTCGACCCAATTTCGCGCGAGCCGAATTACAAGCAGTGCGCGGTGCGGGTCGAAAAAGCGGGAGAACTTTGATGGAACGACTGGTCGTAGTTGGAAACGGCATGGCCGGCGTGGCCTGCGTCGAACAAATTCTGAAACACGCTCCGAAATTCGAGATTACGATCTTCGGCGACGAAACTCACGTCAACTACAACCGCATTCTTCTTTCGTCCGTGCTGGCCGGCGAAAAGGAGATGGACGACATCACGCTGAACGGGCTTGAGTGGTATCGGAACAATGGCATCCTGCTGCGCCTCGGCGTGAGAATCTCGGCGGTCGACGCCATCGCCAAAACCGTGACCGGCGAAGATGGCAGCGTCACCGGGTACGACAAACTGCTGCTCGCGACCGGAAGCTCGGCGTTCATTCCGCCCATCCCCGGCGTCGATAAGAAAGGCGTTTTCGCGTTCCGCAATCTCGACGATACGAGGAACATTCTCGATCGCGCTCAGGAAGGGACGAAGGCCGTGGTGATCGGCGGCGGATTGCTTGGGCTTGAGGCCGCGCGCGGTTTGCAGGTGCGAGGCTGCGACGTGACTGTCGTCCACCTGATGGACTCGCTGATGGAGCGGCAGCTCGATCCCGCCGGCGGCGAATACCTGAGGAAGCAGATCGAACAGCTCGGCGTTCGCGTGGCGCTTGGCAAGTCGACCTCCGCTCTGCTCGGGAACGGGCACGTGGAAGGCGTCGTCTTCAAAGATGGCGAGTCGCTTCCGGCCGACATGGTCGTGTTGGCGGCGGGCATACGTCCGAACGTGGAGTTGGGACGCAAGGCGGGCCTTGCGATCAACCGTGGCATCGTGGTGAACGACTTCATGGAGACGTCGGACCCCGACGTGTTCGCGGTCGGCGAATGCGTCGAGCACAACGGCATCGTCTACGGCCTGGTCGCGCCGCTGTTCGAGCAGGGCAAGGTGTTGGCGGCGACCATCACCGGCAACCGGGGTCCATTGTACTTGGGTTCGAAGCAGGCGGCGAAACTCAAGATCATGGGTGTCGACGTCTTCTCCGCGGGCGACCCGAACGCGGCCGAAGGCGCTGAAATCGTGAAGTACGAAGATCCCACCCTCGGCATTTACAAGAAGCTGCTGGTCCGCGGCAACAAGCTCGCAGCCGTGATTCTGGTGGGCGATGTGAACGACAGCCACCGGTACATGGAGTGGCTGCGCGCGGACACAGACATCAGCCCGATGCGCCGCAGTCTCCTGTTTCCGGAGCCGTCCTCCGACGACGGCCGGGACGTGGCGCAGATTCCCGAAGGCGACACGGTTTGCGGATGCATGGGCGTCACCAAAGGCGCGATCGTCCACGCCATTCAGTCGAGAGGTCTCAACACCCTCGCTCAACTCAAGGAGTGCACCAAGGCTTCGACCGGGTGCGGGAGCTGCACCACGCTCTGCCAGCATCTCCTCAAGGCCGTCGCGCCGGATTTCGAGGAAGACGGCAGAAAGGTTCTCTGCGCCTGCGTTCCGTTCCCGCAGGAGAGCCTGCGTGAGATCGTCCGGTCGCAGCGGCTGAAGTCGGTGCAGGACATTCTGAACATTTACGGCAACGGCGTCGGCTGCGAGATCTGCAAACCCGCCCTGAGTTACATGGTGGACGTGGTGTGGTGCGGCGATCACGAGGAGGACCGCTCGGCGCGCTTCATAAACGACCGCGTGCACGCCAACATTCAGAAGGATGGAACGTTCTCGGTGGTGCCCCGCATCCGCGGCGGCGTTACTTCTCCGGCCGAATTGCGCAAGATCGCCGACGTGGCCGACAAGTACAAGGTGCCGCTCGTCAAGATCACCGGCAGCCAGCGCATCGACCTGCTGGGCGTCAGGAAATCCGACCTGCCGAAGATCTGGGCGGATCTCGGAATGCCCTCCGGACAGGCTTACACCAAGGGCGTCCGCATGGTGAAGACCTGCGTCGGCACGGAGTTCTGCCGCTTCGGAACGCAGGACGCAATCGGGGCGGGCGTCGAGCTCGAACGGCGCCTGGAAAATCTGTTCACGCCGCACAAAGTGAAGATGGCGACGGTGGGCTGTCCGCGAAACTGCGCCGAGGCCACGGTAAAGGACATCGGACTCGTGGGACAGGAAGGAAGCTGGCAGGTGGTGGTGGGAGGGGCGGCCGGAAAGAGCGTGAGGAAGGCGGACCTGCTGATTACGGTCGAGAGCACGGAGCAGGCGCTCGAAGCCGCCGAGCTGTTCTTCCAGTATTACCGGGAACACGGAAATTACCTCGAGCGGACATACGATTTCGTGGAACGCATCGGCATGGAGAAGATTCGCAAGGAGACCGTATACGCGCTCGATCCCGCGAAAAAGGGGCTTCTCGACCGTCTGCGGAAGTCGAAGGCGATCTCTTACGACGCGTGGCAGGAAGGCGCGAGCCCCGTAAATCCAACGCAGTTCGTTCAGATCGAAGCGATGCATTCTCCGCCGGGATATTTCCCGCCGGAGCAGTTTCAAGGAGCGCCGGTATGAGTTGGATTCGGATTACGAACACGGAAAACATTCCATTGCGCGAAGGGCGCAGCGTGCGTGTAGGAGATCGCGATATCGCCATCTTCAATCTGGGCAACCGCTTCCTGGCAGTGGAGAACCGCTGTCCGCATAACGGCGGCCCGCTCGCCGAAGGCATCATATCGGGCAAGACCGTGGTGTGCCCGCTGCATGCCTGGAAAGTGTGCCTCGAAAGCGGGGCGGTGAAGAAGCCTCAATCGGACGCGTGCGTGATGACTTATCCGGTCGAAACCGTCGGAGACATCATCTGCATCGACATTCCGGCGAATGCATGCGCCGCATAACGGCGTGAACGTGCAACTGAGAAGACCAACATGAACCTCACTCGAAGACAAGTTCTTGCCCGCGGCGGGCAGACCGCGATCGCGGGCCTGATGACGGGGCTTCCCGCCGGATGGGTTGGCGGCGCCTACGCCGACGATTCCCCCGAAACCAAACAGGTGCGTTTCGGAATGATCGCGCTCACCGACTGCTCCTCCATCGTGATGGCGCACGAGCTCGGTTACTTTAAGAAATTCGGGATCGATTCGGTGGTCTCGAAAGAAGCGTCGTGGGCCGTCATCCGCGACAAGCTCAGCCTGGGCGAGAATCAGGCCACGCACATGCTGATCGGCATGCCGCTCGCCTCCACCATGGGACTCGCCGGCTCGCCGGTGAAACCGATGGTAATCCCGTGGCTGCTCAATCGCAATGGCCAGGCGATCACGCTGAACAACGAGTTGAAAAAGGCCGGGGTGAAGACCGCGAAGGACGTGAAGCCGCTCGCGGAGAAGGCCAAGGCTGCCGGCAAGACTTTGACGTTTGCCATGACGTTTCCGACGGGCACGCACGCCATGTGGATGCGCTACTGGCTTGCCTCGGGCGGCATCCACCCGGACAAGGACGTCAGCCTCGTCACCATTCCGCCTCCGCAGATGGTGGCCAACATGAACGTGGGAAAGATGGACGGATACTGCGTCGGCGAACCCTGGAACTACCGCGCGATCAAGGACGGTATCGGCTTTACCGTAGTGACCACGCAGCAAATGTGGCGCGACCATCCGGAGAAGGTCTGCGCGTTCACCGAGGAGTTCGCCGGCCGGAATCCGAAGACCGTGAAAGCGGTTCTCAAAGCGCTGCATCTCTCGAGCGTCTACATCGACAAGATGGAAAATCGCCCGAATGTGGCCGATATCGTAAGCCGGCCCACCTACATCAACTGTCCGAAGGACGTCATTCTCGCGCGCTTGCTCGGCAAGTACGACTACGGCGATGGACGAGTGGAGCAGGATCCGAACTACATGATCTTCTCCGACCGGGCGTGCAACTACCCCGCGAAGACATTCGGTCTCTGGTGGCTCAGCCAGTTCCGCCGATGGGGAATGGTCAAGACTGCGCCCGATTACAAGGCCGTCGTCAACCGCGTCATGCGCGGCGATATCTACGCCGAAGCGATGAAGGAAATGGGCGTCGCCGCGGCGATGCCGGACATGCAGCCCGTTAAACTCTTCGACGGAACGTTCGATCCGAAGGACCCTGAAAAATACGCCCGCTCATTTCCGGTCCACTCGGTTGCGGCGTAAGGAAAACACATAATGTTCCTGAAACGTTTGAATCATTTTCTGCTCCCCTGTTTCGGCATCGTGGCCGTGGGGCTGCTGTGGTGGGGAGTGAGCCTGGTCTCGAAGGATCTGCCTTCACCCTGGAGGACCTGGGAGGAAAGCAAGGTCTACATCCTGCAGCCGTTCGAGAAGCGCGGTGAAATGGATCAGGGCATCGGCCTTCTGGCGTACTACAGCCTGATCCGCGTGGCGAAAGGTTTCCTGCTTGGAGTTGTCTTAGCAACGCCATTGGGCTTCATGATCGGAATGTCGAAGACGCTCCACCGCATGCTCGACCCGGTGATTCAGGTGCTTCGTCCGATCTCGCCGCTCGCCTGGCTGCCGCTCGGCCTGATCCTCTTCCGGCAGTCGGAGCCCGCGGCTCTGTTTACGATCGCGCTGTGCTCCATGTGGCCCACCGTGCTGAACACGGCGTCGGGAGTCCGCGCGATTCCACAGGACTACTGGAACGTGGCGAAAGTGCTGCGGCTCTCGCCGTTCAAGACGTTTACAAAGGTGCTGGTTCCGGCGACCCTGCCCTACATTTTCACCGGCTACCGATTGAGCCTTGGGATCGCCTGGCTGGTGATCGTCGCGAGCGAGATGCTGACCGGCACGCCGGGTATCGGCGGATTTCTCTGGCAGGAATACAACAGCCTGATCTACGCGCATATTCTGTTGTGCATCCTGACGATCGGCGTGGTCGGTTTCGTGCTCGACAAGCTCATGGGCGCGCTCGAAACCCGGCTTCGAGTGGCGTAGGGAGGTGGACTTGGCTTACATCGGAATCGAACAGGTCTCGAAATCTTTCCAGACGGAGAAGGGCGCGCGCCACGTGTTGGATGCCGTCAACCTGGCGGTCGAAGAAGGGGAGTTTGTGTCCGTGGTCGGCTATTCGGGATCGGGCAAGTCGACGCTGCTCGCGCTCGCGGCGGGGCTGATTGCGCCGGATTCGGGCCGCGTGCGGCTGGGCGGACGGGCCTCGGTCGTCTTCCAGAACTACTCGCTGCTGCCCTGGTTCTCGGCGCTCGAGAACGTGCGGCTGGCGGTCGAGAGCGAATTTCCCGGTTGGGATTTGAAGCGGCAGAAGGAGCAAGCCATCCGCTTTCTCGATATGGTCGGCTTGGGCGCCGCGCTTGAGAAACGTCCCAGCCAGCTCTCGGGCGGCATGCGCCAGCGCGTGGCAATCGCCCGGGCCTTTGCCTCGGAGCCGCAAATTCTGCTGCTCGACGAGCCGTTCGGAGCGCTTGATGCGCTGTCGCGCGGAAACCTGCAACAGGAGCTGATCCGCATGTGTTCGGCGGCCGGGCGCGCGGTGACGGCGCTCATGATCACGAACAGCGTGGAGGAGGCGATTCTCCTTTCCGACCGCATCGTTCCTCTGACGCGAGCTCCGCGGGCTACGCTCGGTCCTTCGATTTCAGTGCCGCTTCCGAAACCCCGTAAGCCGGAGCAGTTGCTGCACGATCCGGATGCGATTCGCACGCAAGCGAAAGTCGTCGAGTTCCTCACGGGTTTCGAGCACAGCGCGGCGGTTCGCGCGCCAGGCGGCCCGCGCAGCGCTGCGTTTCTCCCGTCCGCCGGCCACTCGCGAGAGGCCGTCCGTATGGAGGCGGAATCATGAACCGTCCACTCGAAATCACGAGCCTCACGAAAATCTTCCAGACGGCGTCCGGTCCGTACGTGGCGGTGCGGGATTTCGAACTGAAGGTCGAGCCCGGCGAGTTCGTATGTCTGCTTGGCCATTCCGGCTGCGGAAAATCGACGGTGCTCGCGATGATCGCCGGATTGCAGCGCGCAACGTTCGGCGGCGTGTGCATCGATGGAAAGGAAATCGACGAACCGGGAACGGACCGCGGCGTCGTGTTCCAGGCTCCGTGTCTGCTGCCTTGGCTGAGCGCAGTCGACAATGTCGCGCTCGCGACGGGACAGGCGTTTCCCGAATACACGCGGCAGGAACGCCAGAAGCAGGCGCGGAAGTGTCTGGAATTGGCGGGCGTCGGCGAAGCCTTCGATCAGCATCCGGCGGAGCTCTCGATCGGCACGCAGCAGCGCGTGTCGCTTGCGAGGGCTCTGGCGCTCGACCCGCGTTTTCTGCTCTTGGATGAGCCGTTTTCGATGCTCGATTCGTTTACCCGCTTCGACCTGCAGGACACGTTGCTCGAAGCCTGGGAGCAGAGCCGGAAGACCGTGGTGATGGTGACGCACGACATCGACGAAGCGCTTTACCTCGCGGACCGGCTGGTGCTGATGACCGACGGGCCGGGAGGGCGAGTGGGGGACATCATCGACGTACCGTTCCGCAGGCCCAGGCAGCGCGCCGAAGTGCTGGAGCATCCGGCGTACTATACGCTGCGGGCGCGGATCATTCGATTCCTCGAGGAGCACGCAACGCCGCAGGAAGTGAGATTGGCGAGTTGAGGGCGGGCGCTAACGCTCACTCTTGGCTTTCTCACCCCAGGCTTTCTAGATCACGGGCCGGATGATCCTCGTGAATTCGACATACGCCGGATCGAGGAAGTGTAAACCGTCCGGCACGTACAAGTCCGTTCGCGGATTTCCCGCTTTGTCGAAAAGCGCCGGATTCACGTCGATGTAGCCCAGCCGGCGGTCCCGCGCGCAGAACTCGCGCACCTGGGTGTTGGCGGCGTCCACCACGTCCCACCGATTCCGCTTTTGCGGCGCACGATTGATGGAGACGAAAAACACGCGCGTTTCCGGCAATTTCGCCTTCACCCGCTCGACGAATTGCCGGAATCTCCCGGCAATCTCCTCCGCGGTTGCACCCGCATTCACATCGTTGCTGCCGCAGTAATACACGATGATCTTCGGCGCGTAGGGCAGTACGACTTTGTCCATGTAGTAGAGAATGTCGCCTGTCCGGGAGCCGCCAAACGCCCGGTTGAACACCGGCAGGGGCGACATGTGTTCGCCGAGATGTTTCCACTGGCGGAAGATGCTGCTGCCGGTGAACAGGATGGCCTCCCGCGTAGGGACTCGTCTTGTCCAGATCGAGGAATGCCGTTATCGAAGACGCAAAGCGTTCGGGCGAATCCTTGGATTCGGAGGCGCTCTGCGCCGACGCCCCGGCGCAATAGAGGCATAGAAGCAGCGCGAGACAAAGCCGCCGTTGGAGGCGTCTCACTTGGCCCACGCCGCTTTCTTATAAGCAAACGACTTCCAGTTCTCCGCCGCGCGCGCGTTCAAATCCCAGACGGCCTTGCCCTTGCGCAACGTCAACTCGCACACGATGTTTTGCGTGCCGGTGTTCCCCGCCCCGGCCGAATCGATGAAGCCGAACTTGCCCTTGTCGACACGGAGGACCGCGACATCCGCTTCCGCGCCGACGTCGAGATGGCCGAGGTCGGTTCGTTTAATTTCCTTCGCCGGATTCCAGGTGGACATGGCGATTACCCGATCGAGCGGAGAACCGAGGTTGAGGATCTTCGCCATCACGTTGGCCATGTCTTTCATTCCGGCGTTCATGCTGCCGGAATGGAGATCGGTCGAGATGGAATCCGGGATAAAGCCCTGCTGGAAGGCCGGCGTCGCGACGTACCAGTAGAAACTCCCCGCGCCGTGACCGACATCGAAGATGATGCCGCGTTTGCGCGCCGCGGCGATCGACGGATTTACTTTGCCATCGGCCAGAACCTCTTCGCGGTGGCCGGAGTAACAGTGCGTATAAATGTCGCCCGGCCGCAACTTATCGAGCAACAGCGTGGAGAGGTTCCGAACCTTATTCAGATAGCCGAAATCGATCATGACGGGGAGATCCGTAATCTTACCCGCCGCGACGGCCTTTTCGACAGACTCCCAGCCGGGCCCGCCGTAGTGCGCCGACTTGAACCCGACAATTACGCCCTTGTGAGCGGCGGCCATCTTTGCGGCGGCATCGGCGTCAAGCAGGGCGATATCGTCTTCCTGGCCCGTGCCCATGCCTGCCGCGGCAATATTCAATAGAGCGAGCACGCGCGTCTGGGATTTGTTGATGACCTGATCGCGAAAAGCAGGGAAAGTCTTCACGCCCGTGGTGCCGGCGTCGACCATGGTGGTGACGCCGCTTCGGAAGGAGAAGGCATCCGGCTGGACGCTTGAGTCGCGTTCGAGTCCCGGCATCCCGGCCCGCGGAAAGACATGGACATGTATGTCAATCAACCCGGGAGTTACAAACAGGCCGCTAACATCCGCTACCCGCTTCGCTTGCGAAGGCGGAATATTCGCCGCCACGCGTGCAATTTTTCCGGCGGCAACCGCCACATCCATCACCCCATTGACTTTGTTCTTCGGGTCAATGACGTGGCCGCCTTTCAGGAGCAAGTCGTAAGTCTGGGCATGCAGGCCGAACACCAGAGCGAAAGGGAGGACGATTTTTGCGATCATGACAGTCTCCTAGAACAGGTACTTGAGCGCCACCTGCATCTGGCGGTTGTCAAGCCAGGTGGCCGTAATCACGCCGAACGCGGGCGCGCCCAGCGTCGCATTCGGAGCGCGGAACTGCGGCGTGTTAAAGAGATTGAACCCCTCAAAGCGGAACTGGAAGCGATGGCCTTCCTTCACCGGGAACTCTTTGAACAGCCCGACGTCCCAGGTCTTCATTGCGGGTTGGCGCAGTGTGTTGCGGCCCACGTCTCCGAACTTGAAATCGGTGAACTTGAAAGCGGCCGGATTAAACCAAAGATCGGGAGAGGGATTTGATAGCGTGGGATTCTGGCCCGGCACGTAATCGGGCCGCTGCGGCGCGCCGCCCGTATTCTGCCGGTTGCCCTGCTGCGTGATGGTGTACGGGAATCCGGATTGATAAGTCACAATCCCGTTGAATGACCAGTTCTTCAACAGAAATCCCTGTACACCGCGCCATTGCGTGGGTGCGGGGCTGGCCCACAGGAAGCTGGTCGTCAGGAAATGCCGGTAATCGAAACCGGAATCCGAGCGCTCACAAGCCCAGCAATCCATATTCTGCGCCCCATTGGTCGAGAACGGCAGCGACTCATTCGTGCCGTAGGCCTGATCGATGTTATGAGCCCAGGTGTAAGAAGCGAGGAACGAAAAACCTTTCGAAAAGCGCCGTTCGCCGCGCACCTGCATGCTCTGAAAATACGCCTTTTCCGTCCGTGCCGATATAGCGGATGCCGCCCCAAAGGGGGTAACGGCGGCGGGCCTGAACATTGCCGGGAGCCGCGGGCGCGTCGTTGTAATTGCGGCTATT
This sequence comes from Candidatus Sulfopaludibacter sp. SbA3, assembly GCA_945893365.1. Classification (GTDB taxonomy): domain Bacteria; phylum Acidobacteriota; class Terriglobia; order Bryobacterales; family Bryobacteraceae; genus SYKU01. The sequence continues at coordinate 57,507 of CAMDED010000018.1, read as the reverse complement.
GTCGAGATGCGAAGCCTGGCTGCCGACGTAGGCGAGTTCGACCAACGTATCCGAGGTGATTTGCCGCTGAATGGACGCCGACCATTGCACGTTGTAGGCATTCACCCGATCGGTAGGAACCAGCACCACGCTAAGAGGCGGCGCCGCCGATTCGCGTCCAAAGGGATACGGATTACGCAGCGTCAAAGCCAGGGGGTCGGCTGGATCGGCGACGAATTGGACTTGGAAAGTCTTGAAAGGATTGCCGACGACCGTCAGGTTATTCATCTGGTTGGCGTTGTTATAGACGCCGAAGCCCGTACGCACGACCCACTTATCCGCGGGGCGGTAAGCGATGCCGATACGCGGCCAAAAGCGGTTTTTCTCCGCCCGGTAAAGCTTGGTGCGGACCTTGCTCACCGGATCCTCGGGGAACAGATAACCGCCCGGGCGATCGAGACGAAGCGTGCGAGGCGTGCCGTTCTCCTCGTCCGTGGTCCCGACGAAGTCGTAGCGCATGCCCAGATTCAGAGTAAGTTTCGGCGTCGCCTTCCATTCATCCTGTATATAGAAGGAGTAAGTTTGCTGGTTGTATTCGACAGGCAGGATTCCATCGGGCGTTTGGGAAAGCGAGGGGAATCCGATGAAGAAATCAGCGGCGGCGTGGCCGGTTACTTGGCTGTTGAACTGAAACTGGCCGCGGGCGTTGTTGGAGCCTGCGCGATCCATTCTCAGGCGCTTGAAGTCAATGCCGGTCTTGATGGTGTGCACGCCTCGCGTCACGATGAAGTTGTCCACCAGCTGCCACGTCTCGCTGACGTTGAAATCCGGAATGAGGCCACCATCGCCCATGGTGAGATATCCGGAAACGTTCATGGGAACCAGGCCGGTCTCGAAGGGGCTCAGGCGGCGCGGCTGACGCGTTTCCGGATCGACGCTACGGACTCCGGCGATGCCGGCGGTTTCGGGATCGAAATTCGTGTTGGTGCGTAATCCGCTGCGCAGGATCCAGTTGCGATTGAAGCCCAATTTCAGTTCGTTCAAGACCGTTGGGCTGAAGAGGTGCGTGTGGCTCAGAACGGCGTTGCGCGCGGTGATGCGGCTTTGGAGAGGCACGAAATAGTTCAACTCGATGGTGGGAAATTCGTAGTTGAAGATGGCCACGCGCGCGAACAAGCGGTCATTCGCCCCAATGTTGTGATCGCCGCGGGCAAACACCTGGTTGGTGTTATTGAGCTGGGTCTCGACGCCCGCAAGGTTGGCGCCCGTGCCCGGTTCCGTGGGAGGCGGATGAAAGTCAAGGTAATATCGCGCCACCGGATCCATGCGGCTTGTGGGAATGATATTCCTGGGGAAGACGCCGCCCAGCGGATCGCGAAGGGGCGCGGTGAGGAGCGAGAAATCGCCGCTTCGGAACGGGACCGGGATCACCGAGGCCCGTTGCGCAACCTCCTGTTTTTCACGCTGACCCTCGTAGTTCACCATCCAGAAGGTGCGGTCGCGGCCGTTATAGACCTTCGGGATGAACACGGGCCCGGAGAGTACGAAGCCGAACTGGTTGCGCTGGAGAATATCCTTGCTGAGCGGTCGCGGGCGGAAATAGTTTCGCGCGTCGATATTGTCGTTGCGGAGGAACTCGAAGAGCGCGCCGTGCAAGGCGTTGGTTCCGGGCCGCGTGTGGATTTCCACTTGCGCGCCGGCGTTGTGGCCGAACTCGGCGGAGTATGTGGCCGAGTGGACCTTGAACTCCTGAATAGCCTCGATGGACGCTTTGAAAAACGTGGCGTTGTTGATGTTCCAGGCCGTGTAAACGCCGTCGTAGCGCACCTGGCCCTGGTTCTCGCGTGAGCCATTGGCGCTGATGGCGATCGCGGAATCGCGGCGGCCGTATTGATTCGTGTTGCTCGAGATACCCTTGATCACGCCGGGCATCAGCCCCGCGAGATTGGCGAAATTGCGCCCGTTCAGCGGAAGGTCCACGATACGCTTCTGTTCGACTACGTTGCCGAGCGTGGCGTCATCGGTGGCCAGTTGCTGACCGCTGGCTGTGACCTCGACGGATTCACTGACTGCGCCGACCTGCAAGCTGATATTGACCCTCGCTTTCTGGTTGATCTGCACCAGAAGGCCGGTACGCACCTCGGTGCGGAAGCCTTGCTTCTCGGCGCGCACGTGATATTCACCGGGCTGCATGGCGCTGAACACGTACGTACCGGAATCGCCGGTGGTCAGTTTGCGCACCTGATTGGTGGCGATGTGCGTGGCGGTGATTTCAACGCCTGGAATTAGAGCGCCCGTGGAATCCTGCACAACACCGAGGATTTCCGTGGATTCGCCACCCTGCGAAAAAGCCGGGACGGCGGAGAGAAAAAGCGTTACCAAAACGATCAGCCATGTTTGCCGCATGAAAACTCCTCTTTGGTAGAAGAGTATAACATTCGGACAGCAGGTGGCTTCAGGTCCGCCTTGGCTTGTCTCCGGCTTTCGCGTTCGTGCCCGTTTAGACTTCTCCATACCTTCCACCTTGACCGGCCCGCGAGGCATTACCCCCCGCGTTCGGATATGGGGCTCCTCATCCGAGCGCCCGAGGGACTTTAACCCTCCCGATCGACGCGCCGCTAAGCGCACACTACAGCGCGATCCGACTCCTCACCGCCGCACGTGCCGGAAGTGCGGCTTTCGCCCTCTCCGGCCGGACTGCCCCTGCTGCGCTTGGTCGGCAATGAGGTCTCCACGTTCTCGTGCATGCAATTTCGCGGCGTGCCAGGGGTCTCAGTCCACGTGGGTCCGCCGCCCGGCTCGCGATGTAGCGCCGTGACAGCGTGTCGCCTTCCCCTTCAGGCGACACGGCCGGCGACGTCAGTCCGTGGTTTTCGAAGCTCTATACCCTGCCCGTGGCTCCCTATCTACGCTTCGCACCGCACCTCACGATGCGCACCGCAAGACTCGGGGTCAGCTGGATTCGCTCCTTCTTTCCTGCCGGACTCATTCATTCCTTATTGCATGCCGGTCTATCCCGGCGCTCCGCCTGCCCCATCTAGCTATTCCGGCGGAGCCTCGCCCAAGTCTTCCACCCGGTTCTCGAACTTCGTGAGACTGTGCATGAACACGAGGTCCACCTTTCCAACAGGGCCGTTGCGCTGCTTTGCAAGCAGCAACTCGGCGAGACCGCGCAAATCCTCGCGATCGCGCTTGTACACTTCCTCGCGGAAAATGAATCCGACCAGGTCGGCGTCCTGCTCGATACTGCCCGATTCGCGCAAGTCGCTCAACTGTGGACGATGATCGCCCACGCGCGTCTCCGGGGCGCGGCTCAACTGGGAAAGAACCAGCATGGGAACGTTTAGCTCCTTCGCGAGCAGTTTCATTCCGCGCGAGATGGAACTGATTTCCTGGTTGCGGTTCTCAAAACGGCCGCGGCCGCTCATCAGTTGCAGGTAGTCCACTATCACCAGGCCCAGTTGCCGCTCGGCCTTCAACCGCCGCAGCTGGGCGTGCATGTCCATCAGGTTCGCTCCGGCCGTATCGTCGATAAACAGGGGAGCTTCCACCAGCTCCGCGGCGGCCGCTTGCAACCGCCGCCGTTCCTCGCCGGTCAGGTATCCCGCGCGGAAGCGCTGGCTGTCCACCCGCGCCGTCGAGCACAGCATGCGGGTCAGCAGCGACTCTTTCGACATTTCGAGCGAGAACACGGCCACGGTCTGCGCCAGTTTCGCGGCCACGTGCTGCGCGATGTTCAGCGCGAGCGCCGTTTTTCCCATGGAGGGCCGCGCCGCCAGGATAATCAACTCGCCCGGATGCAGCCCGCCGGTCATCTCGTCCAGCTTGTAAAAGCCGGTGCTGATACCCTTGACGCGCTTGCTCGGATCGAGGAATGCGTTCAGGCCGCCCTGATATTCCTCGATGACCCGCGCCGGGCTCGCCAGACCCGTCTTCGCCCGCGCCTCGCCCAATTTGAGCAAGGACTCTTCCGCGCCCGCCAGAATCTGATCCGGTTCCTCTTCACCCGCCATGGCCCGGCTCATCAAGTGTTGGGCGGTCAGAATAATGCGGCGAAGCGTGGACTTATCTTTGACGATCCGAACGTAGCTTTCGAGATTGAAGATCTGCGGCAGGCCGTCGTCGAGCGAGACCAGATAGCTTAGTCCGCCAACCGATTCAAGCTGGCTGTGACGCATCAGCTCGTTGGCGAGAGTGACGCGGTCGATTCGTTCGTTCCGGACGTGCAGCTCGCCCATGCGCAGGAAGATGCGCCTGTGCGCTTCCAGGCTGAAATCGTCGGCATCGAGCGTGCCCGCGGTTTGGATGTACTGCGTTTCGTCGACGAGAATGGTGCCCAGGACGAAACGCTCGGCATCCAGATTCGAGGGCAAGCCCCGCTCGATTGCGATTCCAGTAGACGGCGACATGGACCGTTCCAAGTTACTACTCGCCATGAGCTTTTCCTCCGGGAAAATCGATCCACTGTTTTGATGCGCTTAGCCTCTTAATAACGAGGCGCTGACGCCCGCTCTTCGCGCCTTCTTCAAACTGTTGAAAACAAGATAGCAGCATGACCGGCATGAAAAGCTCCCGCAGTTTTCCCACAGTCCTTCCATGCGGGAACACAATCCCTCAGTTTTGTTGTACAGCAGAAGCGTATTATTTTCTACATTTTTATTGGCGGACACAGGTAATTTATTGGGATACCCACGCAGGCGAACGACGCTCGGAGCGCCGTGCTTGCAGACATGCGCGGGCTTACATGGCGGCCTGGCATGGGCGCATCGCGAAAGGCAGGCGACAAACCACGATCGCCTGCCCCACCTCCACACCTTGGGTGCACCCCGGGGCCCATAGCCCAGCACGCGGCCGCCGGCTGCTGTAGAATCTGCTAGATGGGTCTGAAGCACGTTCTTCCGATTGCAGCCGTCTTTCTCTGCTCGTGTGTCCGGCAACGCGAGAAACCGCAAGCCGCGTCCGCGCCGTTTGCGCCACTGGCGGAGGAATTCATTTTCTCGAGTCTGGCGCTTTCTCCGGTCGCCGCAACCGCGGCCGGTTATCACGACCACAAGGGAGCCAGTCTCGACGAGATGCTGGACGACGTGAGCCTCGCGTCCGTCGAGCTTCAGCGCAAATTCTACCTCGGGTTTCGTCAGCGGCTTCTCGAACAAGTGCGGCCGGAGTCGCTCGGTCCGGAAGATCGCGCCGATTTCGACATTCTAACCGGCCAGATCGACCTCGCGCTTCTCGAGCTCGAAGTTCTTCAGAGCTACCGTAAGAACCCGGCCGTCTACGTCGAGCTGCTCGGGAATGCGCTCTTCAATCCGCTTGTCCTCGAATATGCGCCCAAGCGGGACCGCATGAAACACGTCATTTCCCGCGTCGAGAAGGTACCGAAGTTCCTCGATCAAGCCAGGAATGCGCTCGCCCAATCGCCCGAAATCTGGACTCAGGTCGCGATCGAAGAGAACGAAGGCAACATGGATCTCGTGGAAAAGAAATTGCCCCTGGAGATGCCGCCCGATCTCAAACCGTCCTACGACCGGGCGGCGGCGCCGGCGCTGAAGGCGCTTCGCGGTTTTCAGACGTTCCTCAAAACGGAACTGAAGGATCGCGGCGAGACTGAGTGGCGTCTGGGAAAAGACAACTACGCCGCGAAGTTTCGGCTCGCGCTCTCCGCTAGTTCCAGCCCCGAGAAGGTGCTGGCAGAGGCCGAAACCGATCTCGAAGCGGTCCGGACCCGTATGCTGGAGCTGTCCCTTCCGATCCACAAGACCGCGCACCCCGGGCATCCGGCGCACAATGACCTGGTCGTCAAAGAAGTGCTCGACGCCATCGCAACCCGCCACGCAACGCCGCAGACTTATTTCGATGCAGCCAAGGCCGATCTCGCCGAGGCCCGCACATTTGTGCAACTGAAGGCGCTGCTCCCGTTGCCGCCGAACGACAATCTCCAAGTGATTCCCACACCGGAGTTCATGCGGGGCATCTATTCCGTGGGAGGGTTCAACTCCGCCCCGGCGCTTGAGCCTCAGTTGGGCGCATTCTACTGGATCACGCCGATTCCGGGAAACTGGCCTTCGGCCCGGATCGAATCGAAGCTCCGCGAATACAACTTTTACAAGCTGAAGCTGCTCACGATTCATGAAGCCATGCCAGGTCACTACGTGCAGCTTGAGTACGCGAATCAGTTGCAGCCGAAAGCCCGCCGCGTCCTGCGCTCGGTTTTCGGCAACGGACCTTATATCGAAGGGTGGGGTCAGTACTCCACACAGATCATGCTCGACGAAGGCTTTCTCGACTATTCGCCGGAACTGCGCCTGACTTTCCTCAAGGAAGAACTGCGGGTGCTGGCGAACGCCATTCTCGACATCAGACTGCATACGAAAGAGATGACGGACTTCGAGGCGCTCGACCTGATGCAGCGGCGCACTTTTCAGGAAAAGGAAGAGGCTGTGGCCAAACTACAGCGCGCCAAGCTCTCTTCGTGCCAGTTGCCGATGTACCTGGTCGGGTGGCGCGAATGGATTCGCGTTCGCGAGCAATACAAGCGGTTTCGCGGAGCGGAGTATCGACTTTCCGAGTTTAACGAGCGCGCCTTGCGGGAAGGTGCGGTTCCGATGACTTTGCTTGAACGTTTGCTTACCGGGAAAACGCCAGACGAAACACGAGCCAAATGATCTTGATGCCCGCGAGCACGCTGCCCTTGAGATTGCCGGACACCTTGCTGACGCCGATGCGGCGGTGGTAAGTCACGGGCACCTCGATCACCCGCAGCCCATGGCGAAGCGCCTTGATCTGCATCTCGACGGTCCATCCGTAATTGCGGTCTCGCATGCCAAGCTCTCGCAACGAGGAGGCGCGGATCGCGCGAAACGGGCCAAGGTCCGTATAGCGGTGACCGTAAATTACGCGCAACAGCAGCGTTGCCAGCCGGTTTCCAAACCGCTGATGCGGCTGAATCGCGCCTGGGTCAGCCCTTCCTAGTACACGGGAACCGATCACGAAATCCGCGCGTCCCTCAAGAATAGGAGCCAGCAGCAGCGGCGCCTCGGCGGGCTCGTCGCTCGCATCCGCATCCATGAAAACCACGATTTCGGCATCTGGCGCGGCTGCGAGGGCGCGCAAACAGGCCGCCCCGTACCCCCGCTCCGGTTCGAAAACCACGGTAGCGCCGTGCGTCCGCGCCACTTCGGCCGTTCGGTCGATTGACCCGTTATCGCCCACCAGAATCTGTTGGTACAGGCCTTTAGGAACCCTGTCGAGCGTCTGCCCGATGGCCGCTTCTTCGTTCAATGCCGGTACTATCAGAACCGTTCTCGGCGCGTCAGATAGCGTATGATGAGAAGGATCGATCAACGTGGAACAGTCCGAGCTTGAAACATCTTCGACACCTCGCTCGCCGGCGTCAACCTTGTTGTTCTGGCTGCGCGACTTGCTACTGTCCGTATTCCTGGCATTCATCCTGATCGTCTTCGTTTACCAGCCCGTCAAAGTCGAAGGTACCAGTATGATGCCTTCGCTTACCGACCAGGAGCGAATCTTTATCAACAAGTTTACCTACCGCTTCGGCGGCGTCGACGCGATCGAGCGCGGCGACATGGTGGTGTTCTGGTTTCCGCTCGACCGCACCAAATCCTATATTAAACGGGTTATCGCGGTTCCCGGCGACAATGTCGAGATCGAATTGGGAAAGGTTCTGGTGAACGGCAAGGAAATCGACGAGCCGTACGTCCCCGCGGAGTACCGCGACAGCCAATCGTACCCTCCGACGAGGATCAATGACGGACAATACTTCGTCCTGGGAGACCATCGCAGTTCTTCGAACGATAGCCGGGCCTGGGGAACCGTGGAGCGGCGTTTCATTTACGGCAAAGCGGTCTTCGTGTACTGGCCGCTGCAGCATATGGGACGGCTGAAATAGGCGTTCAGCGTTTTCCGAACAGCCACATCCCGAACGTCAGCACGGCGCTCACAACCAGACACGTCACGACGGGAAAATAAAACGCGGAGTTCTTTCCGCGAATCGCAATATCGCCCGGCAGCCGCCCCAGCCGTAGCAGCGACTTTTCCCCAATCGTCACCAGCACCCCGATCAAGGCGATTAGCAATCCCGCGGCGATTAGACTCCGTCCCATTTCAACGCACGGCGACCTTATCCGCCGATGGTAAGTCCGCCGGCAGTTTTTGCTTCACCTTCCCCGTGGCCGCCCACTCGGCGCCGCGCCGCAGCGTCACCATGAACCCGACGCAATTCATGGCTTCCGTATCGTGCCCGAGCATGGTGTGAAATACCCGGCCGTTGCCGTAGGCGACCGTGAATAGCAGCGGTTCGTTTTCTCCCGTGCCGCCAAATTCCGGCTTCGATAGCGCCGTTCCAAGGATGTGCATGTTTTCGGCCGGACCTCGCATGCTGTCGTACAATTCGTCCTTTGCGTGCATCCAGAGCTGGGGCATTCCTTTCATGATTGGATGCCGCGGATCGCGGGTCGCGATCTGGAATTCATGCCTTGGTCCATGGTGCCCGCCTTTCCCGGGCATCGCTTCCACAACCATGTTGCCTGCGCGGAATCGCACCATTGCGCCCGATTTCTCGTCGCGCCCGCCCCATCCGCCGAGCGCAATCATCTGGTTGTACGCTCTCCATTCGGGGAAGGCGTTATCCGCGGCGTGATAGCTCACGAAGCCGCCTCCGTTTCGCATATATTTCTCGAAGTTGTCCTTCACCGCTTGCGGCCAGGGATCGCCATTATAATTCGAAACGACTACTGCGTATTTCGCGAAGTCCGGATTGAAGCCGCTGAAATCGCCCTTTTCGGGCGGGGAAGTCACCACGTCGCACGCGAACAGGCCACCCTCCTCAAGCTGCTTCTTGAGGACCGGCGTGGTTTCTTTCCACTTGTGGTTATTCTGGCCATCGACGATCAGGCACTTCAGGGGGGCGGCGGTACACGCGGCAGCGGCGAACAGAACAAGACTTGTGAATGGAAGCATTCGAAGCATGGCGGAACTCCTCTACACGATGATATTATCACCCTCATGATATGATACGCCGCTTGGGTGGATGCTTCTTGACGATGCCTCCCGACGATCGGGTTTCCGGCTCCGCGCACGGAGGCGATTCCGAGATGGGACTTGTCTCGTGAGCTCGAGCATGAAGCGGCGCTCGTTCGTCGCGGCCGTGGGAGCCGCCGCGGTCCACGCGTCATGCAGGTCCGCGCCCGATTCGCCGCGGGCCGCTTCGAATACGCCAACCAGCTCTGAATTGGACGAAGTCAGTCTTGCCGATATCGCCACAGGTCTCGAAAACGGGAAGTGGACGTGCAGCCGCCTGACGGAATTGTACCTCGCTCGAATCGACGCCGTGGATCGCAAGGGTCCGCAGCTCGGTTCGGTGATTGAAGTGAATCCGGATGCGATGGCGCTTGCCAGGCAGTTGGACGGAGAGCGCAAAGACAACCGCGTTCGGGGCATTCTGCACGGCGTGCCGATCCTGATCAAAGACAATATCGATACCGGCGATCGCATGCGGACGACAGCAGGCTCGCTCGCGCTATCCGAATGGCGGGCGCCCCAGGACGCGTTCGTCGTGGGGCGTCTGCGCGCCGCCGGCGCGCTTATCCTCGGAAAGACGAATCTCAGCGAATGGGCGAATTTTCGTTCGACTCACTCCACCAACGGATGGAGCGCGCGCGGCGGCCAAACCCGCAACCCCTACGCGCTCGACCACAATCCTTCAGGATCGAGCTCCGGCTCCGGCGCCGCCGTCGCAGCGAGCCTTTGCGCCGCCGCCCTCGGGAGCGAGACCGATGGATCCGTGACGAGTCCCTCCTCGATCAATGGGATCGCCGGCCTCAAGCCCACGGTTGGACTTCTCAGCCGCTCGGGAATCATCCCGATCTCGGCCAGCCAGGACACTGCGGGTCCAATGTGCCGCACGGTCCGCGATATTGCCATCCTGTTGAGCGCCATGACTGGCGTCGATACCGAAGACGCAGCAACTGCCGGATCCCAGGGCAAGGCCGCGCCGGACTACACGCGTTTTCTCGATCCGCACGGCCTTCGCGGCGCCCGCCTTGGCATCGCCCGGAAATTCTTCGAGAGCAATGCGCCGCTCGATCGTTTTCTGAACGCGTGCGTCGACGTGCTGAAGAAAGCCGGCGCCGAAGTGATCGATCCCGCCGATCTGCCAACCCACAGCCAGATGGACGCTCCTGAGATGGAAGTGCTCCACTACGAATTCAAGGACGGGCTGAACCGCTATTTGGCGCGGCTCCCGGCGAGCAGTCCGGCGCGGTCGCTCACCGGGCTCATCGCTTTCAACGATCGGAACCGCGAGCTCGAGATGCCGTTCTTCGAGCAGGAATTGCTCGTGCGAACCGAAGCGAAAGGCCCGCTCAGCGAGGCAAAGTACGTAAAGGCTCGGGCCGATTGCCTGCGCTTATCCCGAAGGGAAGGAATTGACGCAGTCATGGCGAGGCACAAGCTGGACGCGATTGTGACGTTGACGTCGGGGCCCGCGTGGTTCATCGACCATGTCAACGGAGATAGCTACACTGGCGGATGCACGACGCCGGCCGCGGTTGCCGGCTATCCGCATATCACCGTTCCGGCCGGATTTTACCGGGGACTGCCGGTCGGCTTGTCGTTTTTCGGACCGGCTTGGAGCGAACCGGCTCTCCTGAAGCTGGCGTTTGCTTGGGAGCGGGAGACGGGAGCGCGGCGAAAACCAGCCTTTGCCGCCAGCGTTCCGGATTGAACGGCGCAGACGCGGTGAGCTCAAGCCGACGGGCTTTTCTTCAGCGCGGCCATCACGCCGGAAATCAGCTCCTTCGCGTCGACGATCGCTTTTGTGATCAACTGCACGTCCATCGCCGGCTTTCCAGGGGTCCGCGCGCTTTGGCAGTAGACGCCGTGCTGTCCCACCAGGACGAGCGCGTCGGTGAGCACGTCAAGCGTTACGGCGAGGCGCCCGCGCTCGGTTCCCATCATGAACTCGTGCTTCTCCAGTTCGTCCCGGCGCTCGTCGTAAACCGTCATACCTCATTCTAACTTCAGAGGCCGCCTCACCTGCGTACTCCGAACAGGCGCCCGGCCGTTGGGCCGTGCTGAACAACGAACAGTATGGATCTGATCGAGGGTAATCCGGAACTCACCCGGGAAGACACTGCCGCCTCTCTCGAATGCGAGGCACGGGCCGTCGACGAGGATCAGGGCATTGCCCATTTAGCCTGCGCGTACTTCCCGGCCAAAACGTGGGGCGCGCACATTGCCGATTTCTTCGTATGGATGAGGCTGCCGCCCGTCTCGTGAAGTACCCTTGAAGCATAAGGCAGCGCGGCGGATGCTCATCAATGTAGCGGTCGGCTTGGCGATATTGTACGTTGGCATGTGCGGAGCCTTGTTCCTATTTCAGCGCTCCATGATTTATTTCCCGCCATCAAGCTCGAAATGCAAAGGCGAAACGCTCATGGCCCTGCAAATCGAAAAAGAGCGAGTGCTGGTATCGACGCGGCCAAGCGACAGCCCCGATGCGCTTATCTATTTGGGAGGTAACGCGGAAAACGTTTCGCTCAATATGCCTGACTTCTCCGCCTCATTTCCCGGCCACGCGCTTTACCTGCTTCACTACCGCGGCTACTGTGGAAGTTCCGGCAGCCCATCTGAAGAAGCCCTGTTCGGCGATGCGCTGGTTCTATTCGACCAAGTGCACGCCCTGCATCCGAATGTAGTCATTGTTGGGCGCAGCCTGGGGAGCGGAATTGCAGTCCGGGTGGCGAGCCTGCGGCCCGTGGCGCGGCTTGTTCTCGTCACTCCTTATGACAGCCTTCTCGAAATCGCGGCGCTTCAGTTTCCCTACGTGCCGGTGCGTTGGCTGCTGCGAGATAAGTTTGAGTCGTGGAGATATGCGCCACAGGTGACGGCGCCAACCCTGATCATCGCGGCCGAGCTGGACGAGATCATTCCACGCGCGAGCACGGAGTTGCTTCGAACGCGTTTTCAAAATGGCGTCGCGTCGTTTGTGGTCATTGCCGGCGCAGGCCACAACACCATATCGAATAGCAAGGACTATCCGGCGCTTGTGAAAGGCGGCAGGTAAAGATCCCAGACCGCCAGAAAAGGCAAGGGACTACGCCTTCTTCATCAGGCGCAAGCCTTCTCCCTCAGGGTCGTTCTTGATGCGGCACTGGTTGTCGAACACCATCGTGGCGCGGGTGGCGGCTGTGTAGGCCGGCCACTCGGGAAGGGCGCGGTGGCCTGGCTTGCCGGTGCGAGCGAAAGCGGCCCAGGCCTCGCCCATCCTGGAAGAGAGCGCGCGGCCTTCCGGGCCTCCGCCCGAGTAGCGGGGACAGAGATCGGCATTGTCGAAGACGAACGCGATCTCGCTGCTGTGAAAGGTGCCGGGCCGGTTGTCGAGCATGGGCGTGCGCCATGCGTATAGGTAGTGATAGACCGGAGCGGCGTTTTGCGCCGCTTTGCGTTCCGCTTGCGTGATGGCGTTCTGGCGCGCCCGGGGCGCGGCGGAGATAGCGGCCCACAGCCCGAATGGGGTCTCCCTGGGATATTCACGGCGGTAGGCGGCGACAATGTCTCGAGCTTGGGCGCCATACTCTTTGCTCACCCGTTCGTTGAGTTCACCTTCGGTGAGCGTGTCCACCTCGGGGTTATCCACGCCGTTGACGAACTCGTTGAGACAGGTTCCGATGAGCAGGGGGACGTTCGCGGAGAGGGCCGGAGCGGTTGGGTCGAAGGGGTGAGAGGGAATGATGGACCCATCCATGGTAGGTCCCCAATCTCCGCGCCGCCCGGGCCCGCTCATCTTCCTGACGGCGGCGGCTTGGGCAGTCATCAGCGCGAGGGTGGGAACGGCGTGAATCTTTTCGATCTGCGAAGGGGAGATCCGGAGCTCGGCGAGGACCGCGGCGGCCAATTGCGTTGTTCGCTCAGGCATCCCCGCGCGCAGTGTGGCGCCGCTCTGCACCGCGGCCCGGTGGAAGAGGCCTTTGGCCGCCGGCATCGCCATCAGCATTGAGACTTTGCCCCCGCCGCCGGATTGGCCGTAGATCAATACATTGTTGGGATCGCCGCCGAAGTTGGAAATGTTGTCGCGCACCCATTCGAGCACCGCGACGTTGTCGAGCATGCCCACGTTGGCGGAAGCGGCATAACGCTCCCCGCCGAGCCCCGCGAGATTGAGATAGCCGAAAACGTTGAGGCGGTGGTTATGGGTGACGACCACCACATCGTGATGGCGGGCGAGGTTCTCGCCGTCATATGACAGAAGACCATTGCCGCTGCCGCCGGAAAAACCGCCGCCATGCATGTAGACCATGACGGGGCGTTTGCCTCCGGAACCGCCGGGGGTGAAGACGTTCAGGCGAAGGCAATCCTCGCCCGCTTGCCCGGGACCGGTGCGGTAGAGAAGGAAATTGTCTTCATCGCCCTGGGTTCGGTTGCCGCCGTCCTCGACTAAAGCGACGCCGGTGGGACAGACGCGGCCATAGGTGAGGCAACTCCTTACCCCGGCCCACGGCTGCGGTTTGCGCGGTGGCATGAAGCGGTTGGGGCCTTCAGTGGGGGCGCCATAGGGGAGCCCCCGGAATACCCAGACGCCGCGGCTCGTGCAGCCGCGGATTCTTCCGGAGCTTGTCTCGACGACTGGATGGGAAGAGCGTGGGCTGGCAGTGTTCTTCTCCGCCGCGGGCATGGCGCCCGCGGCGCCTGCAACGGCGATGCCTTGGATCCATTTGCGCCGGTCCATTCCCACGGGGCTCGATCGTTTCATGCCGCACCTCCTGACTGGATAGGCATCATATCAATTTAGTTGTCTCCTCGTCGGCGGCCTCCAGCCTCGCGCCAAGGTTCTTGCTTTGACGCGGCGCCCCGGTTCACTCATCCGTACTTTTTTCCAGGCTCCGGCTCTGGCGGCTCAGCCGTCTTTCGCGGTACAATGAAAATTCCCCGTGATCTCAGTCAGCGATATCTCTATGCGCTACGGCGCCAAAGTCCTGTTCGAGGACGTATCCACCGCCTTCCCGGCGGGCCGGCGCTACGGTCTTACCGGCCCCAACGGCGCCGGCAAGTCCACTTTCATGAAGCTCCTTACCGGCGAATTGGAGCCCCAAAAAGGCACTGTCGTCCGGCCGAAAAAACTCGGCGTCCTGCGACAGGATCAGTTCGCCTTCGACCCTTACCGGGTCATCGACACCGTCGTCATGGGGAACCTGCCCCTCTGGAAAGCGCTCGAAGAGCGCGACCTGATCTACGCCAAACCGGAGATGACGGACGAAGACGGAATGCGCCTCGGCGAACTTGAGGGCATCGTCGGCGACGAGGACGGCTACACCGCCGAAAGCGACGCCGCGGTGTTGCTCGACGGCCTCGATATTCCCGAGAAGATGCACGAACGGAAGATGGGCGAGGTGCAGGGAGGCCACAAAGTCCGCGTCCTCTTGGCGCAGGCGCTGTTCGGCCACCCGCAAGCCCTGCTCCTCGACGAGCCGACCAACCACCTGGATCTCGAATCCATCCACTGGCTTGAGGAATTCCTCAACCGTTACGAAGGCTCACTCATCGTCATCTCGCACGACCGCCACTTCCTCAACAACGTCTGCACCCATATCGCCGACATCGATTACCAGACCATCATCACGTACCCTGGCGGCTACGACGACATGGTTCTGCGGAAGACGCAGATCCGCTCGCAGATCGAGGCCGGAAACGCCCAGCGCGAGAAGAAAATCGCCCAGTTGGGCGAGTTCATAGCACGCTTTTCCGCCGGCACGCGGTCGAGCCAGGTGACCTCCCGTAAGAAGGAAGTGGAGCGGCTCCAGACTGCCGAACTAGCCAGGTCCAACATCCAACGGCCCTTCATCCGCTACCAGATGATCCGCCCTTCCGGCCGCACCGCGCTCGAGTTTTCCGGAGTCTCGAAGGCCTATGGCGATCACGCTATCGTGACGAATTTCAGCGCCAACATCCCGCGCGGAGAAAAGATCGCCATCATGGGCCGCAACGGCGCCGGAAAAACCACGCTTCTGAAGGCGCTTCTAAAGAACGCCCCCGGCGCCTCCGAGCCGGACACCTCGATCGATAAAGGGAAAGTCGACTGGGGTCACGAAGTGCAAGTCGGCTACTTCGCGCAGGATCACCGCGCCTCGATTCCAGACGGCATGACCGCGATCGAGTGGCTGCACCAGTTCGATCTCCAGGCCTCGAACGAAGAACTGCGCGGCCTGCTCGGGCAGATGCTCTTTAGCGGGGAAGAGGGAACCAAGCCCACGGCAGCGCTGTCAGGCGGCGAGGCGGCGCGCTTGATCATGTGCCGGCTGATGCTCCAGAAGCCGAACTTTCTGATCTTCGACGAGCCTACGAACCACCTCGATCTCGAATCGATCAACGCCCTGAATATCGCGATCCAACGGTACGAAGGAACCGTGCTGCTGGTCACTCACGACGAGGATCTGATCGACGAAGTCGCCACCCGTATCTGGCGCTTCAACCATGGCAAGATCGAAGATTTCAAGGGCAGCTACGCGGATTTTCTGCAAGTAGCTGTTTGAGCGGCGCCGCCGATCCGGCTTCCACGATGCTCCGGCGGACCCTTTTCTTGACGGACAGATCCGGCGCGCACGATCCGCTTTTTCTCCTTGTCCCCGGCGGTGTGCATCCGCGGCGCAGTTGATCTCAAGCCCCTTGGCTGCTCGGGGCGGCGCGACTGCCCTTAATTAAGTGTGGATCGATGGAATACACGGAGTGCCTTCGTGGGGATGGGAATAAAGAACAACCGGGACGCCGGGGCGAGAACTAGTCGGCTACGAGATCTCGTGAGCAACGAACCGCACTACTTCCGGAAGCGATGAGCGGCCAGCGCGCTAAGCGCGAGGGCCAACGTGCCGAGCGTCCCAGGTTCCGGAACGCTCAGGGAGGCCGAAAACTCCAGGTCCTCAAAAATACCCGCGCCGCCTGCGATTCAGCCTTTTGGGGAGCGAAGGGCTAACAGAGGCGCTTGAAATTCATCACACCAGGAATCATGAATAGGGACGCAATCGCCGAAGCGGGGTCAAGCTCCCAAAGCTCCACACTGGGCGGGATGAAATTTCCCATAACGCTCGACGTAATGCTTCACGAGAGATTGAGCCACGAACGCTCTTTTGCACAACTAGGAGCGGACGGCGCCAAGCTGAAATACAGCACGGCTACGGCCCTCTCTCTGTTGCGTTTCCGCATCTCGGAGCGTAAAATCGGTGTGGGTCGCCATTTCTTCGGCGAGTCTCAACAACACGCATTGGGGGTGCTTCGTGAAGCCAATCGTCGCCGTCATGTCTTTGGTTGCAGCTGCGACTCTGGGTGCTCAGAATCGCAGTTTACCAACACACCGTCTTCAAGAGATGCTGCTCGGAGAGTTGCCGCCTGACTACACGCTGGTAGTTTCGAATGGCTTACCTTACCTCGCGTTTGCCGAGGACGTTTCGCAAGTCGCCTTTGTCGCCAAGGGAAAGAACGGACCTGTCTTGATAGCGAACGGGCGTCAAACAGATCCCTATTTAGGACTCAGATATCCCGTCTTTTCTGGCACAGGTGCGGTGCTCTTCGATACTGTCGAAAAAAACCCCGGCGGAAAGATAGCGTATCTGGTTAACATGACGCTCACCGAATTCTTTGACAAGAAACGCACAGATGATCTCTCGACGCTTCCTGATATCGACACGATCCAACCTCACTTCTCGCCAGACGGAAAACACGTAGCGGTGAAAATTATAAAGGGAAACAGTGAGGCCGTTTTGCTCGACGGCAAAGCCGGAACTTGGTACGATAAGGTCGTCTCTCCATCTTTCAACCCTCGGACCAGCAACGTTGCGTTCTTCGCAAAGCGTGGGGTCCAATGGCTCATGATCGACGGAGTTGATCAGCGAAAGTTGGATTACGAACCTTCGTATCTGCAGTTCGACTATCAGGGTAAACCGATCATCTTAGGTAGACCGATCGTTGGTGGCAACACATCTTACGACAAAGAGTTCGCTGACTTTGGAGAGAGCGGACGGGGACCCTTGTATAAGAGCGTTGGTCCGCTTGTAACTAACCCAGTTGGGCCGGGGTTTGCCTACGTGGCGGAGGACTCGGAAGGCAGGAAGTATGTTCTTCACGGCGATAGGCGAGATGGCCCGTACGGAGGATTTGTTTTCCCTTTGCGTTTCACTGAGGATGGAAAGCACCTGTTTTATGCAGTTATTAGCCACGAAGAGTCTCGCTTTATATTCGACGACCACTCTTACCGGGAGCGCGGACTAATCAGTGGCTTGGTCGCAAACGCCAACGGCTTCGCGTATGCTACTGTCACAGAGAAACAAGCAAGGATTGTCCTCAATGGACGCGAGGTTGCTTCGTTCACTGGGGACGGCCCCATACCCTCGGCTGATTCGATTGCACTAAGCTCAGACGCCCTCAAGGTGGCCTATGTCGTTGAGTACCCGAAGAAAGGGATGCAGGTGCGCTGCGATGAATTCGCCAGTCCCTTTTACGCGCGGATAAACGGCCTTCAGTTCCGTAATAATGGAAGCGACTTGGTGTTTGGTGCTGCCAAAGGTAGAAAGTTTGTCAAAGTTACCGTGACCCTCACATGAGATGGCGCTGGGTATTGACAGGGCTTGGCGATATCTGTTTCTGAGCCACAGTGATCACTTTTTGGATGTTGTTTTGACCTTGAGCAAGTGAATTATGCGATCAGCGTCCTTGTTGCCAGCCAGCGCCAATGTTTCAGCAAGGTCCAAGGCCGTTTGCCCTTCGTCCCTCAAGTCACTCGGATCCAAGAAGTATTTGGCGTTGATGTCTGCGCCGCCATCGAGCAGAGCCTTCACTACTTCAACGCGATTCGGGCCGAACGATGTGACTGTCAACATCAGCACCGTGAATCCCTCACTCTTTGCGTTGACTTCTGCGCGCTTTGCCAACAGGAGCTTGACAATTGGGGTATGACCCCTGGTCGCGGCCTCCATCAATGCCGTGCTGCCATTATCATCCTTGGCATTTGGATTTGCGCCGCGCCCCAACAACGAACGCACGTTTGCTGTCTGTCCCGAGCGTACCGCTTCAAGTAATTCTTGGCTGAGATCTGCCCCGGCCGCTGCGATCGAGATCAAAAGCAATAGGGGTTTTAGTGGCGCAAGACACCTGCCTGCCGTTGACGGTGTCATATCGAAGCTCCTTCTTTCTCTCTGAGTGTAACGAGTACCGCATGAACCGCATGACGAGTTGGGTGTCTTGGCCGCACGGTCAAGGTTGCCGGACAAATGGGCGACATGAAGATCCTCTTGTAGGGCGAATCGTCAAGGGTGGCATTAGCAATTCAAAGGTTACCGACTCGCCCCAAAACGGACCAGTATTGCCGCGAGCTCGGAATCCCGCTTACGCTTAGCTATCTGCAACGGGGTAATTCCCTGATTGTTGCTCACGTTCACGTCGGCTTTCTTGGCGCACAGCATTCCGATAATATCGAGGTGGCGGTTATACGTTGCCCAAAGAAGGGCAGTTGACCCATCCTCAGTCCTAGCATCCACCGTAGCCCCGACGGCCAAAAGTGCTCCCACAATCGCGGTATGACCTTCTTTAGCCCCAATCAACAGGGGCGTGCCACCATCCGTAAGGGCAGCATTGACGTTGGCGCCTTTCGCCAGCAAAGACGCTACACCATCCCGATCCCCATGCAAGACGGCGTGATGTAGGGCGGTCGTACCTTCACTATTTGCAATTTTGACATCCGCCCCATGTTTGAGGAGAGCTTTCATGGTCCTGCTCTTTCCGGCTGAGGCGGCGCCTATTAACGGCGTCGCGCCATCACTGGTCCTTTTCCCGTTTACGTCCGCGCCATGTGTCAGCAACATTTCGACAGCAACGTCGTTTCCCGCAACCGCGGCACCGAACAGTAGAGTGGCGCCAAATTCTGGGTCGCGAGCATCTACATCAGCGCCATTAGAAAGCAAGAGAGACAGGCTGGCGTTGTCGCCGATGCTGAAGGCAAGAACAAGAGGCGAGAGCCCCAAATTGTTTCGGACGTTGAGAGCGGGATGCCTTGATACGAGGAGCTTTACCGTTTCTGGATGTCTGCCCGCGAGGGCCAGCAGCAATGGGGTCGAACCATACGCGTCTCTTGCGTTGATGTTCGCCCCTTTCGTTAACAATTCCGCCACGTCGTTCGTCCGACCGTTCACGACCGCTTTAAGAAGGTCTTGATCGAGGTCGGCGGCGCGCGTGGGAGACGTGAAAACCCAACTCAGGAGCAGAAGCATTCCTGCTTGTCTGCGACTTGGCATTGCTGGACCCCCTCAGATTCGAAAGTTTGCATGTTGCCGATCCTGATAGTAATAGAAAAGTATACTACTTTTTCTAAATCCTTGCGAGGCTGATTTGGACCACCGGGACCACCGAAACCACACCACAAAGCCCGGTTTGCCGAACTGAGAAAAAGGCGCGCTCGGCGCCGTGCGCAACCCTCTCGGAGGTGACTTGCGAAGCGCGATGATCGGCCGGCACGAGTCTAACAACTCACGCCCGCACAATCCGCTCTTTCACCTTGTCCCAGGCCATGTACTTCCGCTTGCGGTACGATTGCAGGCCCATCTCGCAGGCCACAAGGCCGTACAGCCCCAGCATCACGTCGCACTTTAACGGTGCGTTGTTGCGGATCGCGTCGTGCAGGTTGCGGTGGTGCAACTCCGTGCTCTCGGCGCCGGATTTCTCGTGCACAATCTCCTTCATGTCCTTCGCGAAGGCCTTCTGCGGCGTGATGGTGAAGCCCGTCCTCGTGAATTGCAGCGTCGCTTTGTGGCCGCGAAGCAAGTGATCAACCGGCGTATCGTTCGCCATCGAAGAAATCAGGAGCACATCCGGCCCGCCTGGATACTCGACAATCATGTTCAGCGTGTCCGGAATCTCCGCCGCGCTTTCGGTAAATTCGAACTTGCCGCCCGTGCCTACGGCGCGCTCCGGGTACGTCAGGCCGAGCGCCTTGATGATTCGCGTTACGCGGTGAATGAAAAGATCGGTCGCGATGCCGCCCGAATAGTCGAAGTACCGCCGCCAACTGAAGAAGCGGTCCGGATCGTAGGGCCGCTTGGGCGCGGAGCCAAGCCACGCTTTCCAGTCGAGATTCTCGCCGGGGCGGACATCGTTGTCCTGCGGATATTCCCAAAAATCGCCGAGATGGTTGCGCGAGTAGTCGATCTGGGCCACCACCACTTTTCCCAGCACGCCGTCCTTGACGTACTTGTATGCGGTTTCGTAGGAGTCGTCCGACATCCCCTGCACGCCGACCTGCATCTTGATGTTGCTCGCCTTGACCTTCGCGACAACCTTCTTCGCCTGCTCGACGGTCTGGGTCATCGGCTTTTCGCAATAGATGTGCTTCCCGGCGTCGATCGCGTCCACCGTCATCTGGTAGTGCCAGTGCTCGGGCGTCGCGATCAGGACGTAGTCGATGTCTTTGTTCGCGAGAAGCTCACGGTAGTCCTTGTACCCTTTGGCGCCGGTCATCGTTGCGGCGTCGTCGAGACGTTTCTTGTAGACGTCGCAGACCGCGACGATTTCAATGTTGTCCTCTTCCTTGGTGCGGAGAAGGCCGCGCATGTGGCCGTTGGCCATGCCTCCACAGCCGATGACGCCGATACGAAGCTTGCCGCTTGCCTTCGGCGCTTGTGCGGCGGAACGCGCCGGGGAGGTGGATGCGGCAAGCGCGGCTCCCGCCGCGCCTACGAATTGCCGTCTTGAGAAGGATGCCATGGATAGATTGTAAACCGGAACCAGCGCGCGGTGAGGAGGGGCGAAAAGCGGCCACGGAACGTGAAAGCGGATGCGCCATGGCCCCGCGTACACGTCGTGCAACAGAGGAGGTTGCCGCTGAAAAAGAAAAAGGGGAACCCCGGCCAATCCGGAGTTCCCCCTCTTCCCGTCTGCTGCTTTCGGCTTTAGAACAGCAACTTCAGGCCGAACTGCATCCGGCGCATTGGATTGCGAATACTGCGGATTTCGCCGTCGCGCGTGCCGTTCGGTATGATCTGGTTCGCGTTCGAGAAGCTGATCCCGGACGGATCGCCGAACCACGGTGTATTGGTCGCGTTGAAGGCTTCCCAACGGAACTGAAGCTTCGCCCTCTCAAAAATGGAGAAATTCTTGAACATGGAGAAGTCGATACGGCGTTCGCCAGGGCCGCGCAGGGAGTTGTAGGCGGTATTGCCCAGACGGCAGAGGTCCGGGCGTGCCGCGATCTGACACGTGACTCGCTGGAAGGCTGCCGGGTTAAACCAGAGCTTCCGGGTGGGATCCGACAACTCCGGATTGCTGATCGTGTCCGGGCGTACCGAGCCATTCGGCAGCGCAACATCGCCGGCGCCCTGACCGATCGTGAAGGGGAAACCGGAGGCAATACTCAGGATTCCATTCAATTGCCAGCCGCCAACAATATGCTTGGCGGGCCCATTTAGATTCCGGCCGGGCAGTTCGTACACCCAGTTGGCGACCGTGCGATGCGTCTGGTCGAAGCGGAACACGCCACGGGAACCTCGGCGATCGCGGGGGTTTTGTAGCGAAGCGCCTTCCTGGCCGCCATTCTCGCCGTCCCCGTGCGACTTGCTGTAGGTGTAGGCGAGACCAAAAGTCAAGCCCTTCGCCATACGCTTGTCCAACTTGACTTGCAACCCATGGTAGAACGACTCGCCAAACGAATCGATGTAGCGGATGCGTCCCGTGCCTTGCACGCCGAGCTGAGGCGTCGCGGGATCGTAGAATTCCGGATACGGGCGGTTCGACTGCAGGAAGGTCGTAGCCGGCCTGAGCGGATCATTCCAGTTGATCACGCTATTGCCGACGTTGTAGCCCTTGCTTCCGGCGTAGCCGACTGTGAGCGCAACGTTCCCGGGCAACTCACGCTGGATGTCGAAGCTCCACTTCCACACCGATCCGTCCTTGTAGTCAGGCGGAAGATAGACGACGTCGATCGGCCGAACCTGAGAAACCCCGCCCCTCGTCAGAAACGGATCGTCAAGCGTCAGGATGTTCGACCCCGGCGCATACCTCTGAGTCGTGATCGGGAACACCTGGCCGTTCACGGCCGTAATGTTCGTCGTACTTCCGGGCTGCATCGAAGTGAGGTATGCCTGGCTGCCGGCCTTCGGAGGCATCAGGTTGAAAATGGTGAAGGTATTCTGATGCTGGATGTTGTCGAACCAGCCTGCGCCAGTACGGATGACCCACTTCTCAGCCGGACGGAACGCGATACCCACGCGTGGCATGAAAAACCTAACCTGCTGATTGGCGAGCTTCAGCGCTCCCGCGTCGCCCAATGCGCCGGGGAAGATGATTGGAATGCTGGTTCCATCCGCCTTCTTGAAACTGCCGCCTCGACCCATATCGGTACCGAGACCGGGGATGTCGAATGTACGCTGCAGCCCCTTCGCATCGACCGGCCAACCGTTGTAGTCGAAACGCAGTCCAAGATTGATCGTCAGCTTCGACGTGACCTTCCAGTCGTCGTTGACGTAAGCGCCGCCACGGTTCGCCCTCGGAAATGTCAACGGGAGTCCTTCGGGGGTTTGCGTCGTGTTGGGACGGCCCAAAAGGAAAGAGGCGAGCGAGTAGCCGGCCTGAGCGCCGCTGAATCCGAGCAGGCCCTCCTCGAGGTTGGCCGCGCCGCGCTCGATTTTGAGTCCGTAGTACTCCGCGCCGATCTTAACGTTGTGCTTCCCGCGGAAGAACGAAAGGTGGTCGCCGATCTGGTAGGTCTGCATGCGATCGTAGCCGTTACCGTTCGTGAGCTCCTGAAGCGTAAACGGCAGGCCGGTGAACTGCGGAATGCCGTGCTCGCGCGGTGTCAAGGCGCGGTTCCCGTCGGAGGGAACGCGGAACAAGCCGACGCCCAGAGCATCCATGCTGAAGCTGGTGTTGTCGGTGCGTGGATTCGAGGTGAGGTCGTTCGAGATTTGGAATCCGACGCGGAGCTCGTTGATCATGTTTGAGTTGAACGTATGGATCCACTGCGTCGCGAGGTTGGTCACATCGGAGTCGACAAACACGGGCAGATTGGGGTTGATGTTGGTTCTGGTAAGTCCGGAACGGTCCCATGCCAGGCGGGCGAAGACGCGGTCCTTGTCCGAGAAATTGTGGTCGACGCGAGCAAAATAGGTGTTGACGTCGATGGGCGTGGCAACGGCCGCGCGCGCGGTAAAGTCGAGTGGATCTTCCTGGACGAACTGCGCCCTGGGAATATAAGTATCGAGCATCTTCTTCGCGCCGGGGTGAATGCGAGACGCCGGTATCACGTTATTGGGGAACAGGTTTCCCGTGTCCGGGTCCCAGATCAGCGTCGGAGCCACGAACCGGCCGTTTGCCGTATAGCCGCGCTGCAACCGGCTGAAGTCGCCATTGCGAAAGTCGTCGATAGGGAAGTTCGCGGTTTGCACCACCCCTTCACGGGAGACGCGGGATTCCCAGTTGAACGCCCAGAACGTCTTGTTTTTCCCGTTGTAGATCTTGGGAATCAGAACGGGCCCGCTCAACACGAGGCCGAATTGATTCTGGCGGAGCGTGTTCTTCTGGAGCCGCTCAAGGGTGGCCGCGCGCTCGAAATTGAGGAAATAGTTTTCGGCATCGAACTTGTCGTTCCGCAGGAAGTCGAAGAAGGTCCCGTGGAGCGCGTTAGTGCCGCTCTTCATGGTAATGGTAACCTGCGCGCCGCCGCCGAATCCGTACTCGGCCGTGTAGGCGTTGGTTTGGATCTTGAACTCCTCAATCGCCTCGATCGAGGGGACGAAGTTCATGATGTGAATGCGGGGATCTTTAGCGTCCACGCCGTCCAGAGAGGCCACCTGGTTGGTCTCGCGCTGTCCGTTGGCGCTGACCGAGAAACCCTGGCCGGGAATCGGGAAGCCGCCCGAACCGTCGCCGCGGCCGGTGCGCTCTCCGAACTGAACGCCGGGAACGAGCACGGCAAGACTCTGCATGTTGCGCCCGTTCAGGGGCAATTCGATGATGCGGCGGTTTTCGATCACCGCGCCGACCGTCGCGTTCTCCGTCTGCAGCGTCACTGCGCTTGCGGCGACTTCAATCGACTCGGCCACGCTGCCGACGTCAAGCTTGAAATCCTGCCGAACCTGAGCGGCGGTTTCAAGCCGCACGTTTCTGACGACTTCCGCCTTGAAGCCCTGAACTTCGCATCGGATCGTGTAGTTGCCAACCTGAAGAAGCGGGAACGTGTAGTTGCCCGTATCGTTCGCCGTGGTTGTCAGGGCGACATTCGTGCCCTCGTTCGTTACGATGACTTTGGCCCCGGCGATAGCCGCGCCTGACGAATCGGTGACAAGACCCTGAACCGATTGAGTTGTGGATTGAGCGAACAGCATCACGCCGAACGCAGAGAGAAGGAAAGGCAGAAAAACCCTTGCCAAAAGACGCCCCATGAGAAACCTCCCGAGAATTAGCCGGCTAACCTAGTCCGGCGTTACAATCATTCTACAGGCACAATAGTACTTCGTCAAACTTCGTACCCCCCATGTTGAGTACCCAGCCACGGACTCCTGAAGAGATCTACCGGACCATTCAGGAGCGCATCCAGCCCCATTTTGCAGCCCTGGGCCAGTGCCGGTCGGAGAGGGAACTCGATGCGCATCCCGTCTACCGCTCCCTTGAGCCTCTGATTCGCACGGTGCTCGAAGCTCCGGAAACGGCCGATTACCGGTTGGAAACGGCGGCCGCACGGCCGCGCTACCGCTTCCTTGCCTGGAACATCGAGCGCGGCGCCGAGATCGAGCGTCAGATCCGGGCGTTCCGTGAGCATCCCTATCTCAGCAGTTGTGACGTACTCCTCCTGACGGAAACCGACATCGGAATGGCCCGATCGGGAAATCACCACGTGGCGCAGAGGCTTGCCCGCGAATTGGGCTTCGCCTACGTTTTTGTTCCCACCTATTTGAACCTGACCAAAGGCTCGGGCGCGGAGTTCGATCTTCCCGGCGACAACGAAATCGGTTTGCACGGAGATGCCATTTTGAGCCGGTATCCGATCGGCAACCCGCGAGGCATCCGGATGCGGAATGGGATGGACAAGATCGCGGGGCGCGAGCAACGTTTGGGGTGTCCAACCGCGGTTGCAGCCGATATCGATTTCCCGGACTATGCCGTAACCGCGGTCGCGGTACACCTCGACGCCCAGTCGACGCAACGCCACAGGCGGGACCAGATGCAAGAGGTGCTCGACGCGCTCGACGCGCCTCACGAACGGTGGCTGCCGGTAATACTTGGGGGCGATTGGAACACCAGCACCTACAATTCGACGAGCGCGTTTCCAGCTATTGTGGGTTTCTGGGTGCGTGTGTTCATGGGCGTCGATCACGTGATCCGGAATCACTATCTACATCCGAACAAGCTGTTCGAACGGGAGTTGTTCGAGCTGCTGGAGTCGCGGGGTTTCGATTTCCGCGAATGCAACGTGCCCGGGGAATACACGGTCGGCTACGATGTCGACAATCCGCGAACGAGAAAAAGTCTCGGGGACTGGGTACCCGGCTGGTGTTTTGCTTTCCTTCGATGGGCTCTCCGGAACCACGGAGGGAAATGCCCCCTGAAGCTGGACTGGTTCGCGACGCGGGGCGCGAGAGTGGAAGCGCCGGTTGTGATCCACGACGTCAGGGAGGGACTCCGAATCCCGTTATCCGATCATGACGCGATTGGAATCGACGTCTTGCCAGGGTAGTTCCCGGCGGCTCGATCCTGGGACGCGGCCGGGATGCCGGAACACCTCACGCTGTTCGCAACAACACGATCACAGTGAGGCTGAAAGCGAGGCTTGCGCCGAGCACCACGGTTCCGGTCACACGCTCCGAATGGACCTTGAACCACATGTAAATCCCGGTGATGCCGAGGACGATCAGGACCGCCGCCACCAGCGCCAGCGCCGCGGCCCATACGTTCACAAGTGAATCTTCGTGCCACATTCCGTTAATGTGGTGTATCCGGTTCATGAGGCCCGCAAAATTCGCTTTGTTCGTTTTCACCGCCGCTTCGCCGGACGCCCTCGTATAGGAGACCTCGTGCACCGTGCCGGGCCTCACAATACGGAAGGTAAAACCGGCGGGCATGTCCTTCACCTGCGCCAGTTCGCCCGCGAGTCCATGGCGGTCCATCAATTCGCGCGCCACCGCGCGTGCGCCCTCCGCGTTCGTGGCGAGAGTGTAGCGGGACTCGGTGACGGTTGGTTTAAGATTGAACCAGTCGTTATGCGCCATCTGCACGGAACTGATTCCGTACATGAGAACGAAAAGCACGGCGAACAATCCGCAGACGAGATGAGTATCGCGTAGAAGACGGTACATTTCAGTTACCTTGTCACCGCGTACAAAACGATGAATAGCGCCGAGCCCGCGCCGAAGGATAACTGCGCAAGGCGCATGCGGGGCCGCGACGCCAGCCACAGATACGGTCCCGAGAGCGCGAGATAGAGCAGGGTGAAAATGGAAATCTCGTTGTAAATAGCCCAGAGCCGCGAGGCGAGCGCCGGACGCGACTGCCGGTAGGTCGACTCGTGCAGTGCGTTGATGAACTGCGCGAAGCTGTTGCGGCGCGCTTCGATCTTCACGCGGTTCTCGCGCTCAAGAACCGTAACCTTCGACGTGCCGTTGACGGAATAAAACGTAAACGTCAGATCGTGTTGCGGGTCTCGCTGGAGGGCGAAATTCGGAACCGGTCCCGTCAACGGGATGCGCAGCCGTTCATAGACGCGGTCGGCCACATCCTTGTCGGCGGCGCCGGGCGGCGGAGTGAATTCTTCATACCGGACTTGCAGCTCATCGCGATGCCGTTGGGCGGGCGCGGCTTCAAACGCAAGCCACAGGCCGGTGATGCCGAAGACCATGACGTTGGTGAAGTTGAGCAATCCGAAGTACATGTGGAGTTTCTTGATCCAGGCGTGCATAAGCTACCCCCGAAAGCCTTCCCAGACGCAGGCGGTGAATTTGCGGATGACGGCGAAGCCGGTGTTTTCGTAGAGGCGGACGGCGCCGTGGTTGGCGGACGTGACGGTGAGGCCGGCGGCGCCGCATCCATGCCCGGCGAAGGATTCGAGCGACTTGCGCAGCAGCTCAAAGCCGACGCCTGCGCCGCGCACCGAATTCGAGACGCACAGTTGCGTGATGTGACCGGCGTCGGACGCCACGAGACTGGTGAGCACGACGCCCGCCATCTGGCCGGTTTCATTATCGAAAGCGGCGTAGGATGCGGGCCGGAAAAAGGCGCCGCAGCCTGGATACTGGACGATGTTGTAGAGGAAACGCCGGGCTCCGGCGCCGGAGCGGTACTGGTCGTTGATGCGGCTATCGATGTGGCTCGAGTAGGAGGCGGCGATGAGCCGGGACGCGGGTTCCTGATGGCGGTCGGTCCAGTTTTCGAACCAGACGCGATGGCGTCCGCGGCCGGGCGCGAGCGGGGGGGTGGCTTTGAGGTCGCGCATCATGAACTTGCGGTCGAACAGGGAGAGAAACTGGGGGAAGGGGAAGCGCCGCTCCGGACTTGAAGGCGTCATCATGAGCTGGCATTCAACGCGGCGGACGGAGCGGCTGTCGATCATGGCGGCGAGCACGGCCTCGAGAAGCAGATTCTCGTTCTCCTCGCTGCGCGAATCGCCGGCGACATAAAGATCGCCGATGAGGCCTTTGTTTTCTTCGGTGATGTAGTAGCAGTAGCCGATCGTTCTCGAACCCTGGATGAGGGCGAAGCCTTGGAGAGCCTGCATGCCGACGAATCGCCGCACGAGATCGGCGGAGGGATGGAAGTCCCAATGGATATCGCGGCGCCAGGCGCCCACTTCCTCCTCGAGCAGTGCGTCGAGGCTGGAGGATTCCATGCTGCGCAAGTCGCGCAGTTGGGGTGCGTGCGTGGAGCGTGCGGGCTCGATGAGCGCTGCCATGCAGAATGCATTATACAGCCGGAGGTCCGCATTCGCACCGTGGTTTGGGGCGGCGCCGAGGCGGGGATACATGGGCGAAGTTGGACCGGCCTGACGCGGGAGTTCGCCGGTAGATTCGCGGGCCGTCCGTGCAGGTGCTATTCTTGAGGGCGCTATGGAACGTGATCTGGCGTTTTCGTTCAACGTGGCCACCGTCGCGATGGGGTTGACGATGAGCCTGCTGCGGCCGAAGGGAGGGGACGTCCTGGCGGCGGAGCTGGTGCGGAACGCGAAGGATATCGAGGCGGTGTACGGCTCGGGCGCCGCGCGCGCGGAATTTGCGCACACCTTGAAAGTGAATACCCTTGCGGACTTCGCGTTCATTCTCTGTTACGGCGGCGCGTTCTTTACGCTGGGCCTGCTGGCCGGAGGCGCGTACGGGATAGTGGTATGCGTTCTTGCCTGGTGCGCGGCGATGGCCGACGTGGCGGAGAACGTCGGCATCCTGCGAACGATCGCGGGCGAGGCGAGTGATGAAGTTGCTCGCGCGACGCGGACCCCGGCGCTGATCAAGTGGGGTTTGCTTGGAGTGGTGTGCCTTCTGTTGAGTCCGCTGTTTCTGGCTCATGGAATTGGCGGTGGCTGGGGTATGGCGCGCGCGGTCACCGGCGTGTCCTACGCAGTCGCCGGCGTGCACTTGCTTTGGGGCTTGCGTCAGCACGGCGTGATCAAATGGGGGGTATCGCTGATGTCGTTGGCGCTGCTCGTGCAGATGGCCGTGTTGTGGGGCAACGCGGGAGCGATTGGATTCGAGTAGGGCCTTAACGGGAGCCGAAAGCAATGGTTTGGAATCCATTCGGTGCTGCAGGCTCGTCACTCTTCGAATAGAATTCTGGATACCTCGTTGTCTTGCCAGTCTCGCTCCTGCATGGCGCGCCGTACTTTTGTTTTGATTTGTGGCGGCGTGTTCTTGACATACTCCTGCGCCCGAACAAAGGTACTCACCGCACGGTTTCTGTCAGACTCCAGTTCCTCCAGATAGCGAACGGCATCCTCGGGAGTGAAATCACATCCTCTCTTATTGGGCCAGTTCGTGGGCAATCCAGTCCAGATGACAGCGCCGACGTCTTCGTGAACTCTAAGCCAAACTTGAACGCTCTCACGTACTTGTTCGAGCACGTCTTTCGCACACGTGCCGTCCGTAGCGAGGTAGTGAACGTGCCGGGGTATGGTACCTTCTCGCGCCTGCAGATTGCAGCGAGCCTTGGCGACTTCCCCGAATTCGCTGACAGCCCAGTACACTGTCTGATTCTCGGCACTTGGCTGGATTACCAAGGTCAGTCGTCCGTCCTCCGAGATTCGAGCAAACTCGATTGGAAGGCTCGGACCGTCTGACTGCCATCGCGTCGTGATTCTCAGAATACCTGGACACCAGATTAACGATCCCCATCCGAGCACAGCCACTGTCATGGAGCGGTGCCTCCTTTCCCAAGCGAAGCGCCGAAGACCTTAAAAACCTCTGCGGTGGACACTGCAAAATTCAACCCCTCAAAGCCCTTCAACTTGAAAGTGTTGATTCCTACTACCCGTCCCCGTCTATCAATCAAGGGGCCACCGCTGTTGCCTGGGTTCAGAGCTGCATCGATCTGAAAAAGCTGGATGTTGCCGGGGAGCGCTCGAACACTGCTAATAATCCCCTTGGTCACTGTTCCCGTGAGCCCAAGCGGATTTCCCACCGCGTAGACCTCATCAGCGATTTTGATGGTTGGCGACCGCTCGACTGCCAAGGGCAGACACTCGGTGGTCAGGGAGACGGCCGAAGCCTTTCGTCCGCACTCGGATAGGGCTTCCTGGTACTTTTTGTTCCGCGGATCGAGCTTGGCCGCTTGTGCAATGGATTCGTAAGCCGCGATTGCATTATCTGCCTTGAGCAGGCGCTCTCCGTCGCGGAAGTGATCCTTTGCACTCTTCCCGGCTCCGAGAATAGGTACAGCCAAGAAGCAAAGCACAAGCGCCGTCATCGACCCGGAAAACAGAACGGCCATCAATGCTTGGAGCGTCGGCTCGATGGGCGATTTCGGCGCAGCAGTCATGGCAAGATCTCCGGCATCCAACCCTTCTCAACAACGCCACTTCTCAGTGTCTAATCATACCTCCACTCGCTGGCTGTGCGTCGATTCGACGCCGACAATCGCGGTGTCTTAGGACGACCTGACTGACTTGTTGTGAGTCGGGAGGCCCAAACATTCCGTGCATTCTTTGGTTTTCTGGCGCCCTCCGTTTTGAAGGGCTACGGCCTGGGTGCGTGCGGCCCCCCAGCTTTCCTCGGACCTCAGGACTTCCTGTCCTAACTAACGGGCCGACGGGAGCAACGGAAGCGTCACGGCGCCCTGCTTGCCTTTGTAGATCAATTCCAGCGAACGGATGGATTTCGGTTTTCCTTTGAAGGCGAAGTAGAGGTAGCCGCTCACTGCGCCCGAGGAGGAACCCTCCGGCAGCGCGTACTCGGTTACGGCCTCTTCAGGGCGCATGGACGGGGCGTTGTCCTGGCCGCTTCGGCCGTCCGCATCGGGCGCGCGCGGAGGGTTGGGCAAACGCGTCTGCTGCGAGCCGTCGCCGGGAAAACGCTCGCTCCGGCGCTGGCGTCCGAGGACGACATCCACATCTCCCACTCCCGCCGTTCCCACGAGCGTGGGTCTTTGCGTCCAGTCGTCGTATTTCAACGACGCCGCGACGAAACCGGGCGGCTGCGCGAAAATCGGATGCTTGGCTCCGTTGATGCGGAGCGTGAAATCGCCGCTTGAAACGACGGCCTGCTCACCCTTCGGCGGATAGACTGCGACTTCAACGACAAGATAGTCCGCGGTGACGAACGATTGGCCGCCGGCGAAAATGCTGCGGACAAGGTACTCCGCGCCGAGCGAGGCAGCGTGTGCCGGATAGCCGGCGGCGCCCGGTTTGGGCGTTGTCCCGGCGGCGAACAAAGACACGGCGCAGAGGTATAGCGGAAATTTCATCGGTTACTCGCGGCGCAAACACCAGTTTACCGCGTTGCGCATCAGCAACTGATTCATCGGATGATGGAGCGCGTCGCGCGTGTGCCCGTTGGCCAGATGGCACAAGCGGCCCTTACCCGGCTCGTACGCCCATCCGGCAGCCGCAACGGACTTCCCCTCGTCCGATCGGTTCCGCAGCAGCAAGTGGACTTTCTTCTCGTCGTAGGGCGGCGTGTGCTGCTCGTCGGCGGCGAAGAAATCCGCGACCCCGCGCGTGATGGGATGATTCGGGTCGACGACTTCGACGCGGAACCGTTCGAGCGGGCCGTGGCCGATGTAACGTCCGCCCACCAGATTCAGGTAGGGACCGCCCGCGGGATAGAGGCCCATCGAGTTGTGAAGATTCAGAAACGCCTTGCCGCCTTCGACGAAGTCCACAATGGCGCGCTCCTGTGCGGGAGTCATCCACGTCGTATTCGGGCGCATCAGGCCGTCGCGCAGGATTACGAGCAATTGCACCTTCGCCAGATTCTCCGCGCTGAGCGCGCGGATGTCCACGGTAAAATGCGCCTCGACGCCGGTCGCTTCAAACACCGGGCGCAAGCCCTCTTCAAGATGCCCGGGTTCGTGCGGGAGGTCGCCTATGAGGACAAGCGCGTGCGTCTTGCGGTCTCCCGGCACGGGTGCGCGGCCGTTGAACGGCGCGGCCGGCACGGTAAGCTCGCGGTAGACGTGTTCGATCTCATCCGGCTGCGGATTGTCGTAGGGCATCCAGGCCTGATATTCGGCCGGCATCGCGATTTCCTTCTGTAGACTGTCGTGCGGCTTATCCTGGCAGACGAAGTAAGCAACCTGACGGCGCAACTCTTCGACGAACTTGCGATGCCGAGTCAGAACCCGCGGGCCGCCCCACGTTCCGAAGCCCGGCACGACGTGCGCCGGCGAGAGTTCTTCGAGCTTGCGTAGAGTCGCCGCGAGCGACGCCGTGTCCGTCTTCGCGAGGCCCTTGCGCGGACCGTGCACGACGAACGGTCCACCGAAGAGCGTCTTCGTTTGTGTATGAAATACTGCCGCGCCGCCCGGGAACGGCAGATACCGGACGCCCTCGGCGGCGGTTATCGTCTCGATTCCACGCGCCTTGAACGCGGCGAGCAGCGTTTGATGGACGGAGGCATCGGCGGCGCCACCGCCCGCTTCGCCGTTCGCTCCCGCGCCCGTCAAAATCAGCCGCCGGGCCGGCTTTCCCGTGGATTTCTCGACAACCGTCAGATACTCGGCAGCGGAAATGCCGCGAGGCAGGTCGATCAGAAGAGTGTCGTTCTTCATCGCGATCCAGCCGCTGTTTGAGTCGCGATATTTGGCGGAGAACCCGGCGGCGTGCACGCCCGGCGCGATCTCCTCATGGTGAGGCAGCGCGAGAGCGGCGGCGAGCGCGATCCATGGCGTCATCTTGTCATTCCCCTTGCTTGATCCACTCGACGTTGAAGTGTGCGTGTTTGATCGACTTTCGATCCGCGTTGGCGGGAAGATGATTCAGAAAATAGCTGTAGGACGCGTGCAGGCTGCCGTCGCGCGCCTGAATGAGGGACGGATAGTGGAACGAGCCGGCGCCCGCGCCGCGCGGGTCGAGTTCGAGATGCCGCGTCCATTTCCAGGTCGCGCCCTCGTCGTCCGATAGCGAAACGGCGAGCGAATGGCGGCCCTTCTCGAGATCGTTGTAGATCATCGCCCACGTGCCGTCCGCGAGTACGATGGCCTCCATGCCTGAGCCGGGGTTCGGTATCGTCGAGTCGACGACCGGGGACCAGGTGACGCCGTCATCCTTCGAATAACCGGTGTGGAGGCGCTTCGGCGCGGGGCCGTTGTCCCGCATGTAGGTGACGAGAGTTCCGTCCTTCTTGCGGACGATGGTGGGCTGAATGCCGCCGCGGCTCACGAGCGGTTCGCTCGACTGCCACGTCTTGCCGCCGTCATCGGTGAACGCCATCAGGGAGAACGAATAGCCGTCCGAATAGAGCGGTACGATGATTCGGCCGGACGGCAATTCCACCGGGTGCGCGCGCGTCATCCAGCCCATGCGCGAAAAGTACTTGTCCGCGCCGCGTTCCAGCAGGCGCCTGGTGAAGTCCGTTGGCGGCCATGCGCTCACCACGTCTTTCACCTTTCCGGCGAAATTGCGAGGGATGAAGAGCATGGTTTCGCTTTCCGCCCACATCGGCGGCGCGTCCTTTTTCAGATAGTCCGAGGAGATGCGGTACTTCATCAGAGACGTGTGCCATTCGTTCGCGAGCACAACCGGCCAGAGGAGCCAGAGGCGCTTTTTCGAATCGACGAAGAGGGTGGGATTGGTGTCCGGAAATCCGGGCGTATCGGCCAGAGTGTAGCGCGGCTTCCATGTCTTCGAGCCCTTCGGGAGCCGCGCCCCTTCCACTTTCACGTCGTCCGCCGTGCGCTCGCCGGAACCGTTGTACCAGCAGACCAGGAGGTCGCCATTGGGCAGTTCGACGATCGCCGAGGAATGGTTGTGCCAGCGCTCCAGGGGAAAAATCAGTTCGGCGCTGTGGAAAGGCGCTTCCGAACGGGCCGCGGACGAGAGGACGGAAAGAAGGAGCAGCAGCCTTCGCATGGCTTCACGGACGGATGCCTGCGATGTTCAGCTTGATCCGGTAGAGTCCGGTGCGCGCCGTCATGTAGAGGGTCTTCGCGTCCTTATCGCCCCAATGGCAATTGGCGGGCGTTTCCGGCGGCTGGATCGTCCCAAGGTGTTTGCCGGCGGGCGAGAAAATCCAGACGCCGCCCGGTCCGGTGCAGTACAGATTGCCTTTGCTATCGACTTTCAAACCGTCGGGCAGGCCGTCCGCGGTTTCCGTCGTTGCGTCAAAGAAAACCTTGCCGTTTCGGATGGCGCCGTCCGGCAAGACGTCGAAGCGCATCCAAACCTTGCGTTTCTCGTCGGAATTCGAAACGTAGAGGATCTTTTCGTCCGGCGAAAACGCGAGGCCGTTCGGACGGGTGAGATCCTTGTAGAGCAATTGCAGCTTGCCTCCGGCGAGCCGGTAGACGCCGTTGAACTTCAGCTCTTTCTTCGGATCGTCATCGAGTTTCACAAATCCATACGGCGGGTCCGTGAAGTAAAGCGCGCCGTCCGACTTGTACACCGCGTCATTGGGGCTGTTGAGGCGCTTGCCTTCGAATTTGTCGGCGAGCACGGTGAGCTTGCCGTCTTTTTCGAGGCGCGTGACGCGGCCGTTGCCGTGTTCGCAGATGATGATACGGCCCTGCTTGTCCATAGTTAGGCCGTTCGAGCCGATGAAAGCGCCGGCCGGTGCGTCGGTTTTGTCATACCCGCTTGGCTTGCGGAAGGGGACCACTTTGCCGTCCGCCGTCCACTTGTTGATGACGTTGTTCGGAATGTCGCTGAACAGCAACGCTCCTTCGCGGATCCAGATAGGGCCCTCGGTGAAACCGAAGCCGCCCGCGAGTTTCTCGATCGCGGCGCCCGCGGGTACGATCTGGTCGAGCGCGGCGTCCGTCTTCGCGACCTTTCCCACGCCTTGCGCGTTCGCCGCCATTATGCCTCCAAAGAATAGCATGGCAGCCAGCTTCGCCGACAGACTCAATGACATGGCACAGATTTTACCACGCGCTTCGCCAGGGCGCGCTGTAGTATCCTGCGGGAACGGATGACTACCTCGGACCGTGAACGCTACTCGCGCCAGATTCTATTTTCCGGAATCGGCGAAGCGGGGCAGGAGCGGCTGCTCGCCTCGCACGCCGTGATAGCGGGTTGCGGCGCGTTGGGGACTTTTCAAGCCGCGGCGCTGGCAAGGGCGGGAGTGGGAACGCTGACGATTGTCGATCGCGACTACATCGAGCCGAGTAATCTTCAGCGGCAATGGCTGTTCGAGGAGGCCGACGCGGCCGAGGGGCTTCCAAAAGCCGTGGCGGCGGAGCGGCGTTTGCGAGCGATCAACTCGGGAATCGAGGTGCGTGGCGTTGTGGCCGATCTCGATCCGTCGAACGTGGAGGAATGGTTCGAGGGCGCCGCGCTGATTCTCGATGCGACTGACAATTTCGAGACGCGATACCTGATAAACGACTACGCGGTGAAGCATGGCGTTCCGTGGATCTATGGCGCGGCGGTGGGTTCTTACGGAATCACGATGCCTGTGATGCCAGGGCGCAGCGCGTGTTTCCGATGCGTGTATCCCGAGCCGCCGCCGGGCGCGCAGCCGACCTGCGAAACCGCGGGCGTGCTGAATACGGTGACCGCCGCTGTCGCCGCATTGCAGGTTTCCGATGCGCTCAAGATCCTTGCCGGCGCGGCCGAACCGGTGCGGGCGCGAATCGCCACTCTCGATATGTGGCAGGGCGGCTTGCGTGAGATCGCGATGCCGCCGCCCGACCCGGATTGCCCCGCTTGCGGACGGCGCGAGTTCGCGTTCCTCGAGGGCGAGCGGCGCGCGCCGATCAGTCTCTGCGGCCGCAACGCCGTGCAAATTCACGAACGCCGCCGGCCGCTCGATCTCGCCGCGCTCGCGATCACGCTCTCCGCGCTCGCCGAAGTGCGCACAAACGATTTCGCGCTGCGTTTTTTCCCCGCGCCATACGAGATGACGATTTTTCCGGACGGCCGGGCGATCATCAAAGGCACAACAGACGCTGGCGTGGCGCGCAGCCTCTATGCAAAGTATGTGGGGAACTAAGGACATGGAATGAAACAAATGTTGCAGCTGGCAGCCGGTGGGGCAGGCGATCGTCTCTTGCCGCCCGCCTTCTACCCCGCACATAGCAGGCCACAAGAGACGATGGCCTGCTCCACCACAGTTCCATCGACAAGTTTGGAACAGCTATTTCCCGGCGAGCGCTAAGTCGTGCGGCCCATACTTCTCATTCTGGCGGTGGTCTTGCTGTTGCGCGTTCCGTTCCTGAATCAGGCGATCCAGGGCGACGACGTGAACTATCTTTACGGCGCGCAGCACGCCCAGATCGATCCGGCGCACCCGACGCATGCGCGGTACGTGTTCCTCGGCGATTTGGTCGACATGCGCGGACACTCGCATCCGCCGCTCAACGCGTGGATACTGGCGCTGCTGCTGGCGCTGATGGGAGACGTGCGGGAAGTCCCGTTTCATGCGGCGTATGCCCTGTTTTCGGTCGCGGCCGCGATGGCCATGTGGTCCCTTTCGCGCCGCTTTTCGGAGCGCCCCTTGTGGGCAACGCTGCTATTTCTCGCGACGCCGGCATTTGTAGTGAACGGAAATTCGCTTGAATCCGATCTGCCGTTTCTCGCGTTCTGGATGGCCGCGATCGCACTATTCGCGAACGCGGTGGAGCGGCGGTCGGGCCCGCGGCTGGCGCTCGCTTGCGGGTGCTCCGCGCTGGCGGGGATGTCGGCGTTCCAGGGCGTATTTCTGACGCCGATTCTCGGCGTGTTCGTGTGGCTCTACGCGCGAGACTGGCGGCCGGCGTGGATTTCGACGCTTGCCGCTCCGGTTGCGATCGCCGTTTGGCAGGTGTTTGAACGGGTCTCTTCGGGCGCGCTTCCTGCGGCGGTCCTCGCCGGTTATTTCCAGACTTACGGATTCCAGGCGATCCCGCAAAAAGTGAAGAGCACTGTCGCGCTGTGCATCCACGCTCTGTGGATTGTGTGCCCGCTGCTGGTTCCGCCGGCGGTTGCCGCGTCCGCGAAGCGCCGCGATCGCGATGCGATATTCCTCTTCTCATGGATCTTTGTGTTTTTCGTCAGCGTGGCCGCAGTGGTTTTCGCGGGCTCCGCGCGGTATCTGCTGCCGATGGCCGCTCCGGTTGCGCTGCTCGCTTCAAGACTCAGCCCCGGCTGGCTCGCGGCGGGGTTCGCCCTTCAGATGCCGCTCTCGATCGCGCTGGCGGTCGTGAACTACGAACACTGGGACGGCTACCGGCGGTTTGTGCACGCCTTCCGCGGTCAGATGGGGAACCGGCGCGTCTGGGTCAACGCCGAGTGGGGGTTGCGGTTCTATCTCGAAGCCGAGGGCGCGTTGCCGTTGCTAAACAACCAGGCCGTGCGTCCGGACGAGATCGTGGTTTCGAGCGAACTCGGGTATCCCGCGCCCTTCACGACAGGCGGCGGAACGCTGGTGTCGATTGCGCGCGCGGAGATCCGCCCCTGGCTGCCGTTGCGAATCATCGGACTGGGCACGAAGTCCGCCTATTCCACGGTGTCCGGCGGATTCCGGCCGTTCGATTTCTCGACGGGCCCGATCGATCGGATCCGGGCGGATCTGGTGATCGAGCGGAAGCCAACGCTCGAACTGCTGCCCATGAATTCACCGGAAGCCTCCGAGCATCTGGTAAGCGGCGTCTACGATTTGGAGGAAGGCCGGTGGAGGTGGATGGCGGCGGCCGCGACGGTATTGTTGAAGGCTCCGCGTCAGGCAGCGCCGCTGCACGTGAGTTTCGTGATCCCGGATGCTTCACCCGCGCGTCGCGTCGCACTCGCGATCGACGGCCGTGAGGTGGCGGCGCAAACCTTCAGCGGGCCGGGATCCTACCGGCTGGAAGCGGCGGCGAAAGAGTATGGAGGAGAGCGCTTGACGGTTACGGTTTCCGCCGACAAGACGTTTTCCGTGGCCGGCGACCGCCGCGAACTGAGTATCATCCTGACGGAGGTTGGCTTCAAGTAGGACAGGCCCCCCGGCCTGTCCCTGTCCTACATCTTCGGCGCGTAGTAGCCCTTGCGGGCGCGCACTACCAGGTCCTTACGGCCCTTCACCTTCAACTCCACGGGATGGAAAAGGCCGTCGGCCTTCAGGGGCTCGGGGCGGTAGGCGATGTTATACTGGTGCCTCAACTCGTTGGCGATATTTGCAAAAGACTGCGCGAGATCCTGCACTTTGAACGGGAAGAACGCCTGTCCGCCCGTTTCCGACGTCAGGTACTTCAGCACCTTGTCGCCGTTGCTTTCCGTGCGTGTAATGTTGGTCGAAATCGCGTAGATCACGGTGTCGGCCTTCTGCGCCATCTCAAGCGCCTGGTCGCGCGTGACGCGGCTGCTGTTGTCTTCGCCATCGCTGACGATAATCACGGCGCGGCGGAATTTGTGCTTGGGCTGGTCCTGCTGCAATTTGTCGCGGCAGGCGAAGTAGATCGCGTCGTAAAACGCGGTGCCGCCCCCGGGCCGCAGGCCGCGGACGGCGACGGCCAGTTTTTCGGGATCGTCGATGAGATCGGAAACCATTTCGGCCGCCGAATCGAAACTGACGATCATGGCCCGGTCCTGGCGGGGCCGCACTACGCTGTTGATGAACTCGATCGCGGCTTCCTGTTCGAACTTGAAGCGGTCGCGAACGCTGTTGCTTGTGTCGATGAGGATGCCGAGACGCAGCGGCAGATCGGATTCGGCGGCGAACTCGATCATCTTCTGTTCCTTCTTGCGCTCGATGATCTGGAAGTCTTCGCGGGCCAGATCGGTAACGAACTTGCCCTTCTTGTCGGTAACGGTGAAGAGCAGGCCCACGCGGGTAACGTCGACGCTGATCGTGGTGTCGGTGGGCTCCACGCCAGCGGTCTTCAAGGGGGGCTGCTGCGCCAACAGGGCGACTTGCAGCGTTCCAAGGATGCCGGACAGGAGAAATTTCATGCTTCCATTATCCATTATCGGGTCTCCGTGGAATGGTGTGGGTGAAAATGCCGGTTTTCGCCCTCAGCGCTTTGCCACCAAGACTTCCTGGTAAGGGTCCCAGCGGAATGCGCTCCTCCATTTCACGATGAACCAGCACGGGGCTGCGCAATCGGAGAATCGGAAGTTGGGACGCGGACGGTGTGGCTCCCCAAAAAGACGGACCATTTTTCGCAGGCGACAGCATCTCTCCCGGATTACAATGGAAGCGAGGTAACGTCCATGAAATTCATCGCCGCGTTTACAGTCGTTTGCACTGCGCTCCTGGGCGCTGAAACGAAGCTGGGTAAGGCACTGGCGCTTAAGGAAGCGACGCCGATCGGAGAGATCGCCGCCCACCCCGCGCTTTACGTCGGCAAGGCCGTGCAGGTGAAGGGGAAGGTCACCGAAGTCTGCGAAATGATGGGCTGCTGGATGAACCTCGCGGAGGATTCCGGCGGCCGCTCGCTCCGGATCAAAGTCGACGACGGCGATATAGTGTTCCCGAAGAGCGCCATAGGCAAACCCGCCATCGCCGAAGGCAATCTGGTCGAATTCAAGTTGACGCGCGAGCAGGCCGTGGCTCGAGCCCGGCACGAGGCGGAAGAACAGGGGAGGAAGTTCGACCCGGCCAAAGTGAAGGGTCCGGCGACCATCTATCTGATCCAGGGAACGGGCGCCGTGCTGCTCGACTAGAATTGAAAGATGCCGAATCGAAGAGATTTACTGAAACTCGCAGGCCTCGAAGCCGCCCTGTTTGAAGGAGGCGCGCTCGGAGCGGCGCCCGCAACGCTTCCAAATACCATTGTCCCCACGGCGAAGGCGAAGTTGACCAAGGAGCCGTTTGGGGATCTGCGTATTTATTTCGATGGCCCCACCGATCAGATAAAGTCGATGACTGCCGGCAGCCTTTTGTTAAAAGCCGGCATGACTCCCCACGAACCGCACCAGCACCCTGAAGAGGAATTCATGGTGATCACCGAAGGCACGGGCGAGATCTCGATCGAGGGCAAGATCACCAGGATCGGTCCCGGCGCGATGATGTATTGCGCGGCCGGCAAGCTTCACGGTATCGTGAATACAGGCAGGACGCCGCTGCTGTTCTACTTCTACAAGTGGAAGGCGTAGGCGATGAACGGAGGCGCGCCGGCTCGCGGGCTCAGGCCGCAAGCGTATTCAGCGTGCCTTCCCGCCGCGCTTCGAATTTCGCGATGGCGGCGTCGTTCTTCAGAATGTAGCCAAGCTCATCCACGCCGTCGATCAGGCAGTGCTTCGAGAAT
Organism: Candidatus Sulfopaludibacter sp. SbA3; assembly: GCA_945893365.1. Classification (GTDB taxonomy): domain Bacteria; phylum Acidobacteriota; class Terriglobia; order Bryobacterales; family Bryobacteraceae; genus SYKU01. The sequence goes on along the minus strand of CAMDED010000018.1, from coordinate 17,706 downwards.
TCGTCAACTTCGAATTCCACGGAGCGTCCGTCCGGGAGCGAGAGCGTCTGCGCGGGCAGGTTGATGGAAATCTTCGCGTCCGGGTCGGATGCGACCAGCGCGAATAGAGCGGCGTGGAAATCCGGCGGAACGACGATCGGCAGCAGCGAATTCTTGAGAGAGTTCTGCTTGAAGATGTCCGCGAACGAGGTGCTGACCACGGCGCGAAATCCGAACTGCGTAAGCGCCCACGGAGCGTGCTCACGCGAACTTCCGCAGCCGAAATTGTCGCCCGCCAGCAAGACCTGCGCGCCTCGTCCCTGTGGCTGGTTGAGGATGAAATCCGGCTTCGGCTTGCCTTGCTCATCGTACCGCCAGTCGCAGAAAAGCTGCTTGTCGAGGCCCTCCTTCGAAGTCGTCTTCAGGAAACGCGCGGGGATGATCTGATCGGTATCGATATTGTTGACCGGCATGGGAACCAGCCGGCTTTCGAAGTTCTTGAATGGCGTCATGTGTCGTCTCTTTGTCTGTCGTTATCGAGCTAAAGCAGCGTTCTTACGTCGGTCACTACGCCCGTGAGCGCGCTGGCCGCGGCCGTCAGCGGGCTCGCGAGAAACGTGCGCCCGCCCTTGCCCTGGCGTCCTTCAAAATTGCGGTTGCTCGTCGATACGCTGTATTCGCCGGGCGAGAGCTGGTCGCCGTTCATGGCGATACACATCGAGCAGCCGGGCTCACGCCAATCGCATCCCGCGTCGCGGAACACCTGAGGCAATCCCTCGGCCTCGGCCTGTCGCTTGACTTCCTGGGAGCCCGGCACCACCATCACGCGAACTTTCGGATTCACCTTCCGGCCCTTCAACAGCGAAGCGGCGCTGCGCAGATCGGAGATGCGCGAATTCGTGCAGCTTCCGATGAACACCACGTTCACCGGATGGCCCAGCAGCGGTTTTCCGCCTTCAAGGCCCATGTACCGCAGAGCTTTCTCCACGGAGTCGCGCTCGCGCGGATCGGAAATCAACGACGGGTCGGGAAGCACTCCGGTGATGGAAACGCCCATTCCCGGGTTCGTGCCGTAGGTGATCATCGGTTCGAGTGCATCGGCGCCGATGAAGATCTCGCGGTCGAAGGCTGCACCGGCGTCGGTAGGCAACTGCTTCCACCGCGCGAGAGCCGCGTCCCATGCCGCGCCTGTTGGGGCGAGCGGGCGTCCGGCGACGTATTCGTAGGTCGTGTCGTCAGGGGCGATCATACCCGCGCGCGCGCCGCCTTCAATCGACATGTTGCACACCGTCATGCGCTGTTCCATCGAAAGAGAACGGATGGCGGAGCCGCAATACTCGATGATCGAAGCCGTCGCTCCGCCGACGCCGATGCGGGCAATCAGCGCGAGGATGATGTCTTTCGCGGTCACCCCGTTCCCGAGCGTGCCGTCCACTCGCACCTGAAGGGTCTTCGATCTGCGCTGCAGCAGGCACTGCGTCGCGAGCACATGCTCCACCTCGCTTGTGCCGATCCCGAACGCGAGCGCTCCAAAAGCGCCATGGGTAGCTGTGTGGCTGTCGCCGCAGACGACTGTCATGCCCGGCTGCGTCGCGCCAAGCTCCGGCCCGATGATGTGAACGATTCCCTGACTTCGGCTGCCAATGCCATGGTAAGGGATGCCGAACTCCGCGCAGTTAGTGCCGAGCTGGGCCACCTGCTTCGCCGCGACCTGATCGACGATCGGCAGCGAACGGTCTGTCGTGGGGATGCTGTGATCCGCCGTCGCCAGCGTCAGGTCCGGGCGGCGCACCTTCAGACCGCGCTCGCGCAGGCCATGAAAAGCCTGCGGAGAAGTGACTTCATGAACCAGGTGCAGGTCGATGTAGAGCAGCGCCGGCGATCCCGGCTGCTCGTGTACAACGTGCGAATCCCAGACTTTCTCGATGATGGTGCGCTGTTTACTCATGGTATTCGATCCTTTCTAAATTCCAGACGCTTACAACGCGGCGCAAACCGCTTCGCCGACTTCCCCGGTAGTCGCCGGCGGACCGGCGGGCCGCAGGTCCGCCGTCACTCTTCCGCTGTTCAGCACGGCTTCGATCGCCCGATTCACGGCCGCCGCTTCTTCCTTCAAACCGAAACTGTATTCGAGCAGGGCGGCGACCGAGCCTATCGCGCCGAGCGGGTTTGCCTTGTTCTGTCCGGCGATATCGGGCGCGGAACCATGGACGGGTTCGTAGAGACCGGTCCACGCGCCCGAGGGACGGCGATCGCCGATCGACGCCGACGGCAGCATGCCGATGGACCCCGCGAGCACCGCTCCTTCGTCGCTAAGAATGTCGCCGAACATGTTCTCCGTCAGCACCACGTCGAAACGCTTCGGATTCAGGACGAGCTGCATCGCGCAGTTATCCACCAGGATGTGATCGAGCGCGACATCGGGGAATTCGGCCGAAATCTCAATCACCACTCTGCGCCAGAGCTGCGAATTTTCGAGCACGTTCGATTTGTCCACGGAGGTTAACTTCTTCCGCCGCGCTTGCGCCAGATGAAAGGCGACCCGCGACACGCGCTCGATTTCGGCGCGCGTATAGGTCATTGTATTGACGGCGCGCTCCTCCGCGCCTTCGCCGGAGATACCGCGGGGCGTGCCGTAATAGATGCCGCCGGTCAGCTCCCGGACGATGATCATATCCGTGCCTTCCACAAGGTGATTCTTCAGCGGAGACGAGTCGATCAGCGAAGCATAGGCGCGCACGGGCCGCAGGTTCGCATAGACTCCCAGCGTCTTGCGAATGCCGAGCAGGCCTCGCTCGGGCCGCTTCTCCGGCGGCGCGTCGTCGAACTCGGGAAGCCCGACCGCGCCCATGAGCGTGGCGTCGGCCGCGAGCGCGAGCCGCGCCGTTTCGTCAGGCATGGGATTCCCGGTCTTGTGGATCGCGATTCCGCCCAGCAGCGCTTCCGTCAGCGCAACCGAATGTCCCCACTTGTCCGCCACGCGTTTCAGCACGCGCACCGCTTCGTGGGTGACCTCGGGACCGATCCCGTCACCGGGTAGTACAAGAATATTCAGATTCATGAGTGATTATTCGCTCGGCACCCGCGACTGAGACACATGGATCAGACCGATAATTTCCTCGTCGGAGAGACCCTTTTTCCGGTCCGCCGCGGTGGTGAAGAGCTGGTAAACGTCGTTGAGCTCTTCCTTCGTCAGAGGGAAGCCGAGATGCTCGCACCGCACCTTCAGTGCGTGGCGTCCGCTGTGCTTTCCCAGCACCAGCCTGCCTTCGGGCACCCCCACCGACTTCGGGTCGATGATCTCATAGGTGCTCTTTTCCTTGAGGTAGCCGTCCTGATGGATGCCGGCTTCGTGAGCGAATGCGTTGCGTCCGACAATCGCCTTGTTCGGCTGCGGACCGAACGTGATGATCGAGCTTAGCATCTGGCTCGCGGCGTACATGTGCTCCGCATGAATCCCCGTATGGAACGGCAGCTTGTCGTTCCTGGTCTTCATCGCCATCACGACTTCTTCGAGTGAGCAATTCCCCGCCCGCTCGCCGATGCCGTTGACCGTGCACTCGATCTGTCGCGCGCCGGCCTGCACGGCGGCGAGCGAGTTCGCGACCGCCAGTCCCAGGTCGTCATGGCAATGCACGCTAACCACCGCGCAATCGCCCAACGCCTTGACGATACGTCCGATGATGGCGCCGTACTCTTCAGGCACCGAGTAGCCCACGGTATCCGGAATATTCACGGTGCGGGCGCCGGCGGCGACTACGGCTTTCGAAATCTTCTCCAGAAAATCCGTTTCCGTGCGCGCGCCGTCCTCGGCGGAAAACTCCACGTCGTCGACGAACGTCCGGGCCAGTTCCACGGCCGCGCAGGCCTCTTCGAGCACCTGCTGCTGCGACTTCTTCAGCTTGTACTTCAGATGGATCGGGCTCGTGGCGATAAACGTGTGGATTCTCGGCCTGCGCGCGTGCTTGAGCGAAGCGGCGGCACGCTCCACGTCGAGCGCGCAGGAGCGGGCGAGCGCCGCCACCTGCACCCAGGGGAACTCGCGGCTCACCGCTTCGACAGCCTCAAAATCGCCGTCCGAAGCGATGGGAAAGCCGGCTTCCATGATGTCCACGCCCAGGTCCGCCAGTTTGTGGGCCATCCGCAGCTTCTCGGGAACCGTCATGCTGCACCCGGGCGACTGCTCGCCATCCCGCAGCGTGGTGTCGAAAATGTAGACTCGGTTACTCATGAAATCTCCACTCCCTCGATTATGAGGGGGCATGATCGATTTGCCAAATTAATAATATTATCATATCATATAATTATTGATTATGAGGCCCCGAGGTAAGCATGGAGCTATATCCCCTTCAGGTTTTTCTCACGGTAGCGAATGAGCGCAGCTTTTCGCGGGCGGCGGAAAAGTTGTTCCGCACGCAGCCCGCGGTCTCGCTTGCGTTACAGAGACTCGAAAGCGAGCTTGGCGAGAAGCTGATCGACCGCGGCGGCAGGGAGCTCGTTCTGACGGACGCCGGACACGCGGTGCTCGACTATGCGCGCCGCTTCGAGAACCTCAACAATGAGATGTCGAACGCTCTCGCCGAATTGCGGGACAATTCAGCCGGCCGTCTGACGATCGGAGCGAACGAGTCGACCGCGCTCTACCTGCTGAAGCACATCGAAAAGTACCGGCGGCTGTATCCGAAAGTGAAGATCCAGGTGCGGCGCAGCCTGTCGAGCAAGATTCCGGCCGATCTGCTGGACGGCAACCTCGAGCTCGGCGTCATCAGCTACGAGCCCGCCGACGAACGCATCGTCTCGCGCGTGATCTACAGCGATGCGCTGGTTTTCGTGGTCTCTCCGACGCATCGCTTCGCAAACCGCAAATCGGTTTCGATCTCCGAGCTCGGGATGGAAACCTTCATTGCCCACAACGTGGTGTCGCCGTATCGCGAAGCCGTACTGCGGGAATTCCAGGCCCACCGCGTTCCGCTCAACATGGATGTGGAGATGCCGACCGTGGAAACCATTCGCCGTCTGGTACAGAGCAATCAGGGCGTCGCGTTCATGCCGCGAATGTGCGTCGAACACGAACTGGACCACCACCTCCTGTGCGCTATCAAGGTGAAGGAGCTCAACGTGGAGCGGAAGATCCGGCTGGTGTACGCCGTCCGCCGCGCGCTGAGCCACGCCGCGAAAGCGTTCCTGGACCTGGTGAAGGAAAAGTAGCGCGGAAGGCGTCCCAGGGAGGCGCCACGGCCGCGTTGGAGCGCGGACGGCACCTCAAAACAGGCGCCAAAGGGACTCCCGGGGCTTGGCCATCTTGAACCTCCGATACCACGCGCATACCGGATACAGCGCCACCAGGACGGCCGCCCACACCAGGTAGGCGCCCTCCAACGAAGCCGCTTCGCGGAAGAACGCGAACGCGCAAATCATCAGAAGGTAGAAGTGCGCGATATAGAAGAACAGTGGGGTCTGGCCGAACACGATCAGCGGCGACCGCTCGGACTTCAACTTTTCCGGTAAGCGGACCAGCACGGCGAGCAGCAGCAGGTCGAGGCCGAGCGACATCGTCCAGAAGACCAACGACGGCGGATACTTCACGTTGTTCAGGAACTCGATCCAACCGGCGTCGCGAGGCAGGCGGATGTTACCCCAACCACCCGCCGCCCGTAGTGCCAAGCCCGTCAGCAACAGGACTCCGCCCAGGATCCGGACGCGCCGACCTGCCTGGACGGGATTGCCGCGCCACCAATAGCCGAAGTACATGCCGGCGGCGGCTCCGGCCAGCCAGGGGATCACCGGATAGATCACCAGCAGGTGCTGCGAAATGCCGGGCATCAGCAGGACGACCGCCCACCACGGCCCTGGCTTTCCCGAGGCTGGGAGGAGGGAATTGGTCGCGAGTACGCAGAGCGCCGACACCACCAGCCAAGCCCAAGGGCGCAGCCGCAACAGGAGGCCGCAGACCATCATCACGAGCCCAAGTCCCGAAAGCGTGATCAGACCCCAGTACAGCGCGCTGCCGTCCATTGGGGGCGGCGCGGAGATCCGGTTTAGGCTGACCGTTGCCGGCTTCAGCAGGCCTTGCAGGAACAGGACCGGCGTTTCGAAAACCTGGCCCGTCAGGAAGATCGCGAAGCCGCGCCACACCGTACGGCGGACGGCCGCCGCTTCGATCCCGCCGGTGTCCCGCCGGGCGGCGAACCAGTAGATGCCGGCGCCCATCAGAAAGAAGAAGCCGGGCGCGCAGAGATGGGTGATCCAGCGGGTGAGGAACGGAAAGACGCTGGTGTAGGCGCTCATCGCCCCCGCCCAGAATTCGCTCGCGTGCTGCCGTGCGATGAAGGCGCTGGCATGATCGATCGCCATGATCATCATGATCAGGCCGCGCAGAGCGTCGACGGAAAGGTAACGGGCGCCAGGGTTCATGTTGCCTTTCCGTGAGTGTAACACTGGACCTGTTATTGGCCACAAACTGAGAGCTTGGCGATGTCCCGACTGCTCATTCAAGAACGAATTCTGTAGCCGAGCCGCCATGCGTAAGTATGCACGCTGTTCGGTTCGCGGGGTTCGGATGTTTACCCATGGCGGCTCCATACGATGCACTATCCGGCTTTCGTCCACGAACCACGTGCGATGCGACTCGACACTGACGCACGACCGCGTGCTGCCATCGCAACGCCGGCTTTTCGCGGCTTCTACAGGCAGCTGAGGACACGTTTCGAACTCTTGCAGCTCAGATGGCCCTCTGATCGAACTCGGAGACGTCCATTGTTTTTATAGCAATTCGAGTACACCGCCGACGCTTGTCCAGGGTGGACGCTCAGTCTGGACACGTCTCGAACTCGCCCCTTGTTGAATCGTTGCCAATCGCGCAGCTTTGGGAATCCAGGAACGGCGTTCAAGCTGCGAGTTTAAAATCTATGCGCCCAGCGAGCGCAGATAGTCTCGCACTTCGTTCTGGCCAAAGTAGGCTGCTCCGCCCTCGGCGGTCGACTGGTAGAGATCGTCTTTGATGGATCGGTCAGCGCCGCGGTCGATCAGGAGCTTGAGCACCGGCATGTGCCCGTACTGGGCCGCCAGGTGAAGAGCTGTGATCCCCTGCCCGTGGGTGAGTCCGCCAAATGTGCCTTTGTGATTGATGTTCGCGCCGTGATCCAACAGCCATGCGACGGTTTCCGTACGATTGCACACCGCAGCCCAAATCAGAGGCGTGCCTCGATACGGATCGGCGTTCAGGCGCGCGCCCGCCCTGACGAGCCGCTCCAAAACGAGCAAGCGGCCGCTCTTGCATGCCCACACCAGGGCTTCGTCGAGCACCTCCTGCGGATCTGTCGAAGGTTGCCAGTCCGGGAAACCGCTATGCGGACGGTAGAAGCCTCTGGCGGCACACGCTTCGGCTGTAAGTGCGCGATCGGATTTGAAGCAAGCATCCACCAACTCTGGGATGCCGAGTCCGGCAGCAGCGCGAAGATTGCCCGGAGTCACTAAGTGGCGGCTCAACAAGCCGGCTACCTCGTGATGCCCCCAGAACAGTGCGACGATTAGCGGCGTGCCACCCGCGCCGTGCGCCTCCGCGTCCAGGGCCGCACCTTTCTCGATCAAACTGGCCGCTATTTCCGGCTTGTTGGCGTAGGCGGCTTGGTGAAGAGGCGTCCAGCCCCGATCGTTGCCCTCGTTGACGTCGGAACCTGCCGCCAGCAACGCCTCGATTGGAGACATGCCGCCTTTCCAGTCAGCCTTGGCCGCGAAGCTGACAGCGAGATTTAGCAGAGTGTTGCCATTTGTCCCCCGTTCGCCGGCCAAGCGGGGGTTACTGCGGAGCAACGCTTCGAAACCAGCAACATCGGCGGACTGCAATGCGGCGAATGCAGCCATGAACGGTTCGCTGGTTGCCGCGGCCGTGTTCGAGGCGAGGAGGCTCACGCGGGTTGTCAGGTCGTCCCAGGTTTCGAAGCCATGCTCCCTTGCGTAGACCAACCGGGCATCATCCTCGGTGAAGGGAGCTTGCCGGATCTCCTCGTCGTTTCGATCGGAAAACTGCGGGTGCCATTCTCGAATTTGTTCCAGCGCTGCCGGGCCGGCCGAATAGCGTGCATGCAGCAGACCATGAACACGGTCCGTGATCCAGGCTAGATCCGCGACGAACAATCGAGTGTGGCGAGACCGCGAAGACGGCTCGGCGTAGGCTTTGAGTTTGGGCCAACTTGCGAACCCTTGTTCACGAGCGAGTACGAACTGCGCATCGTGCAGAGAGATAAGTTGGCGCACGGAGCCCTCATCTAATGTCGCCCATCGCGTATGGTGGCGCCGCAGCCGGGAGAAAGCGTCTGCGTTTCCAGACCGGATCGCTCGCAAGAGATCTCGGGCCAGCTTCTTCTGTTGTTCAAGATTCAAGACTGCCTCCTTCGTATGCCCGGTCCGCATGACAGGCGAAAGAGTGTCAACAAAAAGTATTGCATCAACGCAGCAGGTGGGCGCGGCCCTTTCCGCGGACAGGACGCGTCCTGTCCGCGTCTAGACTTAACTTTAACAAAGTCGGAATCTGGCGCCCGGAGTCAGTTCATCGGAAAATCGCGCGTGTAGAGTTAACTCCACCCATCCTCCGGATGGTCGGCCATCCGGACGTTGGCACGCTTCGTGGGACAGCGCCGATTCGTTTGAGGGATGCTGGTTCGGATAAATAGTTCGAGCCTACGCCGGGGTTGCTGTTTAAGTGGATCAAGCAGCACCTGCGAATTAAGTCTTTCTATGGCACAAGCGAGAACGCTGTGAAGACCCAAATCTGGATCGCCGTGTCGGTGTATGTGCTGGTCGCCATCGTCCGGAAGCGCTTGGGCCTGGAGATCAGCCTTTACCAAATTCTACAGATTTTGAGCGTAAATGCTTTTTGAGAAAACGCCCATTTTACAGGCCCTTCAGCCACCCGACTCCCGAGACGATTTATTGCCGGACAGTAGTGGTCGCACAAATAGCAGCGCGCGGGGCACCGAGTTGTGAGATACTTGGCCAGGAGGCGAGCCTTCGCCATGTGCATTGCACCTGCATCCTTCCAAGGGACGCGCCCATCAAAGCCGACCCATCCGTTGCGCCGCATGAACACTCGTTGCGGACTTTCAAAACATCGTAGGAGTCACATCGTGTCGAGCAAGATTGTTCTACCGATTGTGGTCGGACTTTGCGCGCTGCTGATGGCTGCCCCCGCCATGGCGGCAGATGCCTGCACCAAACTAGCGAACGCACGCTGGGTCGGGTACATGGAAGGACCGTTCGGCGGTTCGGACGGGAAAGTCGCCCTGTCGATTCTGCACCTTGACTTTCCGAAAGTCGGCAAGGGGAGATGGCACGGCATGATGGCATCTCCCAAGTCGAACCCCCACCAAGGGACGCTTGCGCCAGTGGCTTGCGCACCGACTCAGGTAAATCCGAGCGCTTCGACCGCTAGGCTCACGATGGCCGATGCCTCTATTGTCGTCAAGGTTGCCACGGACGGGAAAAGCCTGACTATCAACCCGAGAGGCTTCGACCCTGGCGATGTGGCTGCCCACCTCCAGTTTATGTCCGGCTGGGCTGCGCGCGTTCCTTAATGTAGAGCAGTTTTCGCTTCCGTGTAGCGCGTAGTCCTAGGTCCTTCCATACGTAGCGGCGCATCGCGTAACGCCGGGAAGCGCCGAGCTATGTAGGTGCGCACGCTTGGAGCCCGTCCTCGTAGTCGTGCCCTTACCGCTCAGGGGCACTTGCCCTGCTCGCATTAAAGACATCCGAGGAATCATACCTGATGCTCCTAAACAGAGCCATGCAAGTGTGGCCCCAAGGGTAGCAGGAATCGGCCCTCCGTGTACGAGTACCCGTACACGGACTTTAAACCGCTTGTATTTAATTGATTCTAAAGAAGTGGCTCCCCAAGACGGATTCGAAACTTAAGGCGGTCTTCCCACTCCTTGAACCGTGGGGAAACCGTTCATGCGGTGTGACTGGACCTGCAACGTTGACGGACATGTTGTCCGAACAATTGACTCAAACACACTGTAAGAACAGCACTTACGCGAAGGCCTTCGGTCATGTCGGCCGAGAAGCCTCCACCAGCCCCGGCTACGTCGCCGGCTTTTCCGTCAGGGCCGGATCTCCAACATCGAACTTCGGTCCGCTGCCGTCCCAGTCCTCCGCGCGGAACATCCGGCCCTGGCCCATCTGGCCGTCGATTTCCTTTACGGTCATCTCAATTTTCGAACCCTTCACCCGGCCCCAGACGTGATGGTAGAAGAAACCCTGGGCGAAGCCCTCGCCGTTCCGCAATCCGCGCGCGATCGTGCCCCCGGAGCTGCCGACTTCCATGTAGACGACGCCGTCTCTCACGATCCGCACAAACTGGTGTCCGTGGCCGCTGATCACTTGCGCCACTCCGTGCTTCTTCACGATCTGATGCAGCGGGAACTCGCCGGTTCCCAGCTTCAGCGGCGTAATCCAGAACGGGCGGTGGAAGAACACAAACTTTGGACTCCGCTCCGCGTTCGCCTTCAAGTCCTCCTCTAAAAACTGAAGCTGCGCCTCCGTCAGATCCGCGGTGCGGGAGTTATCGAGAACCGTGAAATGCGCGTCCTGATAGTTGAATCCGTAGTAGGTGGCCCGGCCGCTCTCCCGTTCGTACATCGCTTTCGAAGCCTCGGACCAAATGTCGTGGTTGCCTGGCGTGAAGTACAGCGGATAATGCTTGTACTTCTCCCAAATCGGTCTCAACTCCTGCCATTCCCGCGCACCCCGCTCGTCGCTTCCGCCCTCGATTGTGTCGCCGACGTTGATCACGAAATCCGGATGCAGCAAATCCACCTCGCGCCAAACCCGCCCGAAAATGAACGGGGTCGCGCCGCCTGTGCGGTCGCCAATGATGGAAAAACGGAAATCATTCCTGGGCTCGGTCAAAGCCCGCGTGGCTACGACGCCGGCGAACGCGGCAATCACCAGCGCCCTCGCCAGCCAACGGCGGTTCTCGGAGGTCATGAGAGAATTCTCCCACAGAAAACGTACAGTATGATTACGAGGCTTAGTCGTTGACGGAGCGGGCCCCGAGACCTTCATGTCGTTTGACCAATGGGTCGCCGGAAGCCTCATTCCACTTGCCATATGGGTACTGATAAGCGGTCTGGACGACTTAGTCCTGGACTTGGCCTTCCTCTACACCTGGATACGCGGGCACTATCGATCGGGCGGCGAACTTCCCACGGAAGACGACCTCGATCGAACTCCCCGGCGCCGCATTGCCGTTTTCGTCCCGCTTTGGCATGAGCATGAGGTGATCGAGCGCATGCTCGAACACAATATCGCGGCCAACAAGTACGACCGTTACGACTTCTTTGTAGGCGTCTATCCCAACGACGGTCCCACCGCCTGCGCCGTCCAACGCGCGGAAGCGCGGTTCCCAAACGTCCACCTTGCCGTCTGCCCGCACGACGGGCCCACATCGAAAGCCGACTGCCTGAACTGGATCTTCCAACGGCTCCTGATATTCGAGGAGGAGCGCCAGGCGTACTTCGACATGGTCGTCACCCACGATGCCGAAGACCTGATTCATCCGGAGTCCTTCCGCTGGCTCAACTACTACGCCCAGTGGAACGGCATGGTGCAGATTCCCGTCCTTCCGCTCCCGACTCCTTTCCGCGAATTCACTCACGGCGTTTACTGCGACGAGTTTGGCGAATCGCAAACGCGCGACCTCTACACGCGTAACTTCCTCGGCGGCTTCGTGCCGTCGACGGGTGTCGGAACCGGCTTCACTCGCGAGACGCTTGACGCCATCGCCGCCAAATACTCAAATCGCATCTTCGAGCCGGAATCGCTCACTGAAGATTATGAAAACGGCTTTCGCGTCCACCTTCTTGGCTTCCCCCAACGCTTCGTTCCCGTCGCTAGGACCGGACCGGCAGTGGTCGCCACCCGAGAATACTTCCCGCGGACTTTCCGCTCCGCCATCCGGCAGCGGACGCGTTGGATCATGGGAATCGCGCTGCAGTCCTGGGAGCGCCACGGCTGGCGGGAATCGATCGGCCAGATCTATTGGTTATGGCGCGACAGGAAGGGGCTTGTGGGAAGTCCGGTCAGCATCCTCTGTAATCTGACGTTCTTCTACGGATGCTTTACGGTGGCGGTGAGCTTCGCCACTCAGAAACCCTGGGCGCTCGCCCAACTGATGGCAGGCACCTGGCTTCAATGGGGCGCCGCCGCCACGTTCGGCCTTTTTGCCGTCCGCACGGCGGTCCGAATGAGCTGCGTTTCACGCATCTATGGATGGAGGTTCGCGCTCGGCGTGCCGTTGCGAATGTTCTGGGGCAACGCGATTAACTTCCTCGCGACCGCCTGCGCCATAACCGGATTCTTCAACGCCAAGCTGAAGAGCTTGCCGCTGATATGGTTGAAGACCGATCACGCCTACCCCAACAGGGTAGTCCTGATGGCTCATAAGAAGAGGTTAGGCGACATTCTGGCCGGATCGATGTACGTTTCGGCGGGAGACGTGGAAGCGGCGATGCTCACCAAACCACCGAATATCCGGCTGGGAGAGCATCTGCTCGCCCTCGGACGGCTGACCGAACGGGAACTCTATGAGGCCCTTAGCCTTCAGCATTGCCTGCGGCTAGAACCGGTTGAGGACGGGAGCATTCCCCTATCTTTAGCCCACGCCATTCCCGCGGACGTCTCACGCCGCTGGAGAATACTCCCTTTCAAGGTTTCGGACGGCTGCCTTCACGTCGCCTGCCCGGAACTCCCCTCCGTCGAAATGACCCGCGACCTGCGCCGATTCTCGAACCTTGAAGTCCGGGTTCAGCTCGTCACTCCGGGCGAGTTCGAGAGACTGGCCTTGCGGTTCCTGCCGCTTACCAGAGCAGCTTCAGCGCAATCTGGCCCTGCCGGGCGGGAAAACTCGTCGTGATAAGTCCGAAGCTTCCGTTGCTGCGGTTCGAGTCCGGCGCGAGGAAGTTGGTGTGATTGAACAAGTTGAAAAACTCGCCGCGCAGCTCGAGAACCATTCCTTCGCGCGGAAGCGGGAATCGCTTGTGCAAGCCAAGATCGGTACCGAAGTAATTAGGAGCGATCACCACATTGCGACCGGCTGTGCCATAGGGGTTTGCCAACTCGTTCGCTCCCACCAGCACCTCGCTCACGTTCGTGCGGCTTAGGTAATTGTTCGGATCGCCCCCGGCAACCTTCGGGTCGCCGGCGAGATTCGCACGGAGATTCCCGATGGTGCCGACCTGAAGGCGGGAAGTGGCGTTGTAGATCAGATTCACCGGCAGGCCGCTGTTCATGGTAGTGGTCTGGCTCAAGTTCCAACCGCCCAGAACGGCGTTACCGATGCCGGGCATGCCCGATCCGAACTTCTTCCCCTGACCGAAGGGCACTTCGTAAATCACGGTAAAAGTATCGTTGAAAGGCTGGTTATAGCCCGAAACGCCCTTGTAGGAGCCGCGGCGGGTGAAGCTGATCCGCGAGTCGTCGCCGCCGGAGGTTTCCAGATGCCCAGAGGCGTTGTCGAGCGCCTTCGACCAGACGAAAGTGTTAAGGAGCAGGAAACCGTTCGTAAAGCGGCGTTCGAGCTTGGCTTGAAGGGCGTTGTAGTTGGAAAAGCCGGCCGGTTGCGCGATCTGGATCTGACCGAAGCCCTGCACCGGACGGCGGGCGTTGATCGAGATATTTTCGCCCGGATTGTTAAACCGCGCTTCGTTATAGTCGGAAAGGACCACCAGCTTATTGCTGCGATTTCCTACGTACGCAACGTCAAGCACGACATTGCGGGCGATCTCCCGCTGAATGGTGAAATGCCAGTTCATGGTGTAGCCGGTGCGGGTATCCGCGGGAATGAAATTGGTGCGCGTATTCGCGGTGCTCACCAGAGCGGGCGTGAGGATTCCCGCCGGATAGCCGTCCTGAGTGGGACGGAAGCAGTTCTGCGGTAGCTGCCCGGCTGTGCAGCGGCCCTGGTTCGGAAGCTGGTCGATACCGACCCCGATGATGCCGGGGAGGTTGTAGGCGAGCAGGTTCTCGCCGCCGAGCCGGTTGAAGTGGATGAAGCTGACGCCGAAGCCTCCGCGCACGACGGTCTTACTATTCAGGTTATAGGCCATTCCAAAGCGAGGCGCGAAGTTGTTGCGGTCGGGATTGACAAGGGCGCGATCATAGAGCGAGCCGCTCTTGGCCTGGATGATCGTCTTCGATCCCGGATCATAGTTCGAAAGGATGTTATCCCGCTCCCACTGCGGCGTGGCAAACTCGTAGCGCAGTCCCATATTCAGGGTAAGCTTCGAGTTGAGCTTGAAGTCGTCCTGAATGTATCCAAAGTACATGCGCTGGCGGTAGTTCACAATCACGGCGTTGTTGAGCGCATAGCGGCTGCGAAGGCCGAACATGAAGTCGGAGAGATTGTAAAGGTTGCTTGACGAACCGGCCGGGCCGGAGAAACGGCTACCGTAATTGTCTTGCCCATACTTGGGGTTGAAATCGTCGATCGCCGTGTCGATGGACTGGTGCTCGAAACCCAATTTCAAGCTGTGACGGCCTGCCAGGTGAGAGAAGTTGCCCTTCGGATTCAGCACAAAGGGATTCTGGAACTGAGGATTCGACGACTGCTGTCCGAACTGAGTGAATCCGCCAACGCTCTGGGCATAAAGGCCGCCGGCGAAGCGGGGATCTTCAGGGAGGCCGGTGATTCCATATGCCGTGGATGCGGGAGGCTGCCCGATGAATACCGGGAACTTGCCGCCTTCCGTCTGCGAGACGGCCATACGGAACTCGGCGACGCTGCGAGCCGATAGCGTATAGGTGAGCCCAAAGGCGACCTGATAATTCAGAACACGCAGATTGCCGTTTGAGTTGCCGCCCGACGGTCCCGGAATGGAGGGAGGCTCGAAGTTGTTGGCGAGTCGGTGCGAGTAGCGCCCGAAAACGTTCACCTTATTGTTGACATACCAGTCGACGCGGATATCGCCCTTGTCGTTCTGATCGGTCTGGCGCGGCAGAAGCTCATAGTTGTTGGCGAACAGGCCGCCGGAGGGAATGCCGGGGCGGTTGGGGGCAGGCAAATCGCTCAAAACCTTTCGCGCGAAAGGCGTAATGTCGCTTTGGGGAATGACGCCATTGGGATAGGATACGCCGGTCAGCGGGTTGGTAACGGGCACGCCGAGGATGCCATTGCGCTGGTCGAGCGTCGGGATGGTGGAGAGATTCAGCGCGCGCCTGACGCGGCGGTAGCCTTCATAGTCGGCGAAGAAGAAGATCTTGTCCTTCCTGATCGGCCCGCCGATCGTGGCGCCGAACTGATTCTGCTGAAGCGTCGGCTTGCGGTTCTCGCGGGGTTTGAAGAAGCCCACGGCATTCAGGTTCGTGTTGCGGATGAAGTTCCAGCCCGCGCCGTGGAACTGGTTTGAACCGCTCTTGACGGCCGCGTTGATGACGCCGCCTCCAACGCGTCCGTATTCGGCGCTGAAGCTGTTGGTCTCGATGCGGAATTCCTGCACCGCGTCCGGGGAAAGTTGGACCACCTGATTCGAGAAGCCCTGGTTTGAGGTGCCGTACGCGTTGTTGTCGACGCCGTCGATGATGAAATTGTTCAGCGCGCTGCGCATGCCGTTGATGTTATAGGAGGCGTCGCGGAGCGAGCCGCCGTCGGGCGTGATGTTGAGCGTGGAGCGGCGCACGCCGGGAGCCAGCAGCGCGAGGTCGGCATAGGAGCGGCCGTTAAGAGGAAGGTTGACGATTTGCGTCGCGCTCATCGCGTGGCCGCGAGCGCTGGTGTCGGTCTCAAGCGCCGCCGCCGCGCCGGTGACGGTGACCGTCTCCGAAACCGCCGCCACCTGCATCGTGAGATCGACGCGCTGGCGAGTGCCGACCGTAACCACGAAAGCCGCGGCGCTTGCCGGAGAAAAGCCGGCCCGGTCCGCGCGAAGCGTATAGCTGGCTGGCCGGACGTTTACGAACTGGAAGTTCCCGCTGCTATCGGTCTCCTGCTTAACGACGGCCGCCGTGGATACGTTGGTGAGTGTCACCATTGCGCCGGGGACCGCGGCTTGGGCGGAGTCGCGAATGGTTCCGAGCACGCTGGCGCTTTCAAACTGTGCGCTCGCGAGCGAGGATAGAAAGAGTGCTGCTGCAAAGGTGCGAAAAGACGTCATGGTCAAGCCTCCCTGAACTTTGTCCATGGTAACGCAGGAGTGTTTCGGTTGGATGAACGGGTGGCGGCGCTGCCTCATCCGCCTGTGGGAAACCTGGGTAAAAATCTGCGAATTACAGACACGGGGCGGCCGAACTCTCACGATGGCCGCCGCCGATCACGTTCACCCTCCGAAGTTCGCATGACGCGAGCGTATGCTCAACGAACTTCGAGACTGACGTAGACACCACGAATTACTATAAGCGCTTATGATATCGTCGGAAAGGAGACTTGCCGTGACCGCGCTGAAACTGACCATGATCGGCGCCTCGACCGGAGCCGTGATCCCGAAGAGATCCTTACACGGCTGAATGTCGAGGAGGGCGATACCCTTTATGCCATCGAGACAGCGGAAGGTTATCTTCCGACGCCTTACGATCCTGCCATCGACGAACAGCTCAAGGCCGGGCAGCAATTCATGAAGCGATACCGCGACACCTTCAAAGCACTCTCAAAATGAGCGGAGAGCCGCGCGGGATCAGCAAGAAGGCGCTACTCTTACGGCATGAGCAAAGTTTGGCGGTGTTCGGCGGCGCGCGGGGTCTGCGGGTGAAGGACTGTTGGATTCCGCGCTGGCGCGGCCCCGAAACACCCACGTCTATATTCCTGAAAGCTCCGTCGCGGACTTAGTAGCTTCCTATGCGTTTGGCCTCGCTAAAAAACCACGCGTTCGTGGACGGCAACAAGAGGGCGGCTTTCCTGTCTATAGGCGGTCTTGCGGACGCGATCGAAACCATGCTCGCTGTCGCCAGCGGAGAAATGACGAGCAAGGCTTGTCGGTGGATCGCGGAGAACAGCGAGCCGACGGAGGATGCTGCGATATCAGAGCCTTTTCCGCTTCGCCAGACTCCGTCTTCGCACACTGCCTCGGTTGGACCCAGCCTATTCGATTCTACGGCGATCGGATCTTGGCGCGAAAACGAAGTACTCTCGGTTTGTGCCCCGCGAGGTGATCCGGCTTCTGGAAGAGAACGGCTGGCGCCACGTTCGCACGAATGGAGACCATCGAGTATTCCGGCACCCGGATGGCCGCATCACTGTGATATCGGGCGGAGCGGGAGATGATGTCCGGACGGGAACGTACCGCGCCATTTTGAGGCAAACTGGAATAGAGGAACCGAAACCATGACTCGCAAATACTCCCTCGTGATCGAAGGCGATTCGAGTGGCTACAGCGCCTACGTGCCGGAACTTCCGGCCATCCTCATCACTGGAGCGTCCGTTGAGGAAATAGCCTTGCGCGCGGCCGGGGCAATCCGCATCTATTGGGAGAGCGTTCGCTCGGATCGATCACCAACCGCGCTGCTTCGCGAGATCGAAGTCGAGTTGCCGGCGTAGGTCCAGCCGCGGATCCGTGCTTCCTGTCTTGGCATCCGCCTTCATCGCCGCAAGTATTTTCGGCTCTGAGCGGGAATCCGGAGAAACGGCCAATTGGCGGGGACTTCAGCGCCTTGCTCGTTCAGGGACTCCCGGTGCCATGACCCAGGCCAGAGAGCCGACGCCGTGAGCAGGAGGGCGGGTGATCTGGCAAGTCTGTGCGGTCC
>CAMDED010000017.1 GCA_945893365.1 Candidatus Sulfopaludibacter sp. SbA3 | reverse complement strand
AAGGTTCGGCGAAGGAAGATCTTCAACAACGCACCGGACTTCGACCTCCGGGGCCACTTGTTCCGCATCTTCGGAGTGGACCTGACAGCAGTACCGGGGATAGGTGTCCTAACGGCACATACGATTTTGGCGGAAATCGGACCCGATCTTTCGAAATTTCCGAGTTCAGGGGCTTTCGCCTCATGGTTGGGTCTGTGTCCGGACAACGACATCAGCGGAGGCAAGGTGCTTTCCGCAGGCACACGCAGAGTAAACAATCGGGCTGCTCTGGCACTTCAAATGGCTGCAAACGCATTACACCAAGAGCAAATCCTGGCTCGGCGACTTCTACCGCCGCATGCGCTCCAAGATGGGGGCCCCCAAGGCGATCACTGCCGCCGCTCACAAACTTGCTCGAATTATCTTTCACATGCTGACCCCCCGCCAACCCTATGATAAGACCGTCTTCGCCGAATGCGAAAAACAGTCCCGCACACGCGCTGAATCGAAACTCCGGGCGCAAGCGAAAGCCTTGGGTTTTCAACTCGTTGGATCAGCCTTACCCTAGCGCGCAGGAGAGTGTTCTTTAAGAGAGAGAGATGGGCCTGAAACGGGACTTGATCCCAATGCAAGACGATCCAGAAAATGGAGATGCAAGGCGAGCTGCGGCCGGGTGCAAATACGAATGCAGAACGCCGAAGGTCTGAACGGGTAGCGGATCGAGGAATTCCTCGAGGCCAGCCAAGGAATCGAGTTCAGGGGCGAAAGCCGGAGTGAGGTGTACGACTGGATTCAAGTGGTCCTGGTCGCACAGGAGTATGCGATGCGGGGCAAGAAGCAGCGAGGTTCGGTACGGCCTACTTGTGCAAGGTGACGGGATTGAGCTTGGCGCAAATGACGCGGCTCATCCGGCAATACCGGAGCGAGGGCGTGGTGGAGGCGGCAGCGTATCGGCGCAGACGGTTTCCGGTGAAGTACACAGAGGCGGACATTGCGGCGTTGGCGGAGGTAGACCGTACGCACGAGTGGCTGAGCGGACCGGCCACGCGCTACATCTTGAAACGGGAGTATGAGGAGTTCGGCAAGGCGAAGTATGAGCGGCTGGCGGGAATCCCGGTAACGCATCTGCATAATGTGCGCGGAAGCGCGCGATACCGGAAAATGGCGGGCAAGTGGGAGGTAACGCGGCCGGCGCGGTGGGGATCGGAGAACGGCGGAAGCCGGAACCGGAAGGACGGCCGGGATTCCTGCGGGTGGATACGGTGCATCAAGGGGATTGGGAAGGAGTGAAAGGCGTAAATCACATCAATGCTGTGGATACAGTAACGCAGTGGCAAGTGGTGGGTTGCGTGGGCAAAGATCAGCGAGCAATACGTGCTGCCGGTGCTGGAAGCGATGCTGCATCGGTTTCCCTTCCGGATATTGGGATTCCATTCCGATAAGGATCGGAGTTCATCAACCACGAAGTGGAAAAGCTGCTGAAGAGACCTGCTGATCGAGTTCACCAAGAGCCGGGCCAACCGGACGCAGGACAACGCATTGGGGGAGGGAAGAACGGGGCGATCATCGGGAAGCTGAGAAATTGGCTGCCCCGGGTGGGAAAACGAACCACCAACTCAGAATCTGAAATCAACGAAAAGGACGGCTTCAGCCCGAACCAAGCACCCCGATCTCGGGATCATGCTGGATTGGAAACGAAACCTCATTTCAGGATCATCCTTGGATTGGAAACTGCTCGCGAAGCGGATCCGCGCCGCGCGTTCATGTGCTGGATCGCACCCCCGGGGTTCAGGCGGCGGATGAAGTTCGGGCTTTGGGGGCCCGGCTGCCGGCTTTCCCAAGCGCGGCTTTCCTGCCCGCCGCTTTCTGAATGTATGCGGTCGCGTCCGGAGTCTTGCAGCCGGTCTCTCCGTGATCGACCGTTACCTTTCCTATACGGGCGGCAGCCAGGAGCGCCAGCCCTCGCAGCCGGGAATTCCGGAGCCCAATCGCGATCAGGGCGCCGTTCATTGCGTACCTCGTCCAGTTTCCGGCCTGGTGGATTCCGGCCTCAATCGTGGTTAGGCGGTCCTCGAAGTAGGAGTCCGCCGCGTCCTGGTCATTCATCGCGGCACATGCCAGGAGCGCGTATCCGGCCACACAGGTCAGGTCCGATTTGGACTTCGTCCATTTCTCGATAAGCTTCGGTGCGAATGCAGTCTTCGCCGCCACATTCCGCGCGAACATTTCGGCGACGCAATAGCTCCCGGCGTCCCGCGCCCATTCGTCCAGTTCCCGCATGGTCATGCTCGCGGGGTCCGCGATCATCGTGGCGAGATTACGCGCGTCGAAGTTGCCGGTCTTCCATAACTCGGCTGCGAGGGAATGGTCGCCCTTGATCCGCTTGCGAAGCTTACTCAAGTTGGCGAAGCTCACGCCGAACGTATTGGAGGAATCCGCCCCGTGTCTTGCGTAGATCTTCCGGTTCTGCGCGGTGCCGAGCGATTCGAAGATGGTAAAAACCTGTTTGCCTGTCATACGTCGCCGCTGATGGACCAAAGCCTGCATTCGCGGACGAGGGCGGCGTGGGCCGAGATATCGGCGCGGCCGATCTCAAGCTCCTTGAAGCCCAAAGTTGCGAACGCCCTCGGCGCCTTGCGAGGCTGTTTGGGGAGCGTTTCGCGCCGAAGAAGCCGAGCCTGGGAAGGCGCACCGCGTTGTGCCGGGGTCGGTGAAGTATGGAAGAGAGCCATGGATCTTACGTTCAGAATACGTCAGGATGGTTGGCGGAAGCCAACGTTGGCCGGTGCTGAGCCCGAGTCGTTTTTGCCATATGATTGGATGTGATGAGTATGCACAACGAGAACGAGTCTGCAACCAAAGCTGATCTGCAAGCCTTGGAAACGCGGCTCAACGAACGCTACGATATGCTTCGTAGCGAAATGCAACACTCTCACGACGATTTGAAGGAGACGCTTCGAGACTCTGAAACGAGGCTCTTGCAGGCGTTCTCTTCATTTGCGGAGACCAACCAAAAGCGGCTGACGGAAACTGAGCGGTGAAGCCGCAGCCATCAAAGACCGGCTGGCGACCATGGAATCCCGCCTTACGGAGGTCGAGCGGCGCCTGAACATGCCGCCAACGCAGTAGTTTTGACACTCTGGGGACTCTACGCTCTCATTCTCAAGCAGGATGTCTTTCCCAACTCCCCGGTCTGGGATCGAAGGTTGAGATTTCCAGCGAACGGCGGGCGCTGATTTTGCAACGCCGGACCCGGCTCGCGTAAAATGATTGCTGCTTTTTAACTCAGCGCCGGAGCCAAGCTCCGGATCTCAATCAAAGAGGACCTCAATCATGTCGGCAAGACCAATACATTTCGAAATCCCCTCGGACAATCCTGAAAGCGCGATCGGCTTCTATGAAAAGGTGTTCGGTTGGAAGTTCCGCAAGTGGGAAGGGCCCATGGAGTACTGGCTCATTTCGACGGGCGAAGGGCCGGGAATCGATGGCGGACTGATGCGCCGGAACGACCCGGCGCAGCCATGCGTGAACACCATCGGCGTGGGGAATCTGGATGAGTCGCTGGCTACCATCGAGTCCTCCGGCGGCCTCGCCGTGGTGCCGAAGATGGCGATACCTGGCGTCGGCTGGTTGGCGTACTGCAAGGACCTGGATGGCCACATCTTCGGCATCTTGCAGCACGATCCGCAAGCCGGGTAGGCTGTACTCCAACCGCTGCACGTCTGTATTCTGGCGGCCACGGACCAGGGCCGCCAGCCACTTCCGCTCACCCCGGGCCGCAGCGCCACACCCGCTCGTGTAAACTTTACCCAATATGCGCAAGCGAATTTGGCCGGTCGCTCCGTTCGCCGCCCTGGTGCTCGCGGCATTGATCGCCACCAGGTCCGATGGAAAGCTCGAGACCATTGAACAGGTGATTCCCGGCGTCTGGTTCCGGCAGGGCGACCTCGACCGGTACGGCCACTGCAACAACGCCGTGATCGAGATGAAGGACCACCTGATCGTGGTGGACGCCAACTATCCGAGCGGCGCGCGCGCCCTGATGGCCGATATCAAGAGGATTTCACCAAAGCCCGTGAAATACGTCTTCGATACGCACCACCACGGGGACCACGCCTACGGGAACGCGCTATGGACGAAAGCGGGCGCGGCCACGCTCGCCTACAAGGCCGTCGCCGATGAAATGCGCCGCGTCGAGCCCGCGCGCTGGCGTGCCGACGCCGCACGCCGGAAAGACGTCGCCGAACTCAACCTTGATACAGCCGAGCCGCCGAAGCAGACTTTCGATCAAACGCCGTTTGTAATCGACGACGGCACGCGCCGCGTGGAATTCCACTTCTTCGGATGGGCGCACACGCGCGGCGATACGTTCGCCTACCTCCCCAAGGAACAAGTGCTGTGCACGGGCGACGCCGTGGTTAACGGACCCTACAACGGCTTTGGCGACGGCAATGCCGCCAACTGGCCGAACGTAGTAAGGAAGGCGATGGCGTTGAAACCAAAACACGTGCTCCCGGCTCACGGACCCGCTGGCGGGCCGGAGATTCTATCTGGCCAGGAGCGCTATCTGACCGAGATTTACGGCCGGGTCAAAAAGGAGGTCGCGGCGGGAAAGAAGCTCGACGATCTTGTCGTGATGACTGGCGGTCAGCCGTCCGGCCTGAAGATGTCCCTTCCCGGCTCAGTGAAAAACTGGATCGGCGCCCGCACTCCGGGTCAGGTCGAAGATATCTTCGACGAGATTACACAAGGGAAGCCGCGTGGCGAGATCACTGGCAAGTAAGCTTCTGTTGGCAGGCGCTCTCGCGCTCGCGGCGGCGGGTCAGAAGCCCGATCCTCATGGTCCACCCCTCCGGGTGCCGCGCCTCGAAAAGCCGCCGGTAATCGATGGCGACCTGTCCGAATGGAAATACGCGGCCTTCACCGACGGGCTGTGGGACATTCTAAGGTTGCGCCAAATGCCCTGGTACGATCCGGCGATTAACCGCATCACCATCCACGGCGCCGAACCTTCGCCCGAGGAAGACCTGCAGGCGCGCTACTACCTGGCATGGGACGAAAAATATCTCTACCTGGGAGCCGAAGTCCGGGACAATGTCAACGACGTGACCGATCCCCGGCATGAACCGAAGCGCTGGTATTACAAGGACGCCATCTGCTGGTTCATCGAAGCGCCGCGGGGCGATGCCGCGAAGAAATTCGGCGAAGGGGATAACGCGTTCTGTTTCGTCATCGACGCGGCGCGGCCTCCCTACGGAGCGTGGTGGCGGCACGGCGCGCCGGGCAAAGCGTATCTTGAAGAACCGCTGCCGCGAGACGCTGTAGAGTACTCCGTCCGCATGAATCCCTGGGGCGGCGGCAAGGGTGACTTTGTTCTGGAAGCCCGCGTGGCGATGGCGCCCACCCTCGGCGCGAGCACTCCGAAGTGGCGCGCGCCTCGGCCGGGGGACGTCTACGGCCTCGAAATCGTCCACACCGATCCGGACGGCGGGGACTATGGCGGCCACTTTCTGCTCTACGGACGCGGGGACGACGATTCGACCTGGGGCTCGATGACGCTCACCGGCCCTCTCCAGCCCGTCGAGCGGAAACCGAAGTAACGCGGGAACTTTTTGTCATAGACGGAGTCTAACGCACCAAGGTAACGGGATACAATGACAATTGAGGTCCTTTGATGGAGTCCCTGCCGATAGCGCTCTCAAGCCCGGACAATGGCGTGGAGCCAAAGCCCGCGGACGACAGCCAAGTCTTGCTGTTGGCGCTGCAGGCCGGCTCCGAGAAAGCTTACGAAACTCTCGTCGCGCGGTTTCAGCAGCCCATCTACAGCCTGGTCTATCGCCTTCTCGAAGACCCGAACGAAGCCTCCGACGTGGTACAAGACGTGTTTCTAAAGGTTTTCCGCGGCGTCGGCCGGTTCCGCGGCCAGTGTAGCTTGAAGACCTGGATCTACCGCATCGCCGTCAACGAGGCGCACAATCACCGGCGCTGGTTTGGCCGGCACCGGCGCAGCGAAGTCGGACTCGAAGATGACGATGGCGGCGCACAGGGCATCGGCCGCGCGCTCTCCGATGCCGGCCGTTCGCCTTACGACTATGTTTTCGATCGGGAGCGGCAGGCGCTGATCGAGGACGCTCTCTCGCGGATCAATCCGAATTTCCGCGACGCCGTCGTGCTGAGAGACATTTCAGAACTGAGTTACGAGGAAATAGCCGAGGTCCTCGACGTTTCCATGGGAACGGTGAAGTCGAGGATTTTGCGGGGGCGGGAGGCGTTACGTTTACAGTTAACCGGGCGTCTGAATAGTCAGGGGCGGACGTCTCCGGTTCCCGGTTTCGGGTGGGCTATGGATAGGCTAGGTGAATGAGCATGAGTTGCCATTTTGAAAGATCGTTTGCGGACTACGTCGACGGTACGATGGCGGAGAACGAGCGGGTAGCCTTCTCCGGGCACTTGGCGCATTGCCGGGAATGTACTGCCCATGCCGAGGAGTTAGACGGTGTCGGCGTGGCTTTGCGTACGTTGCCCGCTCCCACGGCGCCCGCCCTCCTCGCGGCCGAGTTGCAGGTGCTGGCGTCGCGCGCGCATGCTCACAACATGCAGAGTCTCACTTGGGCGTCGCTGTTTGCGGTCTGGGGCCGCAGGATCCAATTGGCGACGGACAACCTGATGCGTCCGCTGGCTTTTCCTTTCGCGGGCGGATTGATATCCGCGCTGGCTTTGTTCGCCATGCTCTCTCCGACGCTGGGGGCGTACATCCCCATGTCCGAACGCGTATCGACGGAACCCCGCGGAGTGTTGGGATTCCTGAATACCGGCGCGGCGGTTGCCGATCTTGCTCCTTTCGGAATTTCCCAGGACTTTGAGGTCGAAGTATCGATTAACGAGAATGGAACCGTGGTCGACTACTCGGTCGCGGGCGGCAAGTTGAGTCCGGAGGCGATGGCGCACATCGGCAACATGCTGCTCTTTACGACCTTCAGTCCGGCTACGGCGTTCGGTCAGCCGACGCAGGGCAAGGTTCGCATCTCGTTCCGCCGGGCACAGAACAACGTCGTGGTGAAGGGCTAACCCGGCGTTTCGTGGCGAGGCAAAGACTTGGCCAGCATTTTCTTCGCAGCCAGACGGTTCTCGGCCGGATCGCCTCCGTTGTCTGCCCGGAGCCGCAACCCTTCGTCGTCGAAATTGGGCCGGGCAAGGGCGCGCTCACCGCGCATCTTCTAAAGCGCGCCGGCAAAGTGATCGCGATCGAACTCGACCCCGCGCTCGCCCGGGAGTTGCGCGATCGATATCACGGCGAATCAAGGCTGACCGTCATCGAGGGCGATGCGCTTACGACAGACCTCGCGCAGTGGGGGCCGGCCGTGATCGCGGGCAATCTGCCCTATTATGCGGCCACGGCAATCATCGAGCGAGTTCTCGACTTGGGCGCTGGGCTTCGGTGGGCGGTTTTCCTGATCCAGAAGGAGGTTGCCGAGCGCATGGCGGCAAGTCCCGGGGGCCGCGATTACGGCTTTTTGAGCGTGCGAACGCAACTCGCCGCAACCTGCGAGGTCTTGTTTCACGTGAAATCCGCCGCCTTTCAGCCCCCGCCCAAGGTGGAATCGGCTGTCGTGCGGCTGCGGCCCCGCCCTGGAGCGGAGGCCGACCCCGAATTCCTCGCATTTATCGGACAGTGTTTTCGCCAAAAGCGAAAAATGCTGCGCAATAATTTGTTCGGCCTATTTCCGAAAGCGTTGATCGACGCCCTTCCGGAGGCCTCCATTCGCGCCGAGAAGTTAACGCTGTTACAATTTGCCCAAACATACCGGCGCCTAGTAGCATATCCGGAGGAGGCAATTATGTTTACACCGGAACAGGCCCAGGGACTCGCAATGTTCCTTACGATGGGCTTGGAAAAAGAGCAACAGACGACGAAAAAGGTGCTGGCGGCAGTGCCTGTGGAGAGTTTGGATTTCAAACTCGGCGAGAAAGGACGCACGGCGCTTCAGTTGATGGCGCACATCGTCAGTAGCGAACTTTGGTTCGCGGATGGAATCCTGACCGGTGAATTCAAGTCGGGCGGAGATCCACTGGCCACGGCCTCGGCGGCTGAGGTCCAGGCAGTCTTCGCGACAAAGGTCCCCGAGGCTTTGGCGCGGGTGAAGGCGATGAGCGCGGAACAGTTGACGAAGCCCATCAACTTCATGAACTTCATGACGCTACCCGCGGTGGCGTTCGTTCAGTTCTGGACCGTGCACTCGGTTCATCATCGGGGCCAACTGGCCGCATACCTGCGCGCGATGAACGCCAAGGTACCGAGCATTTACGGTCCCACCGCGGACGACGGCCACTAGAAACGGGCCCGATGGACGCGGAAGAATACCACCGCGTCCATCGGGGCAGCCGGCCGGTTCGAATTCGCTTACGACCATGAATGCCAGACGGCGCCGGGCGAGTAAAATTGCCGATCCGAGCCGGCTCCCGCTAGAAAACAAGCTTCAACGCAAACTGGATCTGCCGCGCCGGGAAGGTACTCCGAATCGTGCCGAAAGCCGCGGTCGAACGGTTCGGACTCGCGGGACGGAAGTTCGACTTGTTCAGCAGATTGAAGAACTCAGCGCGAAACTGAACGTAGGTGTTTTCCCTCGGCAGGTGGAAATCCTTCTGCACTCCCATATCGGCTTGATAGAGCGCGTGGCTGCGGGCGACATTGCGTCCCGCGTTGCCGAACGGCTGGCTGCGGTCCGTTGGCGGCGTGACCGTCGCAATATTCAGGTAGTTGTCGATCGTGCGTCCCCCCGACGGAGTCACCGCGGGCCCGTTCACATTCGGCCTGTACCAAACGGCGCCGCGCCAATCCGCCGCGATGTTTGAAACTTGAGACGCCGCGGCCGGGCTGTAACGGAGGTTGATCGGCTCGCCGCTCCACATGTTGTGGATGGCGCTGATCTGCCAGCCGCCGATCGCGCCGTCAACCAGCGCCGGCAGGTCCGCGGCGAACCTCCTGCCCTTTCCAACGGGAATTTGCCACACCAAACTGGTCGTGTTGTTGAAAGTCTGGTCGTAGCCCGACGGGCCTTTTTCCGCCGCGAGGTTGTAGAAGTTCTGCACGCTCGCGCCATTGCTGCCGTTCTGGTCTTCGAGCGCCTGGCCCACGTTGTCCATCGCCTTCGAATACGTGAACGAGTTCAGAACAAAGAAGCCCGCCGCGTAGCGCCGCTCCACCTTGACTTGCAGCGCGTTGTAGTTGGCCCACCCGTAGTTGGCCGCAAGAGTGATGGGCCCGAAGCTCTGGTTCGGACGGCGAAGCTGCAGCGCGGTTTCTTCCGCCGGCCCGTTCGGGCGCGCCTGATTGAAGTCGGCGAACAAAAGCAGCTTGTTGCTGCGATTGCCCACGTAGGCGAGATCGATCACGGTGTTCCGCGCGACCTCGCGCTGAACGGAGAGAAACCAGTTCTGCACATACCCGGTGCGCGTGTCGCGCGGCATGTAGGAAATGTTGGACCGGATCGGGTCGAACGTCGCCGGATCCGTCAGGCCGGCCGGATATCCCTGTTCGGCCGGACGAAAGCCGGGTTGTCCGGGCGCTTGCGAGATAGCCGCAATCACTACCTGCGGGCCGTTGATCGCCAGGAGATTTCCGCCGCCCGCGCGGTTGAAGTGGACATAACTGATGCCGTAGCCGCCGCGCACGACCGTCTTCGAGTTCAGTGAGTAGGCGAATCCGGCGCGGGGAGCGAAATTGTTGCGGTCCGGATCGACTTGAGAGCGGTTTGCGATCGAACCCTTCGACGCGGGAATCAGCTTGTTCGCGAAAGGATCGAAATTGCTCAGCTTGTTGTCGTTCTCCCACTGCGGCGTGGCATATTCGTAGCGCGCGCCGAGGTTCAGCGTCAGCTTCGAGTTCACCTTGAAATCGTCCTGAAGATAGGCGAAGTTCATGGCCTGGCGGTACTGCGCAACGAAGAAGTTGACCAGAGAATAGCCGGCCCGCTGTCCGAACATGAAGTCGGCCAGGTTGTAGGTGGCCGTGTCGGCGGCCCCGCCGGTGGGGCGGCTGAACTGGCCGTCGTAGACGTCCGCGCCGTAAAGCGGATTCACGTCTTGCACTTCCGTGTGAATGCGCTGGTATTCGTAGCCCGCCTTGAGAGAGTGCCTGCCCATGATGCGGGAATAATTCACTCGCGGGTTGTAGAGGAACGGATGCTGCCACTGCGGATTGGTTGCCTGGCGCCCGAGGGCGGTGTAGCCGCCGATATTCTGGTTCGTCAGTCCGCCGCTTAGCCGCGGATCCTCGGAGAGTCCGGGGATGCCGAACAAAGCCTGCATGCTCGGTCCGCCCAGGCCGAACGGTTCCTTGCCGGCGCGCGTCTTCGAAATTCCCATGCGAACTTCCAACAACGACGTGGGCGTCACCGTGTAGGTGAAACCCATGGCGAGCTGCTGGTTGAGCGCGCGGACGAAGCCGTTGCCGCCGCCGCCCGAGGGACCGGAAATATCCGGCTGCTGGAAAATATTGCTCTTCCGGTGGCTCAGGCGCACGAATGCCGTCATGCGGCTATTGATCTGCCCGTCGAGCTTCACGTTCATCTTGTCGTTGTTGTTCTTGTCGCGGCGCAGCAGATTGAAATTGTTGGCGCGCGCCGCGCTCGTGGGCGCGGGCAGATTCGCCAGCACCGTGCGCGCGAACGGCGTGATGCGGGTTGGCGGAATCGGCGTATTGGCAGGAAAGATTTCGCCCGTCACGACGTTGCGCACGGGTTTATCGAAAATGCCCAGGCGGTCGTTCAGGGTCGGGATGCTCGAGAACGAGGGGAACTTCTGGATCTCGCGGAAGCCTTCGTAGTCGGCAAAGAAGAACGCGCGGTTTTTCGCAATGGGCCCGCCAAATGTAAAGCCGTATTGGTTCCGCTGCAGGGTGGGCTTGACGTTGCCCACAGGCTTGAAGTACCCAACGGCATTGAGGCTTGTATTGCGCACGAACTCCCACGCGCTGCCGTGAAATTCGTTCGTGCCGCTCTTCATCGATGCGTTGATCACCGCGCCGGAGGTGCGTCCATACTCGGCGCTCATGTTGTTCGTGACGACTTTGAACTCGGCGACGGTGTCCGGCGAGGCCTGCACCACCTGATTCGAGAACCCCTGGTTGCTCGTGCCGTAGGCGTTGTTATCCACGCCATCGAGCAGAAAATTGTTGAAGGTGCTGCGTTGCCCGTTCGCGTTAAACGACCCTTCGCGCGGCGGATTGGCGAAGGCGTAGGCGGAGCGGCGGACGCCTGTCGTGAGCAGCGCAAGCTCAGAGTAGTTGCGTCCGTTCAACGGAAGCTCGACGATTTGTTTCGTTCCGATCACCTGCCCGCGGTCGCTCGAATCGGTTTCGAGCGCTTTGACGGCGCCGGTGACCTGCACGGTCTCGCTGACCGCCCCCACTTGCAGAACCAGATCCACCCGCTGCCGCGCGTTTACCCGCACCGCGAAGCTGTCCACGGCGGCTGTTGCAAAACCCGTGACTTCCGCGCTCACCCGATACGTGCCGATCCGGACGTTCAAGAACTGATAGCTGCCCGACTCGTCGCTCTTGGTGACGGATTTGATCCCCGTCTCGACATTTGTGAGTGTGACGGCCGCGCCTGGCACGGGACTGTCGCTCGGATCGCGCACTGTACCAAGTACAACCGCCGTGTCGAACTGCGCGAGACCGGCCCCGGTCACAACCAGAAAAATAATCCACGTTCTTAATGCTCTTAATGCTGCGTTTTTCATTGCTAGCCTCCATTCCAATGAGGATACTAGCGCAGTATTACAGGAAGTTGAACACCTAACGGAACAATCCCCGCGTGAAAGGCCTCTCGATCCCGTGAGGCCGTGCGAGGTAAAATGCTCCTCAGTACCAGGAGGCAGTCATGTCGGACGGCGGCAAACCGATTGTTTTGACGGCTCCGTTGACGGAGACGATCGATCACGCGGGGTACTTCATCCAGATGGCTCTGGCGTCAATGCCCGTGAAGATGGAAAAGGTCATCGACCAGAAGTACCCGAAGTGGCGCGAGATGGAGCGCAACGACGACGGCTCGGCGCGCTTCATGCCGGCAGGCGTGCGGCTGGTAGAGGCCTCGCTGCTGCGGCGAGTCGCGCCGGAGGATATCGTGTGCTGCTACCCGGACGACTTGCCGAGGTTCATCGGGCCGAGCACGCGTCTGGTGGGCGTGTCGACGCACAACCCGCTGGGCGTGACGTTTGCCGCCGGCGTGTACGCGTCGATCTTCGGGTCGTCGCGTGAGCCGATCAATTCCTTCTACTCGAAAAAACTCTTCACGCTGCTAAAGGAAAATCCGCACCGCCATCAGTTTCAAGTGATCGTCGGCGGCTCGGGCGGCTGGCAGATTTCGCAGACCGGCAGCTACGAAGAACTGGGCGTCGACTGCGTGGTGGACGGGCGTAGCGAGAGCGAGGACGTGCTCGAGCTGGTGGCGAGGGCTCTTCGCGGAGAGCGTCTGCCGCGCTTCATGGAGGTCGCGCATCCCAAGGATCGCGCGGGGCTGATGGTTCCCGATAAACGCACGACCTTCGGCGTCGTCGAGATGACGACCGGCTGCGGGCGCCGCTGCCAGTTCTGTCTGCCCGATCTCAACCCGCAGATCGATTTCCCGAAGGACAAGATCATGCACGCCGTGCGCGCCAACGTGCGCGAAGGCAACCGGCAGATTTCGCTCGCCACCGAGGACATGTTCATTTGGGGGCAGGTGCACACGGATACGCCGTTCTATTTCCCGAATCGCGAAGCGCTGATCGATTTATACCGTTCGGTGGTTGAGACGCCGGGCGTGGACCATCACCTTCTCAGTCATTCGACGATGGCGCCGGCGGTGGTCGATCCAAAGCTGATTGAGGAGCTGAGCGCGGTTCTCCTGGATAAGAGTCCCGTGAAGCTGCCGTCGGTGAGCTCGCATCCCGAGGGCCGGATTTTGTCGCCGCTGATCGGACTGGAGACGGCATCGGTGAACATGGCGCGGAAAATCATGCCCGGCAAAGGAGTTCCCTTCCCGATTGAGGAGTGGCCGAGCGTGTTGATGCAGGGACTGACGATCCTGAACCGCAATAACTGGTTTCCGGTGTTGACGCTGATGATCGGAAACCCCGGCGAGACCGATGACGACTGCCGCGCCACGCTCGATTTTCTTTATGAAGCGGAGCGGCGCGGGTTGTTCGCCTTCTTCGTCCCGTCGATCTTCACGCCGCTCGAAGACACGCGCATGGGAAAGAAGCAGGGCGTGGCCCAAAGCCGCGAGATGACGCCGCTCCAGTGGCAATTGATGATGAAGTGCTGGAAGATGAGCTTGAAGCCGGCGCTGCGCAGTTGGTGGGGGCCGACGGCATGGCGGGTGGGCGCGCTGGGCGCCTGGATTTGGAAGCTGCGGGAGTTGAACGGCCCGAACTTCACATGGCCGCTGCTCATGTTCTCGAGCGCCGCGCCCGAATGGCTGATGGCCAGGATGGGTAAGATCTATCGCGGACGCCCCATGCGAATCAAGAGCCGGAAGGAGCTGCTGGCGTCCATCAGGAAGCAGCACTGGCGGTATCTGCGCGAGGACGCGGGCGACCTTCCCGATGGATGGGCGGACCAGGTGGCGGAATCCGCAACGGCTGGCGCGGGCGGAGTTGCGGAATTGAAGGTCCTAACTAAAGATATTTGAAATCCTGAATCCACCGGTCGTCCGTCCGATGATGTTTTCGTAGGACGAGAACCGGGAGGACGACCGATGAAGACTTTCACAAAGCCGTTTGGCAGCGTGCCGGCTTTCCACACGCTGTTTCGACCGCATCGTCATTGACGGCTACCTAACGGTGTTGACGCGTCCTGAGAATGCCGATGCTTTTTTGTGAAGTCGGTGGGCGTCGTTCCAGTGGTGGTACGGTTGGGCGCAACCGTTTGGATCGCATGAAGGAGCGGCCGGCATGGTGAAACGCCGTTTCGCCTCCCACAACAGACAGAGCTTCATCAATGCGATCTATTTCCATTTGCGGCGGCCTGGATCTCGCCCCGGCAGCCACCTATATAGCCGGACGCGACGGACGCGCCACTTCTCAAGGTGAGGTTCCGGAAGACGTAGTATGATTGGCATCCGTGACACCTGCCTCTCGCGATCTTCCGCGTAAACTCGGCCTGTTCGACGCCACCATGATCGTCGGCGGAACGGTAATGGGTTCGGCCATCTTCCTCGTGCCGAGCGACGTGGCGAGGACTTTGCCAAACCCGGTTCTGATCGCGGCCGTTTGGATCTTCGCCGGCGTGCTCACGTATTTCGGCGCGCTCGCCTTCGCCGAACTCGGCGCGATGTATCCGGCGAGCGGCGGACAGTATGTCTATCTCCGCGAAAGCTGGGGAAAGCTGACGGCCTTCCTTTTCGGCTGGGCGTTTCTACTGGTGATTCGCTCGGGCGGCACGGCGACGCTTGCCGTCGGTTTCGCCATTTACCTTGGCCATTTCATTCCGCTCACGCCGACGGGCGCGAAGATTGCGGCCGTGGGCGTGATCCTGATTCTCACGCTTGTAAACTGCCGCGGCGTGCGGCTGGGAGCCGCGGTCCAGAACGTCATGACGATCGCGAAAGTACTTGGCATCGCATTGCTGATCGGGAGCGCTCTCTTGAGCCCGCTGCCATCCGCTCTTCACTGGACCGCTCCGGCGGAGTTTTCATGGAGCCACTTCGGCGTCGCCACGATAGCCTGCCTCTGGGCCTACCAGGGCTGGTTCATGGGCGGTATGGTGGCGGGCGAAATCAAGCGGCCCGAACGCAATCTTCCGCTCGCGCTATCGCTCGGCGTCGGCGGAATCATCGTGATTTACCTGAGCGCCAATCTGGCCTACCTTCACATTCTGTCCGTCGCGGAGATTGCCGGGGCCGAGCGCGTGGCGGCCTTGATGGCGAACCGCACCATGGGAGAGGCTGGGGCGTCGATCGTGTCGCTGGTCATTCTCGTCTCCATATTCGGCGCGCTCAACGGCGGCATTTTAGGCGGCCCGCGAGTTTACTTCGCGATGGCGCGCGACGGTCTGTTCTTCAGGAAGATCGCCGAAGTGCACCCGAAGTACGAGACGCCCGCGTTCGCGGTCCTGGTTCAGGGAGTCTGGTCGTCGCTTCTGGCGGTGAGCGGCTCTTACGAGAAGCTGTTCTCCTACGTGATCTTCTCCTCCTGGATCTTCTACGGTCTGGCGGTGGCCGGTGTGATCGTGCTGCGGCGCAGGCATCCCGATTTCCCGAGGCCATACAAGATGTGGGGATATCCCATCACGCCGGTCTTATTCGTCGCGACGTCGATGCTCTTCGTCGCCAACACGCTCGCCACCAAGCCCGTGCCGTCTCTCCTCGGCCTGCTGTGCGTCGCGAGCGGCGTGCCCGCATACCTGTTCTGGCGGCGCGCGCGGTAACATCGGAACGGGGCGCGGTATCGCCTCCGGAAAGCGGACATGGACGCAGTCGACACATTCCACGGCACGGAGCGGTTTGAAATTGAGGACCGCCTCGGCTCCGGTGCCTTCGGCGTGGTTTACCGGGCCTACGACCGCAAGATGAAATCCGTCGTCGCCTTGAAGTCCCTGCGCAAACGCGATCCGTCCCGCATCTACCGCTTCAAACAGGAATTCCGCGCGCTCGCCGACATCACCCATCCGAACCTCGTAACTCTTTACGAATTGCAGGCTACCAAAGAGGAATGGTTCTTCACGATGGAGCTGATCCACGGGGTGGATTTCCTCGATTACGTTCGCGGCGGTGAATCCCAACAGAACGCCAAGGCGGAATCCACGCTTACCCTCGACACGACGGAGATGCCCGCGACGCGAGAACATGAGAACGTTACGCTTGACGCTGCGCCGTTCCATCTGACCGTCGGCGCGGCCGGACGCCTCCGTGCGGCTTTTTCGCAATTGGCCGAAGGGCTCCTCGCCATTCACGGGGCCGGCATCCTGCACCGCGACATCAAGCCGTCGAATGTCCTGGTGACGCCGGAAGGGCGAGTCGTCGTACTCGATTTCGGTCTGGTTACCGAACTCGCCCCCGGCGGCAGCGCCGAAGAGGCGGGAGTCGCGGGAACCCCCGCCTACATGTCTCCGGAGCAAGCCTCCGGGCAAGCCGCCGGACAGGCGAGCGACTGGTTCGGAGCCGGAGTGATGCTTTACCAAGCCTTGACTGGACGCCTTCCTTTCCGCAACCTGAATCGCCGGACCCCGAGCCGCGCGCATTATGAGAACCTCGCGCCCCCCTCCCATTGGGCCGCCGCCCTGCCGTCCGACCTGAACAGCCTATGCCTTGAGCTACTCCGTTTCGACCCCGGCCAGCGGCCTTCCGGGCGCGACGTACTGAAGCGGTTGCAAGCCGGCTCCGAGCCCGTTCCCGGTTTCGTTTCCCATGCCGCAGCCGGAAGAAGCGCCGTTTTCGTCGGACGCGAGCGCCACCTGGCCGCGCTTCGCGACGCCCTCGCCGCCACCCGTGAGGGGCGCACCGTGGCGGCACGGGTTTACGGGCGGTCGGGCATGGGGAAGAGCGCTCTCATCCGTCACTTTCTCGACGAGCTGCATCTGGCTGAACCCGGCATCGTGATTCTCTCGGGCCGCTGCTATGAGCGCGAGTCGGTGCCGTACAAGGCGCTCGACAGCCTGGTGGACACTCTCAGCCAGTACCTGCAAAAGCTTCCACACCGCGATGCGGAACGGCTGATGCCCCGGGACGTAGCCTCGCTGGCGCGCCTCTTTCCGGTTTTGCGTCGCGTGGAAGCGGTGATCGAAGCGCGTAACCGCAGTCCCGAAATATTCGATTCGCAGGAGCTTCGGCGGCGTGCGTTTTCATCGCTTAGGGAGCTGCTGGGCAAGCTCGGCGGATCAAGACCCCTCGTCCTGTTCATCGACGATCTCCAATGGGGCGACCTTGACAGCGCCGGGCCCCTCAAGGAGATTCTGCGCGAGCCCGGCTCGCCCGCCTGCTTGCTG
This sequence comes from Candidatus Sulfopaludibacter sp. SbA3, assembly GCA_945893365.1. GTDB lineage: Bacteria > Acidobacteriota > Terriglobia > Bryobacterales > Bryobacteraceae > SYKU01. The sequence continues at coordinate 55,301 of CAMDED010000017.1, read as the reverse complement.
ATCGCGTCCTATCGCAGCGAGGAAGCGCCGGCAAGCCCGTTGCTGCGCGAGCTCGAACCCGTGCTTTGCGCCCAGTCCGTCCGCGCCATCGAAGTGGGCGAGCTGACGGAAGAGGAAGCGCGTTCGCTTGCCGGGGCGCTCACGGGTGGCGGCTTCTCCGAGCGCGCGGCGTCGATCGTTGCGGAAGCGCGCGGCAGTCCGTTTTTCATCGAATTGCTGCGAAGCCCCAGAGCGCGAACCGGCGAACAACACCTCACGCTCGACGATGTGATCTACCAGCGCGTATCCGAGTTGCCCGAACGAGCCCGCAAGCTGCTCGAAGTCGTCGCCGTCGCCGGACAGCCTGTCGCCGACGATCTGGCGCGGCGCGCCGCGGACTTCGAAAGCGAGGATCTTTCGCTGCTCCATCTGCTCCGGACCGAGCGCATGCTGCGCGGGCGCGACGCGGGCGACCGCAACGAAATTGAAACCTACCACGACCGCATTCGCGAAACCGTCCTCGCCCATCTGGAGCCGGCCAAAGCGTCGGCGCACCATCTGCGGCTGGCGCACGGTTATGAATCGAGCGGCCGCGAGACCGATTCGGAAACCATGGCGGTCCACTACGAGCGCGGAGGCGACAGAACCAAGGCCGCGGTGTACGCCGCGGCCGCCGCCCGGAAGGCAACCGACGCGCTCGCCTTCGACCGGGCCGCGCGCCTCTACAGGCTTGCGCTCGATCTCGACCCCGGCGATCCGGAACATTCGCGCGCCCTGCACGTCAAGCTGGGCGACGCGCTCGCAAACGCCGGCCGCGGCGACCAGGCCGCCCGCGCGTATCTCGAAGCGGCCAAGGGAGCGTCCGCCGCGGAAGCCCTGGATCTGCGCCGCAGAGCCTCGGAGCAACTCCTGTTGAGCGGGCACATCGACGAGGGCATGGAAGCGATGCGCGGCGTGCTTGAATCGGTGGGTCTCAGGATGGCGAATACGCCGCGGGGCGCTCTGGCCTCGCTGCTGTTGCGGCGCGCGCTGGTGAGGCTCCGCGGCATCCGTTTCAAGGAGCGCGACTTCAGCCGGGTCGTGCCGGCGGATTTGGTCCGCATCGACGCCTGCTGGAGCGTGGGAGCGGGCTTGGCCGTGGTCGACAATATTTACGCCGCCGATTTTCAGTCGCGACACCTGCTCTTAGCCCTCAAAGCCGGCGAACCGTATCGAGTGGCCCGAGCTCTCGCCATGGAGGCGGGCCATGTTGGAACCGCCGGCCGGCCGGCCATCCAGCGTTGTGAGGAGCTGCTCGCGGCCGCGCACGCAGTGGCCGCCCGCGTCCGGAATCCGTACGTGCACGCTCACATCGGTTTCATGACCGGCATGGTCTGCTTTTCGCAGGGCCGCTGGCAGGCGGCGCGCGAATACCTGGACAAGGCCGAAGCGCTGCGCGCTGGCCCGGACGTTCCCACTACCTGGGAATCCACCACGGGGCGTCTGTTATCTCTGATCACATGGTGCTTTGAGGGAAATCTGAAGGAGGTCGCCTCCCGCTATCCGGTTGTTCTGAAGGACGTGCGCGATCGCGGCGATCTCTATACCGAGACCGGCGTGCTCAATCGTATTTCACACGTGCTCTGGCTGGCGGCGGACGACCCCGCGCGCGCGTCGGAGGAACTAAGGCTGGCCATGGAGCGGTGGTCGCATAGGGGCTTCCATATCCAGCACTATTGGAATTCTTTCGCGCAGGGCGAGGTCTCTCTCTACCGGGGCGACCCGGCATCCGCCTGGAAATTGCTGCGCGAGAGCGAGCCTATTGTCGAGCGTTCCATGATGTTACGCGTGCAAGTGATTCGGGCGGAGTGGGTGCATGCCAAGGGACGATGCGCCGTCGCCATGGGAGATCTAAAAGAAGCCGCGCGGGCGGCCAAACAGGTCGAGCGCGAAAGGATGCAATGGACGGACGGTCTTGCCTGGCTCCTTCACGCCGGGATCGCGGCGTCGCGCGGCCGGATGAACGAGGCGGAGATGCGTCTCGACGCGGCGGCGCACGCATTTGCGGCCACTGGCATGGCCCTCCACGCGGCAGCGGCGCGGCGGGCGCGCGGACTTGTTCGCGGGGGCGAAGAGGGTGCCGGCGAGGTAGCGGCGATGGACGCCGTGATGGCCGCCCAAGGCATCCGGAATCCCGCCCGGATGACGCAAATGATCGCCCCGGGAGAGTGGCCCGCGGAAACCTCGAAATCCGGCCCGGCATTGTCCAAATCCCACGCGGCGGGAGCATAATAAACATGAACATGAACAGAAGAGCGTTTCTCGTTTCACCCGCGTTTTCGTGGGGCGCCGCCGCACAGGTTGCGGGAGGCACTCTCCGCGCCGGCGCCGCGACTGTCAACATTACCCCAAATCTCGGCTCATCCATGGCCGGAGGCATGACGGACCGCATCGCGACCGACGTTCACGATGAATTGCTTGTCCGCTGTCTGGCGCTCGATAACGGCCGCTCGCGGATCGCCATTGCCACCGTGGATTCCTGCGCCGTTCCGCGCACCGTCATCGACCGGTCGAAGGACATCGTCGCGGCGAGCTTGCAGCTTCCGCCTTCTCACCTTCTCATCTCCGCCACGCACACGCACAGCGCTCCGCCGTCGGGTCACCTGTTCCAGAGCGTGCCCGACCCGAAATACACGGACTGGCTTACGGTGCGGATCGCGGATGCGGTGCGAATCGCCATGGAGCGATTGGAGCCCGCCCGCATCGGCTGGGGCGTTGGCCGCGAGCCCCGCCTCGTCTTCAACCGCCGCTTTTTCATGAAACCCGGCACGATTCCTCCGGACCCGTTCGGAGCCTCGACCGATCGCGTGCAGATGAACCCGCCCGTCGCCAGTCCCAATATCGTGAAAGCAGCCGGTCCCACCGATCCCGACGTCGGCGTGCTCGCGGTCGAGGCCGCCGATGGACGACCCATCGCCGTCGTCGGCAACTACGCGCTGCACTACGTCGGCGGCGGTGGCGGCGGACATCTTACCGCCGACTACTTCGGAGCGTGGGCCGTCGCCATGGCCCGGCTGAGCGGTCTCGCCGCATCCACGCGATTTCCACCCTTCGTCCCGATTCTTACCAATGCTTGTTCCGGGAATATCAACGGCGTCGATTTCCTGAAGAAGCGCGCGCCCTACCCGCCCTATGCCCAGATGACTTTGTACGCGGACATTCTCGCCGCGGAATGCTACAGGACCTGGCGCACCATCGAATTCCAGAACTCGGTGGAGCTTGGCGGGTCGATCGAAGAACTGGAGTTTGGCGTGCGGCTGCCCACGGCGGAAGAGGCCGCCGCCGCGCGCGAACGGCTTGGCCAGACGGGCGCCGCGCCAGTGCAGAAAGACCGCTCTCCGATCTACGCGCGCGAAACGGTTCTACTTCACGAGCAGTATCCGAAGACCGCAAAGACCCCGATCCAGGCCCTGCGGATCGGCGATCTCGGCATTGCGACTTTGCCCGGCGAGGCGTTCGTCGAACTGGGAATCGAAGTGAAAGCGAAGAGCCCGTTCCGCGCGACTTTTCCGGTCGAGCTTGCAAACGACTATCGCGGCTATATTCCCACCGTGGAGGGCCACGAAGTCGGCGGCTACGAAACCTGGCGCGCGAAATCCAGTTATCTGGAGAAACAGGCGGCGCCGAAAATGACAGCCGCGGCTCTGCGCAGGCTTGGCGTATTGTTCCGCGGCCAATGAGTGTGGCATACTTCGTTCTATGCCCACGCTGGTCGAAAAGATGGAGCCGAAATCCGAAGGGATTGCGACTCCGCGGAAGAAGCGTCCGAAAGAGATCGCCGTCATCACCGAGTGCTGCACGGGCTGCGCCGGATCTCCGGCTTGCGTGGAGTATTGTCCGGTAGCCGACTGCATGTACTGGGTTCCGGACGAGGATCATCCCCCATTCGGGCATATCGAGGTCGACCCCGTGCTGTGCATCGGATGCAAAAAATGCACGACCAAAGGCCCCGATGGCGCGTTTCTCGATGGTTGCCCCTGGGACGCGATCGACATGGTGGCGACTGAGCGGGTCGAAGAAATGATCGGCTTCAAGATGCCGGTCTAGTGACCTCCGGGTCCCACCTACTACTATGAGTCTCGACATTCAGCAGAGCGAAAAAGAAGGCATCACGATTCTGAGCCTCAGCGGTAGAATCACGGTCGGCCCCGAGGCTACGGTGATGCGAGAGAAGATTCAGGAATTGACGGCGAGTAGTAAGTTGAACGTCATTCTCAATCTTGCCGGGGTCGATTACATCGATTCGACCGGCCTCGGCGCTCTGGTCATGGCGGCCACCACTTTGAAGAGGGCCGACGGCGTGGCCAAGCTGCTCAACCTCAACAAACGCACCATCGAATTGTTGGTGATGACCAAGCTCGCCACGATCTTTGAGATCTTCGACGACGAGCAGCACGCCGTCAACAGCTTCTTCCCGGACCGCGAAATCAAGCGCTTCGACATCCTCAGCTTTGTGCAGAGCAGCAAGAAGGCGTAAAGAGCCCCGTGCGGCTGGTTGTGATCGGCGGCGTGGCGGCGGGCCTGAGCGCGGCCACGCGCGCGCGGCGTATCGACCCTTCGCTCGAAATTACCGTCCTCGAAAAGGGAGCCGACATCTCCTATGGAGCCTGCGGCCTGCCGTTCCTGGTTGACGGCCGCGTGCAAAACGCGGAGCAACTGACGGTCTACACTCCCGAATATTTTCGCAAGGAACGAAACATCGAAGTGCGCACGAACGCCCGCGCCGTTACCATCGCGCATGGACGCCGCGAGGTCCTGGTTGAAGGCGGTGAGCGCCTCCGCTACGACCGCCTGGTCATCGCCACCGGCGCGCGCCCGGCATCGCCCGGCATCACGCTCCACACGCTTGAGGATGGTGAACGGCTCAAGCGCCTGATCCTCGAACGGAAGCCGAAGCGCGCCCTCGTGATAGGCGCCGGATACATTGGGCTCGAACTCGCCGACACGTTGCGCCGCCACGGAATCCGCGTCACGCTGATGCAGCAATCCGAGTACGTACTGCACCGCGAGGACCCTGACCTCGCCGCGTTGGTCCGCGCGCATTTGGAGCGGTTCGGCGTGGAGCTCATTCTCGGAGTTCGCGCGCCCGAAGCGGCATCCGGCGCAGCCCCCGGTTTCGACCTGGCGATTTCCGCCGCGGGACTCAAGCCGAACGTGGAATTGGCTTCGGACGCCGGTATCGAGCTCGGCCGCACCGGCGCCATCCGCGTCGACGAGCGCATGCAGACGAACATCAACGGGATCTACGCCGCGGGCGATTGCGCCGAGACCCTCCACCTGGTTTCGGGCCGCCCCGCGTGGATTCCGCTCGGCACAACCGCGAATAAGATGGGCCGCGTCGCCGGCGCGAATGCGGCCGGGGGCAGGGAGCGGTTTCCCGGCATCGTGGGAACCTCGATCGTGAGCGTCTGCGGACTCGGAATCGGAATCTGCGGTCTTTCCGCCGCCGAGGCGCGCCGCGACGGATTTCAACCGGCCTCGGCGCGAATCGGCGCTCTGAGCAGGCCGCGCTACCTGGGTGGCCGCGAGGTCGGCGTGGAGTTGATCGCCGATCGCGCGACATGCCGTTTGCTGGGCGGAACCGTAACCGGAGAGGACGGTGTTCACGCCAGGATCAACGTCATCGCAACGGCGCTTCACAGCCGCATGCGGCTCGAAGACTTCGAACAGCTCGACCTCGCCTACGCGCCGCCCTTCGCCACTGTGTGGGACCCGGTCCTGATTGCGGCGCAACAACTGCGGAAGCAAATCGGCTAGTGGTTGCCCACGCCCTTGGCCTGTAAAACCCAGGTAACCGAGCCGGCATGTGGGACCGGTCTCCTGGCCCAATGTCACTTAGTTTAGTCAATCGTGGCCGCTAAGGCGTTGGTAATCGAAGCGGTTGCGGACGCTCCGGTTGAAGAAAGCGCCTCTGGAATCGGACACAGGTAGTTGTTGAAGACAGAGGGCGGGAACGCCGAAGAACCGATAAACTGCACCATCGCGGAATTCCACTTCGAGTCGCCCGTGCCACCTGTGCCCAAATCCCGTAATTCAGGTTACACTTTATGCTTGTCGTAATCGAACGGCTCGTTAACCAGGTGGTACTCGGGCTCGTTCTTCCGCTGCAGATAGTACGTCTTCAGCGCCGTACGCGGAAAGTCAGTGAGCTTGCGCGGAACCGCCTCGCCATCCACCCATTCGTAAACGGGCACTTCCCATGGATTGAACGTGTCCGACAGCCCCCGCTCCTTCGCGATTCGATACAAATTGATGTTTCCCGGCTCGTGCCCGCCGAGATAAAGGCCGATCAGGTCCAGCCGGAACTTGTCCTTGCCGAACATCACGAGGTTCGTCAAATGATCGTTACCGATGCCGAACCCGTTGCCGTCGCGGCCGTAGATGCCCTCGATCATGGCGAGACCCGTTTTGAGGACGCTCATGTTGTCGCAAGTCTTGTGCGCCCAGATCTCCTGATGCATCGGACTCAGGTTCGCCCCGCTATCGTACCGGGCGTAGTTGAGCTTGACGTGACGCTCGAAGAACTTATTGACTGTAGGCTCGACGCGCGGATGAATATCGGGCTTCATGAAATCCGGGACGCCGGTTACCATCTTCCATCCCGGGCAGAAGCGCACGAACGGCAGCACCACAAGTCCCTGCTCGTTCTTGACGGACTGCGTGAGGCACATGCCATGCGCCTTCCACTTCGCCATGTTGAGCAGCCAGGTATCGGGTTCGTTGACCGGCGCGTAATGCGGAATGCGGGAGTAGACCACCGCGTCCGGCACCTTGCTCCAGTTCATGTCGTAGGCATCGCCGAAGTTGCGGACGCGCCGCTCGCACTCGTTCATCTCAATGCCATGCCGCTCATTGATATCGACGAAACCGCGGTAATTCCAGGCGTGGAAATTGTTGGCCTCGACGAAGTGAAACTTCTTCAGCCCGATCTCCTTCAGGCCCATCACCATGCCTTCGTAGAACTGCGGGTCCGTGCCAGTGCCCCAGTTTTCCACGTGCGGGCGGTCTTTGCCGCGGACGCTGCACACGTTCGGCTTGAGCACGATACGGTGCGAGATGGGAATGCCGCCGCGCTCTTTCGGAACGAAAATTTCGCGCGACAAGGTAAGGCCTTCGTGAAGCTTCGCCGCCTCGTCCATCTTGTGCGGCACGTTCGTTCGCCGGATGAACACGGCCTTGGGGTTGGCTTCGATGAACGGATGGAGTCCAAAAAATGCTTGTGGAATGCGGGACGGCGCAGCGGATACGGCCTGGCCGGCCACGGCTCCCGCGCCCAGAACGGCGCCGCTGCGAAGGAGATCTCTCCGCGTCATATTCGTGTTCATGTTGCCTCCCATTTTCAAGTTTATCCGAAAACGACTACTCCCAGACGCCGCAGCTCGGGAACCATCACTTCCGTCGTGGTCCCACGGCCCGCGGGTTTCAATTCAATTGGGGCGCCCTCTGGCCGGATCAACTGCCCTTTCCGGTAGCTGCCCTGAATGCGAGCCTGTATCTCACTATCGACAGGCGAACCGTAATTGACCAGGTGCATGATCGCCTGGCCGGGCGCCGCTCCCTTGGCGGCAAGGGCGACCACGGCCGGTGCGTTCCACAGGCGTACGGCGCGATTCCGGTGCGCCACGATATCGATCACGTCGAGGGCGAACTCGCTCGGGTCATTGACCGGACGCTGGTAGGCGACCACCTGGCCGCGGCCGAGCGAATAGAAATCCCGATCCGCCTCGCTGCGGACGAGCTTCAAGCGCGCGGCGTTAGAGGAGCCGGACCACCAGTTGGCGCTCGCGCCCGTCCCCGCTGGTGGCGCCACCACCAGGGTCGATCCGGATTCGGCGTTGGCTAGCATTCGGGCCCTGGCCTCGGGCGATGGCGGCCTGATGTTCGCGGCCACCAGCGCGCGCCTTGCCGCGGAAGGCGCTGGAGGTCTGTCCGCGCGGGCGAGCGCAGGGGAAGCATTCCGGCGGTACAACAAATTCGCGATCTCGGCCGTCTCCTCGCCAGATTCGACGAGAGCCGTCACGGTGTCGAACGGAGCCGTGCGAAACAGCCGGATGTTGTCGCGCAGCCAGCGCGAGGTGCGGACCAGACTCGTCCACGCTTCCTTGGCTTTTTCTTCGCCCCGCGAAAGCGCCGCCTGATATCGCGGCTCGAGCGACAGAAGGTAGTTCCCGCCCGCGGCCCAGGCTTCGATCAGCGCCAGTTCCAGCGTGTCGAAGGGCACAGCGCGGTCCGGTTCAAGGCCGGCGGCGCGGTCCGGCAGGTAGCCGAGCAAGGGCGCACGATCGGGATGAAGAGCGCGCAACCAGGCGGCCAGATAGCCGTTCGCGTCGACCCAGGGTTCGCGGCTCGCGGAGGTCACTTCGTCGCCGCGGCCTTTCACGGAAGGCGGATGGCGAATCCCCGGCCACAGACCGGCAGTCGAGGGCGGAGTGAAATCCCGGGGGACGATGCGAATCCCGGCCGCGGCGCAGGCCTCGGTAAACCAAGGGCCGGCATCGCCCGCTCGCGCAACGATCCCGTTCGCGTAGTCGATTTCCACTATCGCCAATTCGCGCTCCGCATACTACTGTATCATTGTGTTTCGGAAACGAATATGGACCAAAGCCGCCGCAATTTTCTGAAAATGCCCGCCGTGGCTTCCGCCGGGGCGGCCCTGCTACAGGCGCAGCCCCCCGCGAGCGTCACGCGTGTCGCGTTCATCGGCGTCGGCAATCGCGGCTCGTTCCTGCTGAGGCACATGCTGAAGGTGCCCGGAGTCCAAGTGGTCGCAATCTGCGATGTCGACGCGGATAACCTGAAGAAGGCCGCCGATGCCGTCATCGCGGCCGGCGGCGCTCCCGAGACGTACACCGAGTACCGGAAACTGCTCGACCGCAGGGATATCGACGCCGTCGTCATTGCGACGCCGGTCGATTTTCATAAGGCGATGGCAGTGGCCGCGCTCGAAGTCGGCAAGCACGTGTATTGCGAAAAGCCGATGGCGCTCACGCCGGAAGAATGCCGCGCCGTCACCAACGCGGCTGCAAGCGCAAAGGGGATTTTTCAGGCGGGCTTCCAGTTGCGCCACGACCCGACCCGCGCGGCGTCCATGAAGTTTATCCAGGAAGGCGGAATCGGTAGGGTTTTGTTTCTCGAAGGCCACCGCCACACGGGCGACCTTCCGAGGAAAACCGCCTGGTATTTCGACAGGGTGCGATCCGGCGACAACATTGTGGAACAGGCTTGCCACATCATCGATCTCATGGTTTGGGCCGCGGGCTCCCATCCGCTGCGGGCTTTCGGCTCCGGCGGCATCAACCTCTTCAAGAACGAGCCGCCCGGCCGTACGACGATGGACAATTACAGCGTGATTTACGAGTTTCCAAACGACGTCCGGCTCAATTTCACTCATATTTATTTCGATCCGCCGGGATTCTCCGGAATCAAGGAGCGCGTGTACGGTTCGCTGGGCGCGGTCGACCTCGCCACCGGGACTTTTGTCGAACTCGACAAGAAGGGGGAGAGGAAGCTCGAAGCGCCGGCCGCCGGCGAGGACTCCAACTACCTTTCGCTCGCGGCTTTTGTCGAGCATGCGAAAGGCGGCAAAAAACCATTAAATAACGCCGAGTCCGCCCGAATTTCGACCCTTACGGCCATGATGGGGCGAAAGTCGATCTACGAACGGAGGGTGGTTTCGTGGGAGGAAGTGGACGTCTAGGGTCACATTGGAAACCCGTCTCCACACTGGTGTTACACTCATGAGCATGAAGAAAGCCGCAGCGTTTTTCCTTGCCGGCGCACTCGCCCTTGCAGCCGAATCCGAGCCGGGTTTCCGGTCCCTGTTTGACGGTAAGTCTCTGAAAGGGTGGCAGATTTCCGGAAAGAAAGGCGAGGGATATGTGCCGGAGAACGGCATCCTCGTTTGCCCGAAAACAGGCGGCGGCAACCTGTTCACGGACAGGGAATACGCGAATTTCGTATTCCGTTTTGAGTTCCGCCTGGAAGAGGGCTCGAATAACGGGGTCGGGATTCGATCGCCCCTGGAAGGCGACGCGGCGTATCAGGGCATGGAGATCCAGATTCTGGACGACGGAGCGCCGGTTTATCGGGGACGGTTGAAACCGTCGCAATTCCATGGCTCGATTTACGATGTATTTCCCGCGAAGCAGGGATTCAAGAAGCCAACCGGCGAATGGAACTATGAAGAGATCAAGGCCGATGGACGGCGTATTACGGTCACTTTGAACGGCACGGTAATTGTCGATGCTGATCTCGGCACGGTAAAGGATCCGGAGATCCTGAAGAAGCATCCCGGCCTCGCGAAGGCATCCGGGTATCTCGGATTCCTGGGACACGGGACCCGAGTCGAGCTCCGCAATATCCGGATCAAGGAGCTGCCGTAAAGGCAACCGGCCGCGCCAATCCGCGGGCATTGGCTACTACGTATGGCGCTCATCGCTAAGGTTTGGGGAGCACGGGGAACGGTTGCAAGTCCCGGACGCGCTACGATGCGCTACGGAGGTAACACATGCTGCGTGGAGTTGCGCTGCGGCGAACAGACGCTGGTTCTGGACGCGGGCACCGGTGTCCGCGCGCTTGGCGTGGCGCTTGAACGGGCGGGGACGGTCAACATCAGCCTGCTCATCAGCCACACGCACATGGATCATATACAGGGCTTTCCGTTTTTCGCTCCGGCGTACCATCTGAAAAAGACGCTTACGGTGTATGAACCGCCGGGGCTCTCGCTGCCTATTCAAGAAGCGCTCAGAAAGCAGACCGAGCCCTACTACTTTCCGGTGCCTCTTGAAGATCTGCCCGCGCACCTGGAGTTCCGTTCGACGGGGGACGCACTGACGATCGGCGGCGCGGACATAAGCCGCCTAGATCTGAACCATCCCGGCGGATGCTCCGGCTACCGCATCGAATACGAGAAGAAAGTTCTGGTGTATCTGACGGACCACGAGCCATACAGGCGCCTGTTCGGGGATACGGATTATTCCCGTGCGAAGGATGCGGAAGTGCGCGACTTCATGCGAAACGCCGACCTGGTGCTCCGCGACGCGCAATACACGGTCGACGAGTACGACACCCGCCGCGGGTGGGGACACGGCACTTTCGACGACGCAGCCGAGGACACGAAACTGGCGGAGGTGAAACGCATGATGGTTTTTCACCACGATCCCGATCACAGCGACGATTTCCTCGACGCCTGCGCCGCCTCGGTTCAGAAACGGTACAAACTCGATGCTTCGCGGTTTTTCCTTGGGTGCGAAGGCGCGGAGATTGAGGTTTGAGAGTTCGCGGGAGAGGCACAGAGGCTGATCCCGGAGTCCGGCATCACCAAGATTAGACGCCGGCAGACACCACATTGGCCCCCGGCCGGCCCGGCGCTTCGTTCGCCACCAATTCAGCCCGGAACCGTACGTGCCGGAGTCGCGTCAGTTCGATCAGCGGCCGCCACACGGCATGCACCAAGTGGTGTTTGATGAGGAACCGCCAGAACCGGTTGGAGCGCTTGTACAGGTACGACATCGCCAGATACGGCGCAACGGCGCGCCAATCCGCGGGCCGTCGCCGCCAAATCGAGGCGTGTGAGAAGAGGCGCTGATAAATCCAGGCATAACCCTGTTCAAGTTCGTCAGGCGACATGTTTTTCGGACGGAACACCGCGTGCGCCGTGTCATACAGAGCCCAATCGCGGTGCAACAAACGCCCCTCCGCTTCCATTTGCCTGAACAGCGGGGTCGCCGGATAGGGGGTAAGAATGTGCAATGTCGCGCACTCCAGGCGGTTCTCCTCGATCCAATCGGCTGTCCGGGTGAAAACGTCTTTCCGGTCGTGATCGAATCCCAACACGAAAGAACCATTCACCTGGATGCCGTTCTCGTGCAGGATGCGCACTCGGCGGGAATAGTCGGCAGTCTTCGGCGTTTTCTTCCTTGCATCGGCGAGGTTCTCATCCGTGAGCGACTCGAATCCCACGAACACGCCCGTGCATCCGCCGAGCGCCATGGCACGGATCAACGCCGGATCGTCGGTGACATCAATACTGACTGCCGCGCTCCAAATCTTGTTCAGCGGCCGCAGCTCATGACACAATTCGCGCAGGTACTCACGGTTCGATCCCAGATTGTTGTCGACGAAGACCGCGTAGGGTTGGGTATCCGCCAGGAACTCCGCGGCGATCTGGTTGGGACCCCGCATTCGATACGGCATACGCAGGCCATCGGTTGCCAGGTAGCAAAACCCGCACCGGTTGTGACAGCCGCGGGTGGCAATCAGACTGGTGGTCGTGAGAAAGCTCCGTCGCGGGAGAATCGATCGCCTTGGCGCCGGGTCCTCGCGATAGTCGTTCTCATATGCCGCGACGTATTTCGATCGCAGGCAGCGCGATTCCACGTCCGCTAGAATGCGCGGCCAGAGCTGCACGCCATCGCCAACGGCAAGCGAGTCCGCGTGCGGCGCACACTCCTCGGGACACGACAGGACGTGCAGTCCGCCCAGTACGACCTTGCTTCCGCGGCTTCGGTACCATTGCGCCAGCTCGAACGCCCGCTTCGCGAAGGTCAGGTGGACCGTGATCCCCACCACTTCGGGCATAGGCGCAAAAGGCGGCCGGCCGTCCAGGAGATTCTCGTCCCAATACCGAACCTGCCAGTGTTCCGGTGTCGTCGCCGCGAAACTGGTCAAGGCGAGTGTCGGCGTAAGCACGTGCTTTCCGAAGCTCGCGTTTGGATCTTTTGGGTAGAAGGGATTAATGAGCAGCGCATAGCGCGGCTGTATTGGCCCCGCGGGGGCGTCGGGATGGAGGACGGGCGGCAGGCTCATCTCAGGCGGGCGCCATCGATGCGATGGAGGTCGCAACCACGGCTGATCTGCTATGTTCATTAGAGATACTTTACAGTACAAAGTACTTCATGTCAAGAATATTGTTCAAGAAAGGAAGGTTGAGAAACAAAACCCTCTCTGGGCGGCTGTTTGGCCGCCCAAAAGAGGGCTCGATGCCGATGCCCTCTTCGGAGCCAGCCCCGTCGTCGCTTCGGCCTTGGACCTCCGCGCGGGCGCGACCCCCGACGGAGATCCATACACTACCAAAAGAGCAAAGTTACCCCCGCCTGGTCATATTCTTAAATCACCCAACCGAGCCCATTTCGGTCATGTTGTTAAATTCAAATGCCTTGACACGCTTTCCTTGAGTCCATTTCCTTTGAAACGACAGCTCGTCACCGTGACCGCTGAAGGCGCCCCCTTGGAAGACCGGGGATGCTAGCGCCACCCTGCTCGACTCATCGAATTATTGCGACGCTCGGACTCGCTAGCCGCTCGTGAAGTCGGTGGAAAGGGCGCTCTGAGCTCGACCTGGGAATTTTGCTCCCCAGTCTGGACGCGTTTCGGACTTTTTCGGCCCAACCGGCACTGTGATCGAACCCGCCAAAGTGTAATGCTTTCAGAATCATCGGGGCGGACCGCCGACGCTTGTCCAGGGTGGGCGCCCAGTCTGGACAGGTCTCGAACTCGCCGAAGGAGCCCAAGGACTTCCGGATGGCGCGTGATTCACTCAGAATCGGCGGACATGAGCCAACTGGTCGTTATCTATCGTTGGGCGACAGCTCGCGGGCGAGACTGCCAATCGGCGCTCCCCGGCTTAATCACGGAATTCCGAGCTTATGGAGACAATCAGGAATTGGCTCCCTCTACTGATACGATGTTAGTCGGACTCCGAAGCGGGCCCGCGAACACGCAAGCTCGCTGGAGATCGATTTTCACGGAGGCTGCACGATGGCCAAACTGATCTACGTTACGCCTACGTCGCTGGACGGCTGTATCGCGGATGAAACCGGCGACTTCGATTGGGCGGCGCCAGACGAGGAGGTGCATGCCTTCATCAACGATATCGTACGCCCTATCGGCACGTATCTCTATGGACGCAAAATGTACCAGACGATGGCGGTTTGGGAGACGCCGGATGTCATTCCCGGTCGGACGCCGGCCATCCTGGACTTCGCCGGAATCTGGCAAGCGGCTGACAAAATCGTCTATTCCAAATCGCTGGAGACCGTCTCCACACGGAAGACGCGTCTCGAGCGGGAATTCGATCCCCAGGTGGTTCGCGACCTGAAGGCTCAATTGCCTCACAATGTTGCGGTTGGTGGTCCCACCCTCGCCGCCCACGCGATCCGCGCCGGGATCGTCGACGAGTATCATCTGTTCGTGGCGCCTATCATCATTGGCGGCGGCAAGCCGGTCCTGCCCGGCAACGTGCGCGTAACGCTGGAACTCCTGGCCGAGCGCGGTTTCGATAACGGAATGGTCTATCTTCGCTATCACGCTATTACGTGAGGACCTGATGGTGACGAGGCTGAAGCCGACGCCGCGCCTGCTTCCGGAGCCGCCGGCTAACGAGGAGGTGTACCTGACGCTAGGCTGCGCCACCCGGACCTGGAGCGAGGGGTTACTCACGATCAACGCCCTAGCGTTTACGATTGCGACCGGCTTGTCGGCCATCAGGACGTTGGCACGCATAGTGGGCCGTGCCGATTCGTTTGGGGGATGCTGCGGATAAAGAGTTCGAATCGACGCCGGGGTCACAGTCAAGTGGGGCCAATCCAGAAGAAACTTCTGAAATGCTCGTAATGAAATCAATCAAATGGCGTGAAGTCGCGAAGTTTCAGATTGGCTCCCCAGTCTGGACACGTTTCGAACTCGCCAAAGGAGCCGAAGGACTCGCGGATGGCGAGTAATCCGGTAAATTATCTATTCCAACTTCCCACAACGCTTCGGGCCACGTTCCGGATGGCCGACGAATACAGTCCGTCCCCAGGCAATGACGATTAAATTCCAGATTCGGGCGGAGTCTTGGCGCTCTAGGCTGAAATAGCCGCGACACCGCCCGCGTCCATCTGCATCATGACGATGACGTACCAAGCAAACAGCGCCATCCAAGGCAGTTCCGGCATTTGGAGTCCGATTGGCGTGACGTCGACAGAGGCGGAGTTTTGCCAGAAGCCGCGAGTCTGAAGATGAACTAGCACTTCCCCGGCAGCGGTCTGGATTTCCAGTTGTGTTTGCCAGACGTTGGTGGTTACCAGGAACTCTCGGCGGTCGGCAAGCGTCAGGCCGCCGCCGCCGCTCCAGGTGTTGTTCTTAAACGTCGCGATCTCCGCGTCCGATCCGCAAGCGCGAATCGTCGCTCGCGTCTGGAGGAATCCGATGCGCTTGAATGTCCAGCATCCGTCCGCACTCTCCGCGGTCGCGAACGAGCCCAATAAGCTTCTGAAATCCAATGTCGCGATGAGTTCGTTATCGCTTCGCAATTCATAGTACATCTTTAGGGCCCCGGGCTGAACCCACTCGAGGCGGCGCTGCGCGCTGTCGATCTTTCTCATCCGCCTATCCTCCGTATGGTTCCGAGCGCTATCGATCGATGATAATCTTCTCGCTGCTGAACAACCGCGCCGTGAGTCCCACCAACACAGCAGTGCACGCAATCAATGACAGCGTCGAGAGTACGTACCAGATCGCCGCCGGCGATTCCCCGGCCAGGATCGCGTTGGCCAGCTCGAACTGCCCGAATATCGGCACAGGGGCGAGCCAGAGTCCGGTCGCGTCGGGGAAGGCCACGGCGCCCATCAGCCCCAGCATCGGAACCATGATCGCAAAGCCCATGTACTGTTGCGCTTCTTTAAACGTCCTGGCAAACGAGGCCAGATAAAGCTCAATTGCCGGGGCCAGCAGCCCTGCCGGCAACACCACAGCCAGCCATTGAAGGAGCTGCGCCACGGTGAAGGAGAAGCGAACTCCGGTGTCTGCAAACGGGACCACCGCAAGTGCCGCCACCATCAACCATAGGGTGGCCACCATACCGATCACGGCGAAGATCGCCGCGGCCATCCATTTTCCTGTGATCAGCTCGATTCGCGGCACGGGATTGAGCAGCAGCGATTCCAACGCTCCCCGTTCGCGCTCGCCCGCTGTGGAATCGCTGGAAATCTGTATAGCCGTCGTGAACGCCGCCAGCAACACCATCATCGGAAGCATCGCCAGCACGCGCGCGGCGCGCTGTTGGACCGTCGAGATCTCCAGATCCGCCACCGGAACCGCGTTGGCCACCGTGGGACTCACGCCCCGCGCAACCAGGCGCAACCCGCCGATTTCCGCGCTGTACTGTGCGATCAGCCTCCGGAGACGCTCGCGGCGCCCGCCGGACGAATTGTTGGTGCTGTCCCGCACGATCTGCACCTGAGCCGGCCTCATGCCGGCAAACTTCTCCCCGTAGTCCTCTGGGATCGCTAAAACGAAACCTTCGTCTCCGCCGCGCACCACGGCCTGCGCTGCCTCAAGATCTTTTGGCCCGTCGACCACCGTCACATCCGGCTGCTGCCGCAGCCAGTCCACCAGCAGCGGGGCATATTGAGCACCCGTCACCGGCACGCGAAGCTCGGTCGCCGTCTGGCGCCGGACCTGGAAATTGAGAATGCCCGCGAGCAGCACCGGACCGATTAGGGAACCGATCACCAGACCGTTCACAGCCCGCCTGTCGCGGAAGGCCTCGACGAGTTCCTTGCGGGCCACGACCCAGATGCGTTTGGCGTTCATACGGCCTTCTGCTTCTCCCCCGTTAAGGCGACAAAAGCGTCTTCCAGGTTCTGTTCGCCGGTCTGCTCGCGCAGCTCGTCCGGCGTGCCGTTGGCGACCACGCGTCCATGAGCGATCACCACGATGCGGTCACATAGCGCCGAGACCTCCTGCATCACATGGCTCGAAAACACCACGCAGCGGCCCTCTTTGCTAAGCGCACGGACTACCTCCCGCACAGCCCGCGTGGCCATGACGTCCAGCCCGTTGGTGGGCTCGTCCAGGATCACGTTCTGGGGCCGGTGCACCAGAGCGCGGGCCATGGCCACCTTGGTGCGCTCGCCGTGCGAGAAACCGGCGGTTCGGCGCTGAATAATGCTCTCCATGTCGAGCGCGGTGGTCCAGTATCGGACGTTCGTCTCAAGCTGCTCCTTCGAGAGGCCGCGAAGGCGCCCGAAGTACTCAATATGTTCCCGCGAGGTCAGCCGCGTGTAGAGCCCGGAGATCTCGGGCAGCGCGCCGATGCGCGCCTGCGCCTCCAGCGGATTGGCGGTCGCTTCGGCATCGTCTACTTGGAGGCGTCCGCGATCGGGCCGCAGCAGGCCGTAGATCATGCGCAACGTGGTGGTCTTGCCCGCGCCATTCGGCCCCAGAAGCCCGGTCACCAATCCGTCGCGCGCCTCGAAGGAGACCTCGTCCACGGCAACCACATCGCCGAAGCACTTGCGTACCGCTTCGACACGGATCATGGCCGAATCCCTTTCGATTTCACTTGATTCGTGGCGGCGCCTGTCGCGACCGGCCCTGCATAGCCGATGAAAAACGGCTTGCGGCGGAGCGTCTCCGCGCAACTTGGATCCACGCCGGCCGGGTTCGCGTCGTTCAGGAACCGCCGGATCACGCGCATCATGCAGCCTCGCCCTGTGGCGCCATGGCCGATGCCGGGCACGACTACGTGCCGTGTGTTCCGCCACTGCTTGGCAATCTGCTCGCCCCAGACCGGCGGGGTGACGGGGTCGAACTCACCGGAGAGAATCAGCGTGGGCGCTTCCGATGCGAACGGCGCATAGTAGTCGGCGGGGATCTCCCCACGCGGCCAGAACTCGCAGGGCTTGAGGAACGCCTTGGCCAGCGCAGCACCGGCGAATGTGCCGCCGGCTTCGCGCAGGATCGTTTCGTCATTCACTCGCGGAGCGTCCTCGGCGCAAATCACCGAGTACCGCATGCCCATGCTCATCCCCTCGATTGCACCGACGCCCGCCGAGCCCAGCGCCAGCAGGCCCGTGTAGTCGCCCTCCGCCGCGCGGTGGATGAGGAACGGCAGCATGGCCGCTGTTTCCGGCAGGTAGAGGGCGCTGAAGACGATGCCGCCGATCGTCAGGCGATCGAAGGCGACCTGCTCCGGCTCGCCGGTCCGCGGATGCGCCACGGTGACGCGCTCCGGTTTGCGGTCGAGGCGCGCCAGCAACTGCTCGAAGCGATCCGCGAGGTTCGGGAAAGCTTGAGCGCAGCCCGGATCGGCAGCGCAGGCAGCGGTCAACCGATCGAAGGCGCGCTGGCCGTCGCGCGCGAAGTACAGAGGCAGAATCATGTCCGGGGGAGCGACGCTGTCCAGCACCACGCTGCGAACCGTCTCAGGATGGCGTCGCACATAGACGATGGCCGCCCGCGTGCCGTACGATGCGCCATAGAGGTTGATGCGCCCGTAGCCCAGCGACTCGCGAACCTGGTTCAGGTCGTCCATGGCGATCGGCGTGGTGTAGAGGCGCAGGTCGGCGTCAAAGCGCTCCATGCATCCGCGCAGCAGGCGGAGGGCGGCTTCCGGATCGGCTTTCAGCGGCTCGTCTTCTTTGGGGTCGCAGGCCAACGAGTTCGATTCGCCCGTGCCGCGCTGGTCCACCAGCACGATGTCGCGGTCGGCCAGCACGGGCCGGAACGCCTGCTGGATGCCGGCCGCCTCCTGGGCAGCCCCCTGGCCGGGTCCGCCGGTGAGGTAGAACAGCGGGTCGGGATTCTCTCCCCGTCGCGCTCCCGGCAAGACGACTACCTTCAGATTGATGCGGCGGCCGGTCTGCGCTTGGCGATTCTCCCAAACCTCGATCGTTCCGCAGTAGCCGTCGAGGGGCCCCTGTTTGCTGGTGCAGCGTTTTAGAAGATCGAGGGTGTCCGTCTGAGTCTTTATAGTCCCGCAGCCGGCCAGGAGCGCGGCCCAGACCGAGGCGGTCGCCAGCACCCGATACCGGGTCATGCTTGCTCGACCTCCTGGTCGAGCCGGTCCAGCTCGCGTTGATACCGGCGCCGCTCTATCCGGTGCGCCCAAGCGATCACGCAATTCTGCATCGCGAGGGCGCCCAGCAGCATCACACCACCGCGGAAGCCGGGAACCGCAACAGCCAGTGCGTAGAGGATGAGCAATACCGCGGGCACGGACCAGTAGATGAACTCGCGACACCCGAGATCCATTTGCCGTATCAGTTCGTGGCGATGGAACGCGCGCAGTTCATTCCAAGACAGCGTAGCGGGAACCAATGTCGATCGGCCGCGCACCGCGTATGACCGCCAGGCTGCACCAATCCAGCCGATCGTCATCGCGAGACTCACCGACTCGTGGAATCGCCACGCGCCTCGCGCATTGAGCAGGAAGGACCCGATGACCAAAACGACGCTGAGAAGTATGACGGCATTGCGAGTCCAGACCTGCGTCTGGAGCTGTTCCGCGCGGCTCCGCAGGTCGCCGGGAACTGCCGCGGCGCATGCCGATCCGCGGGTTACGTTTCGCCGCATGTGGCTCCGCAACACTTGAGGAACCGTAGTCGCGACGTCGCCCACGTAGCCGAGCCATCGTGCGCGTGCGCTGCGTTCGGCGAATCGTTCTTGCAGATCGCCGAGTACGGGTTCCCGATAGGCGGGCGGCAGCAGAGACGAAACCGCAGCCTGCATCCATCGAGGTGGGTCGGTGTGTAAAGGAATCGTGATCATGCTTACCCGAACTCCTTGTCGGGATCTCCCCAGAGAGGCGTCACTGAGACAGCCATGCGGCGGGCGGTAGCGAGGGACTCCTTCAAGGCACGTTCGCCCGGGACCTCCAGCCGGTAGCAACGCTTCGCTCGACCGCCCCGCGCTGCAGTCGGCTCCGAGAGCCACGACGAAACGAAGCCCTTGCCCTCCAACCGATCCAGCGCTACGTAAATAGCGCCCAAGGTGACAGCTTTGGACGAAGCCAGCTCGTGTACCTTTTTGTGAATCGTGATCCCGTATGCGTTATCGCCCAGCGTTGCGACCGAAGTGAGTACAAGCTGCTCGAACTGGCCTAGGGAGTCGCTGCGGGGCATTTGTCTAACAAAGTATCATATATCCTGCGGTAAGGCAAGAGGCGCACCTCTGTTTCCTCAGACGTCGGATTTGTGGGAAGTTACCCGCCGTGCCCTCGGGATTGTCGGCAATCCGGAAGTTGGCACGCATGGTGGGCCAGCGTCGATTCGTTTTGGATGTTGGTCGGATAAAGAGTTCGAATCCACGCCGGGGTCACAGTCGGCTCCCCAGTCTGGACACGTTTCGAACTTTTGCGGCTCAGTCGGCCCTCTGATCGAACCCGCAGACGTCCATTGTTTTCGGAGCGATTCGAGCGCACCGCCGGCGCTTGTCCAGGGTGGACGCCCAGTCTGTCTTGACCGGGAACGCCGCGCCACGCACCCGTGCCAGTCAGCCCCGGACTTCCGAATTCACAGCCTGAATCAACGCCTTGACGTAGCCGTAGCCGAACGCGAACGACTGCAAACTTCCAGGATCTTCGGCATGATGCGGCATGTGATCGGGACAGATTGAGCCCGCGAATTGCGTATCCCGGAGGATTCGCATCACCTTGAAAAAATCCACCTCGCCCTCATCGGGATACACTTCCTCGAAATCATACAGGCCGCCGCGGATGTTGCGCATGTGGATCTGGTAAATTTTCCCGCGCCCGCCCAGGTACTGGACGATGGGCAGGATCTCCGCGCCTGGATTCTTCAGCCCTTCAGCCGTTGTCCCCAGGCACAACTGAAATCCGTTGTAAGGACTGTCCACAATCGATTCGTACCGCTTGATAGCCGCAAAAACCGACGGGGAGTCCCAACTGTCGGTCCCCTGATACCCGAACGGCAATCCAGGCGGATCATAAGGATGACACGCCATTCTTACGCCGTGCTGTTTGGCCACCGGAATCGCCGCTTCGAGAAAACGGCCGATTCTCTCCCAATAGTCTTCGGAACTCACTCTTCCCGATTTGCCCTCCGGCAAGGCCTTCCAGTTCTCCTCCAGCTTAAAGCCGGCATAGGTGACGTTTCCCCGGCCTTTTGTCTGCCTGTTTCGCCGTATCGGGATCACGGTCCAATGGTAGGTAATGATTTTCACGCCGGCCTCGGACGCTTTCCGGATATTTCCAAGTACGGAGTCGAGCGCACGGTCGCGCTCCGCGCCTTTCCGAAACGTGATGATATCCGGTTCCATTCGGATCGCTTCGAGGGTGACGCCGTACCTGGCGCAATCGTCCGTCATCCGCTTCAACTCATCGGCATCCCAGCCGCCATCGCTCGACCGCTTCGCTATCTGCGCGGTGAGATGCCTGACGCCGTAGCGCAAGTTGTACTCCAGGTTTTCCCTGGAAGTGATGCCCGGCCCGGCGACGCTGTGGTAATCGCCGCCCACGTGCATGAGCGTGTTCTTCCGCGGAGTGCCCGCCGCCTGAGCCTGAGTAATCCCGCTGGCGGAAGTTGCGGCAAGACCGGCGGCAACCTTCCCGGTGAATTCCCTTCTTTTCATCGTGCAAACCTCCCGTCCGGCCTTACCAGTTTGCGGCCAGACTGACGAACGTGCGAACCCCCACTCCCGACGGGCCCTTCGCAAGGTGCGGTTTCTCCTCATCGAGCCACGCCGTTCCCGCGATATCGAGATGAACCCACGGAGTGTCCCCGGCAAATTGCTTAAGGAACATCGCGGCCGTCGCCGCCCCGCCCCATCGCGTGCCGATATTCGGCAGGTCCGCGAACGCGCTCTTGAGCTGGTCCATGTACTCTTCGTCGAGCGGCATGCGCCACATCTTTTCCCCTTCGGCTCTGGCGGCGCCGAGGAGCTTCGACAGGAGGGCGTCGTCGTTTGCGAAGGCGCCGGCGTTCACATGTCCCAGCGCGACCACGATGGCGCCCGTCAAAGTAGCTGCGTCGATAAGGTGCGTGCAGCCAAGGCGCTTTGCGTAGGTCAGGGCGTCGGCCAGAATCAGGCGGCCCTCGGCGTCCGTGTTCAGCACCTCGATCGTCTTGCCGGAAAGCGATGTAACGATGTCGCCCGGACGCTGCGAACGGCCCCCGCACATGTTCTCGACCGCTGGAATCAGAGCGGTCACCGCAATGGAAGGCTTCACCTGCGCGATGGCCTGCATGGCGCCGATCATGGCCGCCCCACCCGCCATGTCGTACTTCATCTTTTCCATGCCGTCGGATTGTTTAATGGATACGCCGCCCGTATCGAACGTCACGCCCTTGCCGACCAAGCCGAGGTGCGGGCCATTCGCTCCGGCAAGGTCATTCGGACGGTAGCGAATCACGATGAAGGCCGGAGGTTCGGCGCTGCCCATCGCGACGCCGAGCAGAGCGCCCATGCCGAGTTGCTTCATGCGATCCCGGTCGAGCACCTCGCATTCAAGTCCTTGCGCGGCGGCCATTGTTTGCGCGCGGGCGGCGAGTACCATCGGGGTCAGAAGATTGCCGGGTTCATTGACCAGCTCTCGCGTCAGGTTCTGCGCCGCTCCCAGGATTCGCCCGCGCGCGATACCGGCTTCGGCATCCTCTGCCGCAGTCAGGACCGTGAAGCTCTCCACCGGCCGCTTGCCCTCCTTCTGGCTCTTGTGACAATCTGGCTCGTAGTCGCCGAGGATGGCGCCCTCGACCGCGGCCGCCACGTAGTCCGGGGAGGAGAATCCGGTGTCGAGCGCCATGGCGATATGCTTGACGGATTTGGCCTTCAGCGCCCGCACCGCCGCGCCGGCCGCTTTTCGCAGATCGCCGGAGGTGAAATCAGCCTGCTTGCCCCCGCCGATAACGAGAAGGCGCTTGGCCCGGAAGCCGGCGGGCCGGTGAAGCAAAGTGATCTCCAGGGCCTTGCCGGAAAATTCTCCGAGATCCCGCACGGGCTCCGGCACCTGTTCGAGGAAGCCCAAAATCACCAGCGCCTCAGTGTCTACCGCCGCCGCACCCGCACGTTCCAATCCGATTTGCATTCGACCTTTATCCTTCGTTCCCGATTCTACTTGCGCGCGTGCTAGCTTGTCAGCCGGTAGTTCCCGCCACTCGGAACATGGTGAAGAATATGGGCCTCAAGCAAACGCGGATTAACCTGCATTCCTGATCTTACTCGCCCGGACCGCGGCGCGCGCTTCATCCT
This sequence comes from Candidatus Sulfopaludibacter sp. SbA3, assembly GCA_945893365.1. Lineage (GTDB taxonomy): Bacteria > Acidobacteriota > Terriglobia > Bryobacterales > Bryobacteraceae > SYKU01. Next base: position 32,312 of record CAMDED010000017.1, on the reverse strand, counting down.
CAGCCGTCTTCTTCCGCTCCGTTTCGCGCTTATCGTAAAGTTTCTTTCCCTTGGCGACGGCGATCTCACACTTGATGCGGCCGTCTTTCAGATACATTTTAGTCGGGATCAGCGCAAGGCCTTTTTCGCGAGTCTCGCCGAGCAGCTTGTCGATTTCGCGTCTGTGCAGCAGTAACTTGCGGCTGCGCGCCGGCTCGTGGTTCTCGCGGTTGCCATGCGAGTACTGGCTAATGTGCGCGTTGATGAGCCACGCCTCGTTCTTGAGGATGGCGGCGTAGGCGTCCTTCAACTGGACCTTGCCGCTCTTGGCTGCCTTGACCTCGGTCCCGTCGAGCGCCATTCCCGCTTCGTAGCGGTCCATGAGGAAATAGTTGTGCCCCGCCTGACGGTTGTCGCTCAGGATTTTGAACTGGAAAGATTTATCGGCCAACTTTTGTTCTCAACGCCAGGGAGAGCCGGTACGTCAAACAGATTGAATAGTAATGGGATACCGCTCAGGTTTCATCATAGCAATTCTAGCCGTCCTGACGATGCTTGGGCCCGGCTCCGGCACGGCGGAAGCCCGAAACCGCAAGGGTGACAAACTCCTGGCGGAGGGCCGCACGGCGGAGATTCGGAAGGACTACGACACGGCGCTCGAAAAGTATGAAGCGGCTCTAAGCGAAGACCCGGGCGACGCCGCCTACCAGCTTTCCTTGAACCGCGTGCGATTCCAGGCCGCGCACATGCATATCAGCCAGGGCCAGAAGAGGCGCACCGAGGGGAAACTGGCCGAGGCTCTTGCCGAATTCGAGAAAGCTTACGCCATCGATCCCTCGTCGAGCATGGCGGATCAGGAGATCCGGCGAACCCGTGGGATGATCGAGCGGGAGAAAAAAAAAGACCCAAACGCGAAAACTGACGGCGAATCCCGGGAGGATGAGGCCGGCATGACGCCGGTTCAGCTCGCAAAGCGGCAGTCGGAGGATCGCTTCGATAGCTACGGCGGGATTCCCCAGTTGCAGCCGATTTCGAGCGCGAAGATCACGCTGAAGATGAACAATCAGCCCCCCAAGGTGCTCTACGAAACGGTAGGGAAGCTGGCCGGTATCAACGTGATCATGGACCCGGAGTATAACCTGACCGGCAGCACGAAAAACTACTCGGTTGAGTTCAACGGCTCCACGCTCGAAGAAACGCTCGATTACCTTAACCTGATGACGAAATCGTTCTGGAAGGCGCTTTCGGCGAACACGATTTTCGTGACGCTCGACAACACGCAGAAACGGCGCGACCACGACGAGATGATCATGAAAGTGTTCTATCTTACCAATATCGGGACGGCGCAGGAGTTGCAGGAAATTGTGACGGCTCTAAGAACGGTGACGGATATCCAGAAGCTGTTTACCTATACGGCGCAAAGCGCGATTATCGTTCGCGCGGAGGCCGACCGCGTGGCTCTGGCCGAGAAGCTGATCGCGGATCTGGACAAGCCGAAATCGGAAATCGTGGTGGATGTTCTGGTGCTTGAAGTAAGCAAGACCCGCACCCGCGACCTTGCGGCGGCAATTGCCCAGAAAGGCATCAATTCGCCCATCACGTATACGGGCGGCAGCACAACGGGAAGCGACGGCGCCGTAACGGCGGGCGGCCCGATCCCGCTTTCGCGCGTCCCGCACGTTTCCATTCACGACTACGCGATCACGCTGCCGGGCGGGCTGCTCCAGGCGACCCTTTCGGATAGCAATACGCGGGTACTGCAGTCGCCGCAGATCCGGGCGGCCGACGGATTCAAGTCGTCGCTGAAGATCGGCGACCGCGTTCCGATCGCGAGCGGCAGTTTTCAGCCGGGCATCGGCGGAGTGGGCGTCAATTCCCTCGTCAACACGCAGTTTACCTTTCAGGATGTCGGGGTCAACGTCGATATCACGCCGCACGTGCAAGGGGAGAACGAAATCGCGATGCACGTCGAAATCGATATTTCGACCGTGCGCGACCGGATCGACTTGGGCGGCATCTCGCAGCCCATTATCGGGCAGCGCAAGGCGGTCGTCGACATGCGCGTGCGAGAAGGCGAGATTAATATTCTCGGCGGCTTGATGCAAAGGCAATCGAGCAAAAACCTCTCCGGCATTCCGGGACTGGCGAGTATTCCCATCCTTGGGAAGTTGTTTTCGAGCGAGAAATTCGAGACCAGCGAGAACTCGATCCTGGTCGTTATGGTTCCCCACATCGTGCGCCGGCCCGATTTCTCCGAAATGAATCTGAAGGGCATCGCGGTGGGCAATGCGACGAACGTGAAGCTTAACTATGGGTCTCGGACGACGCCCGCGGCGCCCGTAACCACGCCTGCTCCAAGCACGCCTGCTCCAACCACGCTGGCGGCGCCGGCTATACCCGCCGTGCCCGGCGCGCCCGTCCCGTCCACTCCAGCATCAGGCGAAGCCCGGGCGGCCTTCACTCCTTCGAGCGCCGAAGGCCAAGCCGGCGGGATCATGACGGTATCGTTGCGGGTTGAGAACGCCAAGGATTTGTTTGCGGGGAACATCAGGCTGAAATTCGATCCGAAGATTCTGCGCGTCAACGATATCGCCGCCGGAGGGCTGCTCGCCTCGGACGGACAACCAGTCGTTCCCACGAAGAACGTCCAAAACGACATTGGCGAAGTAACCCTGGCGCTCAACCGGCTGCCGGGCGGAAAAGGCGTCAGCGGTTCCGGCAATCTCGCGACGATTACGTTCCAACTGGTTGGCAAGGGCTCGACGGCGGTATCCGTGCCGCAGTTGAGATTGCAAAATTCCGATACGAATACGATCCCGGTCTCGTTGCCGGAGATGACGATAACGGTGAAGTAGCGTGCGCGGGTTTGGATCAAGACGCGGATTGACGCTCGTCGAGCTGATCGTCGCATTCACGATCATGCTGGTGCTTTCCACGATGGCGGTGCCCCTTGCGCGCTCCAAGGTACGGCGCGAGCGCGAGAGGGAGCTGTTGTACGCGCTGCGCGAGATGCGCGCCGCGATCGACAAGTATAAAGACGCCGCCGACCTGAACCTTCTGGGTCCCGTGAAGCAGGGGAGCGAGGGTTATCCGGAGACGCTACTGATGCTTGTGGAGGGCGTGAAGATGTCCGGGCAGGTGGACAAGAAGATCAAGTTTTTGCGCCGCATTCCCAGGGACCCGATGACGAACGGCATCGACTGGGGTACACGAAGCGTTCAGGACGATCCAAAGTCGTCGGGCGGCGGTGGGCAGAACGTTTTTGACGTTTTCACGAAGAGCACGGAAAAGGCGCCGAATGGGACTCCGTATTCAGAGTGGTAGAGGGGTGCGTCAAGGACTACGCGCCGGCAGCAGCGGCTTCACGCTGATCGAGCTGATGATTGTGATGTCGATCGTCACGATTCTCACGTCGATCGCGCTGCCGATGTATCAGAAGTCCATTCTCCGCGCGAAGGAGAACGTACTCAAGAGCAACCTGTTCACTCTGCGGATGGTGATCGACGAGTACACCTACGACAAGCAGAAGGCGCCTCAGTCGCTCCAGGATCTGGTTACCGAGGGTTATCTGCACAAGGTGCCGGTCGATCCCATTACGAATTCGGACGCCCAGTGGCGCATTATCATGGAAGAAGCGATGACCAGCGTGAGCCAGACGGAGCCGGGAATCTTCGACGTGCGCAGCGGGTCCGACAAGATGGGCCTGGACGGGACTTCGTACTCGGAATGGTGAGTCTGTGAGAGGACTGGCTTGCGCGCTTGCTGCTGAATTAGGCCGGGCGTGTCAGGTGTTGGTGCGCCATGTTCATTGCCTCCGGGAGCGCCAAGCCCCGGGAGGAATCCATTTTGAGCAAGCCTTATCGCCAGCTAGCGACTAGGCCTCACCCTCCGGCGCGCCGGTTCAGCTGCTCGCGGCCGATGCACTCGCGTTCTTGTCACTTCGGCCCCTAATAGACTGGCCGATCAAGACTAATAAACATATACCGATCAAACATAGACACGCGACTGTAGCACCTAGATTGGCGGGCGGCGAGCCGTTTTGCCACCGGCACCAGATCTCGCCGCTCGGCAGGAATCGGGCGTACGATGCTTTCAAGCCGCATCGAGAATCTGCACAGACAATTCCTTGCCCAACGCGCGGAATGCCGTTTCCAACCGGTCGAGCCGTGAGCCGTGCCCCAAGTTGAGCAGACGGTCCACCTGGGGGAGATGGCAGTTCAATCTGCGAGCCAGTTCAGTCTTACTGATCCTCCCCGCCCGCATGGCTGAATAAAGGGCCAGTTTCGCTTCGGTCAGCGCCTGGAGGGCGACATACGATCCGCGCTTAACTGACGAAGGTTCAGGGATTGCCAAGCGGTTCTCCATATAACCCATGAAGGCGGTTTCGAGAGCGTCCGCCGCGCGCGCGAGGGCTTGCTCGCGGTCTTTGCCGAAAGTATGAGCCTCGGGCACATCTGGAAAGCTGGCCAGGATTGTCCCGTTGGTATCGCGTTCCAGTTTTACGGGATATCGCAACATCATTCCTCCTTACTTGAAACGGAGATCCTTCTTGATCCTTTCCGCGAGTCCTTTGCCGATTTCCTTATTCGATCCGTGCATCGGAAGGACCGAGAAGCGCTGCCCCAGCCGGACCTTAAGGTGACCTCCCTTGCCGGGTTCGAAAGTACACCCTTGCTTTTCCAGCCACCGCCTGAACTCGGCGCTCGTCACTTGCTTTTAGGATACAACACATCTGTTTAGTCCGAAAAACGCCGTGGGAGCGGCATTCACCCTTGGTTTCCGACCTTCACTCGGGTCAGTACCCGCTCGCCGGGAACGGCGCGCATCGTACGGCTACCAGCACTCGCCGGCGCGCTATCATGTCTCGCATGACTCGCCGCCTCACGCTTCTCACCCTGTTTCCCCTTGTCCTTCTTGCGCAGCTTCCGCCCGAAAAGCGGAGCCGCATCGAGCAGGCAATCTCGACCGAGATGTCGCGAAACAGCATTCCAGGCGTTTCGGCCGCCGTCGCCACCGGCTCCACTCTGAAATGGGCCGCGGGATTCGGCACCGCCGACCTCGAGAACTTCGTTCCCGTAACGGCTTCCACGGTCATCCGGCTCGGCTCTATTTCGAAGCCGGTCACGGCGGTTGCTGTGCTCCAACTCGTTGAGAGCGGCAGGATCGATCTTGACGCGGGCATCGAGCGTTACGTGCCGTCCATGCCCGCGAAGCAGTGGCCGGTCACCGTACGTCAGTTGCTGGGGCATCTCGGCGGTATCCGCCACTACAGCGGCACCGAAGAAATGGACAGCACGCGCCACTACACCGACCGTATCGCGCCCCTCAAGATCTTTCAAGCCGACCCCCTCATCGCCGAACCGGGCACGCAGTACCACTACACGTCGTACGGCTTCAACCTCTTGGGCGCGGCGGTCGAGATCGCTTCAGGCATGAAGTTCACCGACTACATCCGCGAGCGCATCTTCATGCCGGCGCGCATGGAACATATCGGCCCCGACGACGTTTACTCGATTATTCCGCATCGGGCGCGCGGATACCGGCTTTCCGCGGCGAAACAGATTGAGAACTGCTCGCTCGCGGACACGAGCAATAAGATACCCGGTGGCGGCCTGAGCGCCACCGCAACCGATCTTGTGAATTTCGCGCTCGCCGCGAAGAGTGGCCGGCTCCTCAAGGACGAAACCGTGCGTATGATGTGGACATCGCAGAAGCTCCGCGATGGAACGCCCACTCGCTACGGCATGGGTTGGGTCTCCGGCGAGTTCGAAGGCCGCCGGACGGTTGGGCACGGGGGCGGGCAACAGGGGACCACGACGTACCTGCAGCTCTTCCCGGAAGAGGGCATTGCGTTCGCCTTGATGGCGAACCTGGAGGCCGCGAAGTTGACCGATATGCGAGACCGCATCGCGCGAATTCTGCTCGAACCCTGACTCAACAGACGGAGTCCACGCCTGTCAGCGTACCGTAACGGGTATAATTCATAGATCATGCCGGAAATACGTCATTCCGTTTGCGCGCTGGATTGCCCGGACGCCTGCTCACTGCTCGTAAACGTCGAAAACGGCCGCGGCTCGCGTCTGCGGGGTAACCCCGAGCATCCGATTACACAGGGCTTTCTGTGCGGCAAGGTCGCGAAATATCTCGACCGCGAATACTCGCCCGAGCGGTTGCTGTATCCGCAGCGCCGGGTGGGAGCGAAGGGCGAAGGCCGTTTCGAACGGATCACCTGGGACCAGGCTCTGAGCGAGATCGCCTCGAAACTCGGCGCGATCGCGGGCGAGTTCGGCCCGGAGTCGATACTGCCTTACAGCTATGCCGGCACTATGGGCTTGCTTAATGGATCGGGTATGGACCGCCGTTTCTTCCATCGGCTGGGAGCGTCTCGTCTGGAGCGGACCATCTGCTCGGCCGCCGGTGGCGTCGGTCTTACCCAGGCGTTGGGCGTGCGCTATGCCACGGAGCCGGAGCAATTCCGCCATTCGAAACTAATCATTGCCTGGGGCGCGAACATCCTCGGAACGAACGTCCATTTGTGGCCGTTTATCGTCGAGGCGCGGCGCAACGGGGCTCGTTTCTATTGCATCGATCCTCACCAAAACCGCACGGGGCGGCTGGCGGATAAGCATTTCTTTATTCATCCGGGCAGCGACGCCGCTCTCGCGCTCGGTCTGATGCACGTCATCATCGGCGAGAAATTGCATGACGCCGAGTATGTGGAACAGCATACGCTGGGCTTCGACGGCCTTGCCGCCAAGGCTCGCGGTTTCACGCCGGAGCGTGTCGAAGCGCTCACGGGAATCGGCCGGGAAGATATCGTGTCGCTGGCGCGCGAGTATGCTTCCACGCGCCCGGCCGCAATCCGGCTGAATTTGGGCGTGCAGCGTTCCGAGCGGGGCGCCATGTCGGTGCGCACGATTGCCTATCTCCCGGCGTTGGTTGGGGCCTGGAAGGACATCGGCGGCGGACTGCAGCTCTCCACCTCGCAGACGTTTCACCTCAACCGCGCCGGACTCGAGCGCGCCGACCTGCAGGAACGCTCTCCTCTCGGCCGTGAAGCGCGCCTGGTAAACATGACCCTGCTCGGCCAGGCCCTCACGGAGTTGAACGATCCGCCCGTCAAGGCGATTGTCGTGTACAATTCGAACCCCGCCGCCATCGCTCCCAACCAGAATCTGGTGCTGCGCGGTCTCAGGCGGCCGGACCTGTTCACCGTCGTTCTCGAGCAGTTCCAGAACGACACGGCCGATCACGCGGACATCCTTCTGCCCGCCACGACGTTTCTCGAACACACCGACCTCTACTACGCTTACGGACATCACTATCTGCAACTGGCGCGACCCGCGCTGCCCGCGCCCGGCGAAACCAAATCGAATCAGGAGGTCTTCCGTCTGCTGGCCGTCCGCATGGGTTTCGACGACCCATGTTTCAGCGACACCGAAGACGACATGATTCGCACGCTACTCGGTTCCGGTCATCCGTTCTTGAAAGACATCACGATCGAGCAATTGGACCGGGAGCATTCGGTACGGCTGAAAGTCGCGCCCAACGGCGATCCCTTTCGGCCCTTCGCGCGGGGCGGATTCGGCACGCCGAGCGGCAAGTGCGAATTCAACGCGCACACGATCGAGTACGAGCCGCCGGTCGAATCAAGGCTCGGATCGAGCGGGCTTCGCGAGAAGTATCCCCTGGAACTCATTTCGCCGAAGAACGACAACAGCATGAACTCCACCTTCGGCAACATTCCGCTCGTCGATCGCCAGACCGCCACGATTGCGCTCCACGGCGCGGATGCCGCCGAACGGGGAATTGCGGATGGAGACAATGTGCGCGTGTTCAACGATCGCGGGGTCTGCGTGCTGATCGCCAAGGTTGGCGCTTTCACCGCGAGGGGCGTCGTCTGCGCGCCTTCCGTGCGATGGAACAAGCGCGCCCCGGATGGCCGCAACGTCAACGCGCTAACCTCGGAACGTCTTACGGATTTCGGCGGCGGCCCGACGTTTTATAATTGCCTCGTGCAGGTCGAAAAGAGCGGAGATTGATGAACGGAAAGAGGAAACTCGCGAGCTTCGCGAGCTTGGCGATCCCGGCGATTGGGTTGTGCTTATTCCCCGCATGTGGCGCGAAGAAAGCGCCGGCCGTCGCGACCGATGAATCGGGCGGCGTCATGGCGTCGATGATCCACATGGCCGACCCCGCCGTTGCGAAGCAGCTCGTGACCGGCTGGCACCCCGTGGAACACAACGCCTGGCGATGGACCGCGGGGAAATTTTCCGTCGTTCTCCGTCCGCCTCCCGGCGCGCCGCAAAAGGGCGCGGTTTTGAGCCTGAAACTTACGATCCCCGATCCTGTGTTCGCACAGTCGAAGGCGATCACGCTGAGCGCGGACGTGCAGGGCGCGGCGCTCCCGCCGCAGACGTTCGGCGAGGCCGGAGGTCACACTTACCAGCGGGACGTCGATGCAAAGCTGCTTGCCGCCGAGAGCGTGACGGTGAATTTCGCTCTCGATAAATTCCTGGCTCCCGGTGAAGCCGACCGGCGTGAGCTCGGCGTGGTTGTTTCCGCGGTCGGACTCGAAGCCAAGTGACCTCATGGCCAAGCGAGCGCTGATCACCGGCATCACAGGACAGGACGGCTCCTATCTGGCGGAGTTGCTCCTCGCGAAGGGTTACGAGGTTCACGGCGTGGTTCGCCGCGTGGCGCTTGAAGACCCCGAGCATAGGCTTTCCCGCCTCAGTCCGATCCGCCGCCAGCTTCAATTGCACGCGGCATCGCTCGAAAGTTACGCCAGTATTCATCAGGTGGTGACGCGCGTCGCGCCCGATGAGTGCTATCACCTGGCGGCGCAAAGCTTCGTGACATACTCGTTCGACGACGAGTTCTCCACTCTGAATTCCAACATCAACGGCACGCATTTTCTCCTTGCCGCCGTCAAGAATCTGGCCCCACACTGCCGCTTCTATTTCGCCGGATCGAGCGAGATGTTCGGCAAGGCGGAATCGGCGCCGCAGAACGAGCGCACCGCTTTTCATCCGCGTTCCACGTACGGTATCAGTAAAGTCGCGGGCTTCGACTTGACCCGCAACTACCGCGAGGCCTACGGAATGCACGCTTCGAGCGGGATACTGTTCAATCACGAGTCTCCGCGCCGCGGCTTTGAGTTCGTAACGCGAAAGATTACGGCCGGCGTGGCTCGCATTCTGGCCCGCGAATCGGCCGAGTTGCGCCTCGGGAACCTTGACGCCCAGCGTGACTGGGGTCATGCGCGCGAATACGTCGACGCGATGTGGCGCATGCTGCAGCAGCCCGAGCCGGACGACTACGTCATTGCCACAGGCGAATGCCACACCGTCCGCGAGTTCGCGGATTACGCATTCTCGATCGCCGGCCTTGACTACAGGCAATACGTCGTGCCCGACCGCGATTTCTTCCGCCCCGCCGAAGCGATGGTCTTGCTCGGAGACGCAACCAAGGCCCGCGAAATTCTAGGGTGGCGCCACCAGACCGGCTTCCATGAGCTAGTTCGTGAGATGTTGGAAGCCGACTGTGCCGCCTGCGGGGTGGGGCGCCTGCTTCGTCCGGCATTGGAGTCCGTGTCATGAAAGCCGGTTTCATGAACGCCCCTTTCGTTACTCTAGGGGCTCTGCTGTCCGTCGCGGCTGCCGCGGGTGAGGACGTCCGGCATCGCCTGCCAGCCATGTCTTCGGTGTTTCCTCAGGGATCGAGGCCGGGCGCAACCGTGAAAGCGGAGATCATCGGTGAGTACCTGGACCGCGCCCGGACGGTCGTGTTTCCGGACGGCTTTGCTTCCGCGAAAATCATCGGCGGGAGCTACACGCGGCTCACCCTCGAGATGGTCGTGGCGCCGGACGCCGCCTTCGGCCCCCACTACTTCCGCGTCGTTACCCCTCGCGGCGCATCGAACCTGCTGCTCTTCCGCGTCGGCGATCAGCCGCACCTGGACGAGCGCGAGCCGAACTCTTCGATCGAGCAGGCTCAGCCGATCGCGCTGCCCGCTACCGTCAACGGCAGACTGAACGTCGACGGCGATTTCGACTTCTTCAAGTTCCGCGTGAAAAAAGGGGACACCTGGATTTTCGACGTCCGCTCCGCGCGCAACGGCAACAGCCTCGATCCGGCGCTCATTTTGATCGACGAACGCGGCCGCAAGCTCGCCCACAGCGAGGACGTGTTTATCTGGGATCCGTTCCTCGTCCACACCTTCGCCGCCGATGGCGAATACTATGCGGTCCTCCAGCCCACGCACACACGCAACGACCCGACTTTCGCCTATCAGCTCGATATCCGCAAGGCGCCGCATCTGGAAACGGTCTCGCCAATCAGTATGCGTCCGGGCGAGACGGTCGACGCCACGCTGTTTGGCGCAGGCCTTGCCGACTCCTCCTCGCGGCTTTGGTTCAGCGCGGCGGGTTTCAAAGGCGAGGTCCGCGAGATGCGCGGAACTACGGCCGCGATTCGCATTCAGGTTCCCGCGGACGCGGCGGACGGGCCGCGCGAGTTGGCTCTAGTAGGGGCTGACGGACGGTCGGGCGCCGCCACTTTTCTGGTGGATTCCACGCCCCGCCACAAGGGCGGCAGCCGCCTGGAAATGCCCGTATCGGTCACGGGAATCGCCCGCTACCGCGAGCCGGAACTCTACTCTTTCGACGCCAAAGAAGGCGAAGCACTGGTTTTCGAAGTCCGCGCGCAGCGGTTCGGATCGCCGGCCGATTCGCTCCTGCGCATTCTCGACGCCGCGGGTAAGGAGATTGCGCGGAACGACGATGGCAATTTCCCCGGGCCGCAGTTCAACAAGGACTCGCGCATTTCTCATAAGTTCAAGGACGCCGGGACCTATCGGGTCGAGATCCGCAACCTCTTCAAGACCACCGGCGAGAACTTCCCCTATCAGTTGCTCGCGGGCCCTTCCAAACCCGATTTCGACTTGATGCTGGCGACGGACAATCCTTACGTTTACGAGGGCGGCGAGCCGGCGAAGCTGAAGATCGCGTGCACGCGCCGCGACGGATTCGACGGACCCGTCACGCTCAAGCTGGCGGGGCTGCCGGAGGGCGTGGCCGCGGAGCCAGTCACCATTCCGGAGGGCAAGAACGAGGGTGAATTTACTCTCAGGGCCAAGGGCGCGAGGGCTGGCTCTTTCGGGGAGATTCACGTCGAGTCCGTTCAGACTGAGTCCGGCGCCGTGCCCGTACACACCGCATGGCGCTCGGCTCGCATATCGAGCGGCGGTGGCGAGGGCGCGACATTCGCAATGGTCGGCCGGGCCACGGTGGCCGTGGCTGAGAAGCCGCTGTTTTCACTGGAAGCCGCGGTCAGCGCCGTCAATCTGGTGCGCGGCGGGAGCGCGGAGTTCATGGTCTCGATTCGGCGCGCCGGCGGTTTCGAGGAACCCATCCGGTTTTCGATGGAGAACCTCCCGCCCGACGTAACCCTGAACGAAGCCGTGGCCGGGCCCGGCGCAAGCGAAGTGAAGCTCAAGCTGACGGCCGGAGCCTCCGCCCGCATCGGTCGCGCCGGACGCGTCGCGATTCTCGGCTCCGCGAGTGGCGGTCAGACGCAGGAAGCGCCGCGCGTGGGTCTCTCCATCGACTGACCGCCGTCGCGGGGCCACAAAATAGCCGCGCCACATTTGGGCGTTGACTGTGGTGGGGGTGGGGCAGGCCATCGTCGCTCGTGGCCTGCCGTGTGCGGAGCCCGAATGGCAGGCGGCAAACGACGATCGTCCGCTCAATTGCAGCGGTCATTTTGTGACAGACCCGAAGCTCAAGCTAACAGTCGAAGCCGCCGTCTACTATGGGTGCGTCGGCCGCGTCGCGTTCCCGGTTCCGCGAGTGGGCACCCCCGACTGAACCTACAAGCCAGGCGGCGAGACTTGCTTATACCCGCGCTCCTCGAGTAGCCTCCGCGCCTGCTCGACGCTTTCCGGCAACACGTAAAAAAACGCACCCGTGCGCTGGCTCCGGAACAGCAGGCCGCCACTGTACTCGTCGGCCTCGACGCCGTAGTCGATTCCGGCCTCGCATAGCAGAATCTCAAGCGCCAGCGCGTCCTTGAGTTTCTTCGCGATGTACAATAAATGTGGGTCTTTGCCCTCGAAGAACTCCGCGTCCTGTTTCACTGGTATCCCTTAGCGTATATCATGGGGAACTGGAGATCCCAATATGAAATCGCGCTGGCTTGTTCTTCTTACTGCCGGTCTCGGATTGTTAGCCTTGCCCGGCAGCGCATCCGACTGGCCACAGTGGCGCGGACCGGAGCGGACCGGCGTCTCGAAGGAGCGCGGCCTGCTGAAGGACTGGCCGCCCGCGGGACCGAAGTTGCTCTGGCAGGTTCAGGACATTGGCGACGGCTATTCAACGCCGGCCGTGATGGGAAACCGAATCTATATTCTCGGCAACCGCGGCATGGAGAACGAGTTCGTCCAGGCTCTCTCGGTAGAGGACGGCAAGCCGCTCTGGACTACGCGTCTCGGAAATGTAGGGAGTCCAAACCAGGAGCCGCCCTACCCCATGAGCCGGTCCACCCCGACGATTGACGGCGACATGCTCTACGCGCTCAGCTCCGATGGCGATCTGGTCTGTCTGCAAAGAGCCACGGGGAAGACTCTCTGGCAGAAAAGTCTCCGCGGCGATTTCGGCGGCAAGCCCGGAAAGTGGGCCTATGCCGAGTCGCCCCTGATTGACGGCGACGCGCTGGTGGCCACGCCCGGCGGGCCTGATGCGACGCTCGTCGCGCTCAACAAGAAGACGGGCGCGGTCATTTGGAAATCCGCCGTTCCCGGCGGCGATCTTGCCGCGTACGCTTCCGCCATTGCCGCCGAGGCCGCCGGCCGCAGGCAGTACATCCAGTTTCTGGACAAGGGCGTCGTGGGCGTCGATGCGAAGACCGGTCGGTTCCTCTGGCGCTACGACAAGACGAGCACAGGGCCCGCCAACATCCCGACTCCGGTGGCGGACAACGGCTACGTCTACAGCGCCAATGCGAGGCGTTTCGGGGGTGGGCTTGTCCAACTGCATGCGACGAAGGACGGAGTCACCGCGGAGGAGGTCTATTTCGAGCGGGACGTGCCGAACACTCTCGGCGGTCAGATTCTGCTTTCGGGAACCTTGTACGGAACCAATCCGAAGGGCATGGTGGCGGCCGAGTTCCTGACCGGGAAGATAAAGTGGCAGGCTCCAGCCGTGGGCCCTGGCGCGGTGCAGTACGCCGACGGGCTCTTGTACGTGCATGGGGAGAATGGCGAAGTGGCGCTTGTGGAGGCGTCGCCCGATGCCTATCGCGAAAAGGGGCGATTCACGCCGTCGAGCCCGCCGAAACGCGTGCGGTCGAGGGAAATGGCGTGGACGTATCCGGTGGTGGCAAACGGGCGGCTTTACATCCGCGACATCGGTACGCTCTGGTGTTACGACGTTCGGGATGCCAAGGCGGGGCGCTAGCGGGGCGGGGTAAAATCCTAGCGCCGTCACCCGACTGGAGCCGGAACGGACACCAGGCGGGCGCCTCACGTAGCACATCCCCAAGACTGTCCGAATCCAGCCGCGCACCTCGCCCCGGCTCTCGCCCTGAATTCGATTTCCCTCGCTGGCCGCGAGAAATGCGTCGGCCCGCTTTTCGCTCAGCCCTTCGGCGTTCCACATTGTACTTGCACCCGGCCGCAGATCGCCTTGCATCTCCATTTTCAGGATCATCTTGTGTTGGAATCAAGTCTCCTTTCAGCTTCCAGGACGCCTTGGAGAGCCCGCCGTGCGGTTCCCGATTCACCTCATAGTGGCTCGCCGGACTGTCCAGGAAGCTGTGCCACGCCTTGAGGATCCTGGCGGATCGCATCGTTACGGGGAGGGTAACGGACAGCTGCCTCATCGGGAAAACGTTTCCTTAGGCCTTCACGAACCTTGGAGCGGTAGTGACGATGAGATCGAAGGCGTGCAGCAACTTATGCACGTTTTGTGCCGGGCCGGGCGCCTCCTCGATATTTTCGACGTACTTCCGTGCGATTCCGCCGGCGTCGATCGGGTAGCCGGGCGCGGCAACCGGGGGTTGCAGAGATGTCCGGACCGGTTCTTTGTCCAAGCGGGCGGCGAACGCTTGAGCCATGCATCGAGCCCGGCGCGTTCGGGCGGCACGTATCCGGACCGCCGGATCAAGAAGCGTCTATAGCGGCGTCCAGAGCGGCGGCGTCCATGTCCGCCTCTGAAAGAAGAATCGTCAGATAACCGGAAAGGCTTGCGCGATGCGCGTCCCCATCTTGTAGTGGGTGCCCACCTGAGCGGTGATGCTTACATTGCTCTTGGCTTCAAACAAGAGAATAATGTCCGATCCTCCGAACTGGAAGTAGGACAGCTCCTCGCCCTTGCGCACGGTGACGCCTACTTCGGCCGTGACGATCACGGAGGAGACCTGGCACATTCCAATCGGCAGAACGGCGACGAGGCCGATCGGGGTGTCTAGGACGATGAGCCCGCGCGCCTGCGCAAACTGATACCCGGCGTCGTCCGGAGCGTCGAACGTGCGGCGGGGCCTCAGGGATTTGGCGCCCGTGGCGTCGCCGGCCACGGGTTCGGCGATGACCTGGAGGTACACCTGGCCGGGGATCACGCGGGCTTCGAGCACGGTCCCGCCGACGGGGGCGTGCTGCCGGTGGTAGTCGTTCGGGCCCAGAAAAGCGTGCATGAAGATGCCGTTGACGAATCGATCCTTGTACGGGCTTCCCTCCATCAGCTCGCGGATCTCCCAGTGCAGGTTCTTCACTGTGACGTGGGAGTCGGTTCGAATCTCCCACTGGCCGTCAAAGGTGGAATCGGCCGGACTGACAATCACGCTCGGATTCGCGACGGCGGCCACGGGCCGGTATCCGGGCTTGAACGACCGCGCGAACAACTCGTTGAACGTGCGCCAGCCTCCCCGGGGCTCCATGTAGTCGCTCATGTTGTAACTGGGCGACGCCCGGAAACTCGCCAGCGACTCAGGCGTGATGGACTCCGGAGTGTCGAGGAAAGCGCCCATCGCCTTTGCGAAGCGAACCATCCAGGCGGAGAGCGGCGTCAAGGGCGGGGCTTCGGGATGCGGGAGGATTGCGTTCTGGAGACGGCGCACGGGTGGCTGATCGAGTACGAAGTGGAACTTGCACAAGTGGTTGTAGATGTCCTTCCCTTGAACGTTCTCGGAGGGGACCCAGCGGAGCAGGCCGTTGATGAAGCCGAGGTAGTCCGCGGTGGTCTTGACATCGCGCATCTCGATCACGCCGCTCTTGTGCGCGAGGTCGACCGCCTGCTGGAAGGCTGCTTCCCATTTGTGGGTGCGGATCATTTCAACAAGCTCATCGACGACCGGTTCGTAGGACATGGTTTTCTCCCTGAATTCGGAAATCTCAACCAGTATACACGGCTACGCGACTTGCGAACGTTATTTCTTAAACACTTTCCGGCATTAACCGGAAAAGCGATCCAATTATGTTTTTGATTCTGAAATATCGGCGCCGCGAGGGAATTCGGAGAGGTCGGCAATTGACCGGGACTTGAGCATTTCGGCCATAGGGATTTCCGTGGGAGGGCTCCGTCGTTCGAACTGGGTGGCCTACCACCCCACCTTTCGCTTCTCTCGCTCGGTGAGTGTTTCGTGCAATAGCGATTTGATGTAGGTCTGGTAAGGCAAGCCCTTTTGTTCAGCCTGCTTTCGCGCAAGAGCCAAATCTGCTTCGGGAATCCGTAACGATACCACCGGCGCCGGCGCTTTCCCGGACGCGGCGATCCGCTCCCGCAGTTTCTCTTGCGTCAAAACCTGGGCTTTCCCGCTCTTGACGGCGGCGAGTAGTTGTTTGCCATGTTTGGCGCGGTTCCTAAACCACCATTCCGCTTCTTCAGCCTCGGTGGCGAAAGCCGGCACGACGCGCTTGGGTTTCTCGTTCTGATTCTTCATTTTGGCCTCTCCAGAAAAGCCTTCCTGTCCGAAACGCTAGCCGGAAAGGCGGTAATGGCGCGTACCCTGCCGTTGCGAATCGTCCAGGCCACTGACAATAAGCGGCCTACATTCGTCAGGCCGACAGAGCGGTACCGCTCTTCGTCATCAATCAGGTCGTAGTCCAGGTCCAAAGGTTCGTTGTTCAGCAACTGTTCGAATTCCGCGGGCGCCACCTTGTGGGCTGCCAAGTGCGTGCTGTTCTCCTCATCCCAATCGAATTCGATTGCACTAGCCACAACCCAACATTGTATCGCAACGTATATACGCCGTCATTGCCCGGAATGACCCTGTTGACGCTCTCCGGCAAACGCTACGGGGCGCCCCCCGTTCAGAACCGTTTCTTGTAAAGAAAATCCATACCGAACAGGCCATTCTCCTCCCGCACCGCGACCGCGGACCATTCCTTGTTCAGCGTCCATTCGACGCGCACTACCTGCGGGTTGCTGCGCGTAAGGTTCGTGATGTAGGTGAAAGTCAGATTCCGCGTGATCTGCTGCTCCACGGTAAGCCGCGCCTGCGGGTTGTTCTCGACCCCCGTGAGGTTTGGATCGATCTTCAGCTTGCTCACGCCGAAAAAACGCTGCAGGCGGTCCGAAACGGGAGAGGCGATCGCCTGGCCGAGAATCGCATTCGCGCCCACTTGCGAGAAGCTTTGCGGGCTCCGCGTCTGGGCCGCCGCGAGCGCCGGATCCGACGAGGGGGCGCGCCCCGTGGCCAGAAGTGCGACAATCTCGCTGAATTCGAGCGGCGGATCGGAACGATGCGTTACGTTGAGCTTATCGATCGGGCCGGAAAGCGTCAGAATCACGTCAATCCCGCGAACGCGCGTCTCCACGTCCACGTCGAACACAGGCTCTATCTTGACCGGATTCGAGAACGTAATCGATCCCTGGCCAATCGTATACTTCGTGCCGAAAAAAGTCACCTCGCCCTGCGTGATTGCGATGCGGCCAAGCAGCGCCGGATTGTAGGCGGTGCCGCGTAAGCGCAGGCTGGCTTCCACCTGAATATCCTGCGCGAGCGAGCTTTCAAAACTGATATCGGGCGAAGTCTCGATCCGCACGTCCAGATCGATGCCGGCGAGCGGGCCGGTTCGCGCCGACGCAACCTTGACCGGCTCGGCGGATTTCGCCAGCAGGGACGAAAAGTCGGTTCGGGGATTGAAGCCCGTCCGCACAATCGTAACTGCGCCCGACAAAAGGCTCCGCTTTTGCGAACCCGTCAGGCTAAGCTCGGCGTTCACCGTCGTACTCACACCCTCCGGATACCGTAAACGGATCTGCGTTCCGTTCCCCTGGAGCCTGTAGACGATATCCCCCCCTCCAAAACCCACGAAGCCGTTGAGCGATACTTTGCCGCCGCCGGTTTCGCCGGTTAACGACTGAATGGTGGCGCGGTTTCCGTCGAAAAGGATGACGCCGGCCGCTTTGGTAATCCCGTTTGGCAAATCGGCGACGTTCACCGAAGCATCCTTGATATCCAAGCGGCCGGACGCGCGCGGCTCCCGAAGTGAGCCCCTCACGGACGCCTGCAACTCCGCGGATCCGGAAGCGAGAATGTCCCGGTTGTAACTCTGCATTGCCGCGAGTTGCATGGAGCCGGTAACGCGCACGTCGAGCGGGTTATTCTCAAGCAGGGAGACCTTTCCCGATACCGCCAGATTCATGGAGGGTCCCGCCAGGACCGCGCTCTCAATGTTCACGACGGATTTTGCAAGCGACAAGCGGACTGGCTTCAAGTTGCGGAGTTGCACGCGCGTAGTTTCCGAGGCCGGCGGGCTGAGTTCAAGCTTGGGAATCTCAAGCGACGCCGTCCAATCCTTCCATTCGAGAGCGGGGCCGGAAACCCGCAGCGTGCCTTCCGCCGTGCCATCCAGCTTTGGGGAGGACGCAGGCGCGAACCATTCCTGGACGCGCTGCAATGAGACCGGTGAGAACCGCAGCTCGAACGATCCCGGGTACTTGTCCGCAAACGTCCACTTGCCGGACCCCCGCAGGTTCGCGTTCAGGAAATCGGATTCGAGCGACACCGACAAATCGGTGGCTCCATTCTCGCGTGCGGACTTTGCGGTAAGCGAGGCGTTGCCCACGGGTTTCTTGTCTATCTGTAGATCGCGAGCCGCGGCCTGGGCAGTGAGATCCGTCAACATAAAAGGATCCTTCCCGCCGCGCCAAACTCCAGTTCCCGCGGCCGAGATCTCAAGGGTTCCTGAAACGCCGGACCGCAGCTTCGATAGAGTATTGAGGCTCTCGACCGCCATCCGGTTGGACGAGATTCGAAACGTGACGGCGCCGCCCGGGGCGTAGGCGCCCGCGGCGTCCACGCGCGACGTCCCTGCCGTGACTTGCGCCGAGCGCAGTTCGATCGCCTGTTTTGAATATTCAAGACTCGCTTGAATACGGTCCAGCTTCTCGCCGAATACCGTGGCGTTCTGCGCCGCTGTATCGAGGGAGACGCGCGGGTCTGAAAACGTCCCGGAAACTCGCGCCTGCCCCGACGCAAGCACGGAGATTTCGGGCATGAATTCGGCGGTATCGAAGTTAGTGAAGGAACCGCTTGCCGATATTGGGCTCGCGGGCTCCGGTTTCCAATGCGTGAGCGAGATGCGTCCCTCGCCTCGCGCCTTGGCCCCGCGCCGGGTGACATCCGCATTGCGAAGCGCGAGCGATGTTTCGTCAATCGAGACGTCGCCCGAGAAGCGGTCGAACAATTCCCCGGCTAGTTCGAAGTTCGTCAGATCAAGGCGGCCGGAGAACGAAGGCGAATCGATTTTCCCCACGAGCACCCCTTCAACCAGCGCGCTGCCGGAACGCAACCGCACGGGCAGATCTTCGACAAGCGGACGAGCGTCGCCGAGATTTGAAGACTCGAGGCGGACATGCATTCTGTTCCCGAGAGTTCCGGAGAAACCAATCTTTGTGGACCCGGCCGTAATGGACGATTCGCCAAGGGTGACCGTACGGCTCCCTCCGTCGTAGACGGCATCGATCGCGCCGCTTGCGGGAGTGCCGCCGCCCCCCGGTGCGATCCGCAGCTTCGCGGCTGCGCGGCGAGGCTCGCTGCCGATGCGTCCCTCAGCTTCAAGCGTTCCCGATACGACGCCGCTCCAGGCTTCAAACGCGAGAGGAAACCCTTTCAGCTCGCCTTTGAGACGGTAATCTTTGAAACGAACGACTTCGCCGGACCCGGTAAGCCTCCCCCCTTGAGCGGAAATCGAGACTCCGCTGAGCACGGTTTTCTCCGGCCCCACATCGAACGCCGCGGCTCCGCGAATGCCCGCCGCTCTCAGCTTTCCTTGCGCGAGCGTAATGCCGGAAAAGCTTGCATTACCCTTCACGGAATAGTCGGTAAGACTTCTGAATCGCACCTCGCCGCCGAAACCGGCAACGCCTCCCGTCATCGGCAGTTTCAGCGCCCGGCCGAGCGCTCCCTTCGTCAGGCCGCTCAACGCGAGAGTGGCTTCGATCCGAGCGGATGTCTCCGGCGGCGCCATGTCTGAGTTGTAACGCAAGCCCGAAATCACGGCGCGGGAACCCTCATACGCGATCCCGGCGCTCGCCATCTCCGCTCCGTTGCGACCCACGGCGATCCCTCGAAGACTCACGTCGAGCGGGACGGGCGGAAAGTTTCCGGACTGGACGAGTATGGCGCGCGCGGAAAGATCGCCCATGTAAAGCTTGCGCGGGGAATCGTAGACGAATCGGGTGCGGAGGTTTTCCCCCCGGACATCGAAGGCGGCCTTCCGGTCCGCATATTGCACAAAACCGTTCCGCGCCGAGAACCGGCCAATCGCAAGGTCGAGAATGGTGTCCATCGCGTTCCCCCGGGTCCCTTTCGGCTCCGGCAGGTTGGTTGTGCCGTCGGCGTTAACGATCACGTTTACCCGAGGCTCCTCCACATCAAGAAACGCGATCTCCACCTTCCGCCGAAACAGCGAGGATACGTTCAGCCCGATCCGCACCGTACAGGCCGTCAACAGGGGAGCGGCGCCGGCGGTTTCCATCCCGTGGACGGTCAGCCCCGTCACTTCGGCCTGCAGGGTACTCCACGTGAAAGCGAAACGGGAAATCTCCACACGGCCGCCGGCCGCGCGTTCGAGCTCGGCGACGACTCGCCGGCGGACAACTTCCTGGAACCATTCCGAGCGCACCGTAAGCACGGCTGCCGTGGCGATGGCGATCGCAAGCGCGCCCGCGACTGCGGCGGTCTTCCGGCCCCGGCTCAATGGAACGCCTCGTCGCGGAACTCGATACGCGAGCGGTTCCGCGCTTCGCTAATCCAGGCGTCAAGCTGCTTGTCCACTTGTTCCGAGGTCAGAATCCGCTCGATCTCCGTTCGAACGTCGTCTAAAGCAACGCCGGGCTTCGAGGGCAGAATCTTTTTCTCGAAGAACTCTTGAATCTCGGCGCTTGAAACCTGCACGCCAGGCCGGAAGCGGAAATCGACGAATCGGAGGAGCTGTACCTGCCACGTGAAGTGGATGCGCAGATCCTCTTCGGTCAACCCATAGGCAGGGAGCTTCTTGAGGTCGAGATTTTTCATCAGCGGCTCGATCTCGACAGTTCCCGGGCTCGGGTAGTGAGCGAGTTCCACTTCCTTGCGGACCAACAATTGTTCGATCAACCGCTCGGCGGCCGCCCTCATCGGTGAGGCGCCCGTGTCGAGTGCTTCGCCGTTCAGGAACGCCGTCAACCGGATCTCCCGGCGAACCTCCTCCCGCGTAATGACGCCGTTGCCGACGCTGACGGCGATTCGATCGACGATCTCCGCCGCCGCGCAGGCGCATAACAGCACCGCCGCGGCGAAGCGCGCTAACATGTGGGACAGGTCTCCCGGCCTGTCAACGGCGACGCCGGAGACCCTACGGCGCGTTCCGGCGACTCGTCCGGCGATTTCTGTATCACCCCTGCAAGCGCCCATCGTGACCGTTCGCATATCAGAACGCCTGCCCGATAGAGAAATGGAACTGAAAGCGGTTGAGCCGCTGGTTGGTCTCGCGGCCCCGCCCGAATAGCAGATCGTCACGCGTCCCCTCGAATCCGAAGAAGCGTGGAGAGTTCGGCGTGAGTGCAAAGTCGAGACGCACGGGGCCAACCGGAGTCCGGTATCGGATTCCGAACCCGACCGAGTGGACCATATAGTTGAAGTCCTTAATATCCCGCTGCCGCACGCGAAACGACACATCCCGGAGGCGGGCATACGCATTCCCGGCGTCTTCAAAAAGAACGCCTCCAATCGTCGAGCCCCATAAAGGAAATCGCAATTCCACGTTGTTGATGAACACGGCGTTGCCGCCCAGCGGAAATCCGGTTGTCGTGTCGCGGACGCCAGCCTGGTTCTCGGGGAATCCGCGGTGGGAACTGCCGCCCCCGGTGAAAAACCGCTCGGGCAGAGGCACGCCATCGGTGGCGGCCAGGTCGCTCGAAAAATTGTACGCCGCCACCCATCCAGCGGTGGTGGAACGCGCAAGGACTAGTTTCTTGCCTATCGGATGGTACGTATTGTTTCGCACCAGAAGGCGCACGAAGTTCGCCTGCGACCCGAAAATATTCGAGGCGATTCCAGCGTCGAGAGCGCTATAGTTGCCCTTGTGCGCGTCGGTCGGATCGTCGCGCTTGTCGCGGATAAGGTTGCCTGAGAGGATTCCCAGACGCACCGGCTGGGCGAGCAATGGGATGAGCAGTGGATTGATCTTGAGCGAGTTTTCGTCGACGCTCACTCGCCGGTAGCTGAAACGGTAGAAGGCGGTAGTCGGTTTCGAAATCCGCTGCGAAAGCTGCACGGACGCCTCCTGACGCTTCGCGGAAAACGTCCGCACGTCGCGCGAATCGTCATAGAGTCCGGAGAAGGAAAGATTCAACCCTTGCTCGTTCCGAATCCGCGGCGCGGTGTAGGTTAGCAGGGCGCGCCGCTGCAATGTGGAAAGCCGGCTGCGGAAGCTCAGCGTGTGGCCCAGCCCCCGCAGATTCAGCCGGCTCGCGTCGAACGACACGCGAGGACTGAAGCCCGCCTTTCCGGCCGGGGAGTCGAAACTGGTCTGGCTGCCGCCGATCCGCGCCAGTTCCGCGCCGAAGCCGGTTGCGAGCGAATACTTGCGCGCTTCCTCGACTTCATAGAGCAGATATTTTCGCTGCGTATCGCCGTCGGGATTTTGCATCGCCATGTTTACCCTGGCGAAGACGCCCAAATCGTACAGGCGCTTCTGCGTATCCGCCATGCCAATTTGCGAAAGAGGATCGCCCGGCGCGAGCAAAAGGTTGCGATCCACCAGCTTCTTTTGCGTCGTCTCGAGTCCTCCGACGAGCACGCCTCGCACGAACTGCCGCAGTCCTTCCGAAACGACATAGAGCAGGCGGACGCGGTTCGGCCCGTCGGGCTCGGAACTCCATTCAAACGTCGCGTTCGGGTAACCATTGGAGAAGAAGAACGCGAGGACGTTGTCGCGGTCGATCGCCACGCTCGATGGGCTGAAAGGCTGTCCCTCTCCGGAAGCCAGCAGCGCCACAATCGTCTCTCGCTGCTCCGCTCCCACTCCCTGCACCTCGAGCTTCGAAACGAACCACTGCGGGCCTTCCTCCACCGTCAGGAAGACGCCAAGATCCCCTCGGCGGCCCTGGTAGTCGTCAATCACTCTAGACGTAACCCTGGCCGACGGAAAGCCGTTCGATTGGTAGAGCGCGGCGATGTTCTCTTCATCGCGGCGGCGCAGACTCTCGCTGTAGCGTCCGCGGCGTTCCGCTAGCGACTTCGGCGTCAGCAACATCCGTTCCCGAATGGTTTCCTTGTCGAAGAATTTGTTTCCCTGAACGCTCACGTAGGCCAGCCGGTGCCGCGCGCCCAAATTGACGATGTAGTCGAGGTAGGCATGGCCGTCTATCACGCGCTGCTCCTTGAATTCCACTTCCACCTCAAAGTAACCCTCCCCCTGAAAGTGGTCGCGCAGGTTCCGCTGGCCTTCGACAAGCAAGTCCCGGTCCACGGTTCTCTCTTCGTAAATCGGAAGGTAACGCTTCAGCTTGCCGCTTGAAATTTTGGCGCCTACCACGCGTACATCGAGGACCGGGCCGGCATTCACGGTGAGTACGGGCTTCACCGAGCGCTGTTCCGCGTCGTGGACAAGGTCGTCGACCGCAACCGTGGCCAGCAGGCGCTGACGCTTCCTGTAATAGTTGCCGATTCCGTCGATACCTCGCTGTACGCGCGTTCGGGTGAATGGCTGCCATCCAAACCAGCCCTTCCACTTGGTGGACTTTGCGATCTTCCCGGCGATAGCTTCGCTCTCCGCGCCCTCAATCGCCGGCTGCTCGAAATGCGCGCGCTTGCCGCTCTCGATCTTGAAGTGCACATGAACCTGGTAGGTCTCCTGGTCGTACTCGAGCTCGGGCACCACGGTGGTTTCGTAGTATCCATCTGCCTCAAGGGTACGCTGGATGGCCGCGGCCGCGTTTCGCACATCGTATCCGTAGAAGGGCTGTCCCAGATCGAGGCCGGTGGCGTTCACCAGTTGACCGTTGTTGGGTGGTTCCGCCGGCGCGCCCTCAACGGACACGCGGCCGGTAAACCAACTGTTCTTCGTGAGAAAACGCAGCGCGACGCCGCCCGCCTCCGGCCGCGCATCCAGTTCAATGTCCAGATAATGCCCCGTCGCATAAAGCCTCTTGATGGCGGCGCGGACATCCTGCATCTTCAGCGGGTTCCCGGTCCGCAGCGGGAGCATCGCCTGCAACTCCGCCGAATCGGGGGGTTGGCGCTCCGGTTCGAAGGAAATCGACACGATGCGCTTGCCTTCGTAGCCGTCCGTTCCCGCCGCCGGAATACCTGCGGTTAGCAGTAACGGAATGAGGACGGGGAGCCATCGGCAGCGCACTATTTCAATGATACAAGCAGAATCATGCAGGCTGGCGCGGAGCAAAACGCAGAATACCCACTAGCAGAAGGACTCCGGCCGCTACGTACACGATGGCCGCGAGCGAGATTGCGGCGCCCAAGCCAGTGCTTTGGGCGACCCACCCAACTACAATCGGCGCGGAGCCGCCGCCGCCGAGCCACCCGATCATGTTCATGAAACCGGCCGCCGAACCGCGAGCCTTGGGAGGAACGACGTCGAACAGGGAGGCGAAAATGTTGGCGTCGTAGATGCCCTTGAACAGACCCCACGAAATCAGTGCGACGATCAGCCAGGCGACCGACTGCGTCTGGCCGCACAGGTAGACGAACGGCGCTCCGCATAGCACGCCAACCGCCTGCACGATCATTCGCCCGCCCGGAGTGCGCTCGCGGAGGCTGTCGGCCATCCATCCGCCCAGGGCCGAGCCAGCCATGCTGGCGACCTGCGCAAACACCGTGGCGGTGAGTCCCGCCATCGCCAAGCTCAGGTGGAAGCGGTCGTAGAGGAACTTCGGCATCCACGAGAGGAGCACCACCGCCACGAAGTTCGAGCAGAGAAACGCAGCCATCAGGATGAGCGCGAGCGGCGTTGTCCTGAGCAGCTTCATGAACGCCAGCATCGGCAGACGTTCGTCCGGGTTCGCGTTCTCCGGCGTCTCCTCGGATGCGCCGCGTTCGGGTTCGATCAGCAGCTTGTTCAGGACGAAACCAAGCAGCACGCCCATGCCCCCGAACACGATGAACGACCATCGCCAACCGTAATGCTGTCCGATCAGCCCGGCGAAGAATCCGCCGGCGACGGTGCCGGCGTAGACGCTGGTCTGATGCAGGCCGAGCGCGCGCGACCGGGTTGCTTTCCCGTGGTAATCGCTGATCAGCGAAACGGAAGCGGGGAAATAGAACGTCTCGCCCAACCCTTCCGCGCCCCGGAAGAAGAGCAGATGGCGGAAGTTCTTCGAGAGCGCCGTCGCCATGCAGATCAGGCTCCAGGCGTGCAGTCCGCCAAGAATGGCGGTCTTCCGCCGGACGCGGTCGACGATCGCGCCGGCGAACGGAGCGCCCAACCCGTAGACCCATGCAAAGGCGGAGCCGAGCAGGCCGAGTTGGAGCGTGGTCAACCCCATCTCGTTTTCGAGCAGCGGGAACACCGAAAAGATCGCCTGGCGGTCGGCGTAGTTGAAGAACGCCGTCCACCAGAGCATCGCGACTACATGCCACTTGTAGCGCGGACCGGGAGGGTCAGATGCCATGTTCCGCGCCACCCCTGCCATCCCCCACGCCGGGCAGATCGCGGAGATGGCGCGCGCCCACCGCCGGTAGTCGGCGAGCATGGGCGCCGTGGGCACGGGAATCTGGAAGTCTTCGTCGAGCACTCACTAGAAAACAGAGTACACCAAGATGCCAAGCATTTGAGCGTAAATTGTCTTGGATGAATCCCGACTCGCGGCCGCGAGATCCGGTGGGATGAAAGCTCATGTGGAAGCCCAAACCAAGAGCGGCTAGAGACCATTGGGACGGTCCTGAATACGAGGAATGGCTCAGGAGCGATCCAGTAGAACCCTCGAAGCTCCTGAAGATCTCAGCGAACGTTTTCGATGAGAAGGGTGGCTTGGTGATCTATACGGCGAACCAGTGGGACCTCGAGTGGATTAGTTTGACGGACTATCAACCTCCTTCGGAGGAGGCCGAACCGGGACCCGATTCTCAAGGAATCACGGACGACAACGTTCCGTTCTGATATGGAGTCCAGTTGTTTCCGTTGGGCCGTCGACCGCGTGGCCGAAACCAAACAGTAGCCGGGGCTGGTAGCCCATGCCGATGTCTCCCGGCTCCGCACAGCCCGGAAGTTACGAGCCGGATGTAACGAACCGGTCTTCGGGCGCGGGCTCGATGTCGGGCACACTGTCCAAGGCGGCCAAAAAACGATCACGGCTACCCTGCCTTGCCATCCCTTCCACTCGGGCCCAAGCGGCCAGTTGCTCCGTCAGGGCGGCGGCGGCCATCCTCTCGACCGAAACCTGTTGGCGGGTCGCCAGATCGGCGATCCACTGGTAAAGCGATTCGGGAAGAGTTATGTGCAGAGTCATGGCTTCTCGCCCATTATCGCAAGAAACGCGCCTGGTGGCGCCACGGAGATGCCGAACTGTCCGGCACCATCGAAGTCCCTTTCGTTGAAGGTCACGATGAAGTCCGCCCGGCTCTCCACAGCGAGCTCAAGGACCATGTGATCGCCGGGGTCCGGAAGGAGCGGCCGCCAAAGGAAAAAGATCGGGCGCAGATTGGCGCTGGCGCAAAGAAAATGAAGAATGTCGTCGATGCCGCTTTCCGTTAGGGCACTTCCTGTACAGAGGCGCTTCATCGTCTGTTCGTATTCGAAGACGAGCGGAACCGAAAGATTCATCTTCCAACGCCCGTCGCCCACAAGCCGAAGGAGCCGGTGCGAAGCACCTCGGCGAGAAAGCAAAGCGGAGACCACGACGTTGGTGTCGACGACAATCTGGTACACGGCTCTCATGTTAGCGCCAAAAGGAATGCGCACTCGCGTTTTCGCCGGGAAGCCAAAGCTTCGGCCTGCGGGCCCATCGCGCTCGGGTCGGAAATCAATGTGAACTTCGCCGCAATCAGCCCAGGCGGTTGAAAGCCTAGCCGCCAGCCCGGCTTCAGATTCGATAACATAGTCGCCTATGCGCACCGTGTTTCCAACCGCCTCGCTTCTCGCCGTCTCCGCTTGTTTCGCGGCGGGGCCGCCGCCCATCGTAGTCGACCAGCATGTGGCCGTCACCATGCGCGACGGCGTCAAGCTGTATGCGGACGTCTACCGTCCCGCGCGCGAGGGCAAGTATCCCGTGCTCATCTCGCGCACGCCGTACGGCGTGCAGCGCGACGGCTCCCACACTTCGATGATTCACCTCGCGCAGAACGGGTACGTTACGATCTTCCAGGACGTCCGCGGCCGCCTCGAAAGCGAGGGCCAGTGGCGGCCGTTCCGCGACGAGGCACGCGACGGGCACGATACCATTCAGTGGGCCGCCGTGCAGCCCTGGTCGAACGGTAAGGTGGCAACGTTCGGAGGCTCCTACCTTGGGCACACGCAATGGGCCGCCGCAAGCCAGGCTCCGGCCAATCTGGTGACCCTGTTCCCCGCGGTCGCATCCACGAACATCTACAAGAACTGGGCGTACTTCGGCGGCGCGTTCCGCCTCTCCTTCAACTACGGATGGGGCGCGGTGCGCATGCCGTACCGCATCATGCAGCCGCAGTATTGGCACACCGAAGCGTACGCGCCGGAGGATTGGAAGTACGAGAAAGTGTTGCGGAAACTGCCCCTCGACGAGGCGCGCCTGGCGCCGCACTATCGCGAATGGCTGAAACACCAAAGCTACGACGGGTATTGGAAAGAGATCGCGGACGAGGAGCGGTTCGCCAACATCAAGGTTCCCGCGCACACCTGGGGCGGCTGGTTCGACATCTTCCTCGCGGGCACGATCGACGGCTACACCGGGATGCGCGCGAGCGGCGCCACGGAGCGCGCGCGGAAGGAAAGCAAAATGACCGTTGGTCCCTGGGGACACGGCGCCAGCCGGAAGTATGGCGATATCGACTTCGGAGAGACCGCGATGCGATCGCTTTTCGACCGCGAGCTTCGCTGGTACAACCACTATCTGAAGGGCGAAGACAACGGCATCGACCGGGAGCCGCCCGTTGAGATCTTCTTCATGGGCGTCAACAAATGGAAGCACGCCGCGGACTGGCCGCTGCCGGGGACGCGATACACTCCGTATTACCTGGCGGCCGGCGGCAAACTGGGAGAAAGCAAGCCCGCGGGCGCCGAGCGGGATCAGTACACTTACGATCCGGATTCACCCGTTCCGACGGTGGGCGGCAACAACTGCTGCGGCACGCCGACCATTGCCGGTCCCCGCGATCAGCGTGAGATCGAGAAGCGGGCGGACGTACTCGGGTACACGAGCGAGCCATTGACAAAGCCGCTGGCCATTGCGGGGCCGGTGAAGATGAAGCTCCATGCGTCGACGGACGGCCGCGACACCGATTGGATGGTCAAGCTGATCGATGTACAGCCGGATGGTTTCGCCATGAACGTCGCGGAGGGGATCCTGCGCGCGCGCTTTCGCAAAGGCCTTGACAAGATGGAGCTGCTCACTCCCGGCCAGACCTATGAGTTTGAGATCGGCATGGCGGGTACGGCGAATGTCTTCCTGCCCGGTCATCGCATCCGGGTCGATATCACGAGCAGCAATTTTCCGCAGTTCGACCGCAATCCGAACACGGGCGAAGATCTGGGCGCTTCAGCGAAGACTCGAGTGGCGCGGCAGACGGTCTATCACTCGGAGGCGCGGCCGTCGCAGATTGTGCTGCCGGTGGTGGACGCGCCATAGGATATTGGCGACTCTGCGGCCGGCTGGCGTTGAATTGAACGATCTCCAGCCCATCCTGATAGAATAGCTAAGGTACATGAGTTTTCCCGCTACCTATAAATCCGGCCTGATCAGGGCTCTGGATACGATCGACCTCGAAGGCGTCAGCCAAGTGATTGAGTTGTTCAAAGACGCCCGTGCAAATGGCAGACGAATTTTTGTCTGCGGCAATGGCGGAAGCGCCTCCACGGCTTCGCACTTCGCCTGCGACATGGTCAAGGGAGCCAGTTTTCAGAAGCCCCATCGATTCCGCATCATGGCGCTGACCGATCAGTTACCCACGATTACCGCCTACGCCAACGACGTCGGTTACGACGCCGTCTTCGTCGAGCAGCTGAAAAATTTCGCCGAAGCGGGCGATCTATTCATGGGTATCAGCGGGTCCGGCAATTCGCCCAACGTGCTGCGCGCCATCGAATACGCCAATTCGATCGGATGCAAGACGGTCGCCCTGACGGGACGGGATGGAGGCCAACTCGGTCCCCTGGCGCAGATCAACGTCCGGGTGGCCGAGCCCCACATGGGCCGGATCGAGGACGGTCATATGATCGTGTGCCACATGATTTGCTACTACTTCATGGACGGCGAGAAGGCGTAGCCGCCGGATGCGAATTCCATTTGCGAAAGCGCACGGCGCGCGCAATGATTTTCTCCTCACATGGGCCAGCGACGCGCCTGCCAATGTGCTGCGCGATGCCGCGCGCGCGATCTGCGACCGGCACGCGGGCCCCGGCGCCGACGGCTGGATTCTGATTTCTCCGCCGCCCAGGCGCGACGCCGGCCACCACGGCGCGATCCGCCTGTTCAACTCCGATGGCAGCGAGTCTGAAATCTCCGGCAACGGTACCCGTTGCGCGGCTGCCTTCCTGCTCGACACCGGCCTCGAATCGCGCGAAGTCCGCATTCTTACAGGGGCCGGTATAAAACACCTTCGCGTACTTGACCGGCGAGGTCTAACTTTTCTTTTTGAAATGAACATGGGCGCGGCGCGCGTGGACGATGCGCGCTTCGCTCTAACTCTGTCTTCCGGACCGCTCGACGTGTCGCTCATCCAGGTGGGAAACCCGCAATGCGCGGTCCAGGTTGAAAACTTCGATTTCGGCTGGCGCGGCGTGGGCCGCGAGATCGAGTCGCATCCGTATTTTCCGAATCGGACCAACGTCTCCTTTTTTCGTCCCGTCGACGGCCACACAATCGAGGTGAGGTTCTGGGAGCGCGGCGCCGGAGGCACCATGAGTTCCGGAACAGGGTCTACGGGGGCCGCGGCGGCCGCGATGGCGCGGGGTCTGGTGACGAGTCCTGTCCGCGTTTTGACCGAGGCGGGACCTCTCGATCTGCGTGAAGAAGGCGGCGAGCTTTACCTTACCGGACCCGCAGAGATCACCTGCGGGGGCGAGTTTTACTTTGACCAGCGGCCTAAGGACTCGCAATGAGACAACCGTTTCAGTTGACTGCCGGTGGGGCGGGCGATCGTCTTTCGTCGCCTGCCTTCAACCGCGAACATGGCAGGCCGCAAACGACGATGGCCCGCCCCACCGCTACCACGGTTCCATCGGCAAATTCGGAACAGCCCGGCGAGCCCTAAGGATGGAGCTGCGGGGCAAGATTCTTGACCGCTCCGCGCGCGTGGGCGTGGTTGGCCTGGGCTACGTGGGACTCCCGCTTGCCGTGGAATTCGCGCGGGCGGGCTTTACAGTCACCGGCATCGACGTGGATGAATTTAAAGTGGCGCGCGTCAACGCCGGCGATTCGTATATCGGAGATGTTCCATGCGCGGCGCTCGCGTCTCTGGTGGCCTCGGGACGGCTGTCGGCGACCGCCGATTTCTCCGTCATCGCGGGCCTCGACACGGTGAACATTTGCGTCCCGACTCCGCTTCGGAAGACCAAGGATCCGGACATGAGCTTCATCGTCGCGGCCACCCAGCAGATCGCCAACTACATCCATGATGGAATGCTCGTGATCCTCGAATCGACCACGTATCCGGGCACGACCGATGAGGTGGTGCTACCCATGCTCGAACAAGGCGGGTTGCGCGCGGGCCGCGATTTTTTTCTTTGCTTCTCGCCCGAGCGCGTGGACCCGGGGAACCGGAAGTATCAAACCGCGAACATCCCGAGAGTGGTTGGCGGCGTCACGGCGGAATGCACGGAGCACGGCAGAGCGCTTTACGCGCAGGCCATCGAAACGGTAGTGCCGGTCAGTTCCACTCAGGTGGCGGAGATGGTGAAGTTGCTCGAGAACACTTTCCGGATGATCAATATCGGTCTGGTGAACGAAATCGCCATGATGTGCGACCGGATTGGCGTCAA
The DNA here is from genome assembly GCA_945893365.1 of Candidatus Sulfopaludibacter sp. SbA3. Classification (GTDB taxonomy): domain Bacteria; phylum Acidobacteriota; class Terriglobia; order Bryobacterales; family Bryobacteraceae; genus SYKU01. The sequence continues at coordinate 1,720 of CAMDED010000017.1, read as the reverse complement.
CGTGTGGGAAGTGATCGACGCGGCTGCCACAAAGCCATTCGGCTACATGCCTTTCTTTCCCGGACCGGGACTCGGCGGGCACTGCATCCCCATTGACCCCTTCTATCTCTCGTGGAAAACGAAGCAAGCCGGCATTGAGGCGCGCTTCATCGAACTGGCCGGGTACATCAACGGCCAGATGCCTCATTTTGTCGTCGACAAGATTCAGAACGCCCTCAACGACCGCGGTAAACCGGTGAAGGGATCGCGCATCCACATCCTCGGCGTGGCGTACAAGAAGGACATCGACGATGTGCGCGAGTCGCCCGCCCTCGACATCATGCTGCTGTTGAGAAAACGCGGCGCGCTACTGACGTTCAGCGATCCACATGTACCGGAGCTTAGACTGGACGGCGAGAAGCTTCAGAGCGCGGCGCTCGAGCATGGAGTGGGAGACGACGCTGTGCGCGACGCCGATTGCGTGGTGATCGTGACGGACCACTCATCCGTCGACTACCGCGGAGTTCTCGACCGGGCAAGCCTGATCGTGGACACGCGGAATGCACTGAAGGGAATGGCTTCGGACAAGATCGTGCGGCTGTAAGTCAAACGGCTTTCGATCAAAGGTCGATGTCCGGGGGAGGCTTCCCCCTCTGCGAGCGCTGCTTCCACCACCAGGCGAGAAACGGAAGAACGAGGGCGGAGGCGAGCCATTGCCAGTTCGCGGACAGGAACCGTCCGATCGAGAAGACCGGATTCACGCGAACTCGAATCGTTTTGTCCAAGACCGGATAGTAGCGAGTCTCCTCGCCGCCACCCGGCAGCTTGATCCTCACGCCAACCGAAAGGTTGAGATTCTGCCGGCCCCCCAAAAGCGGGGTTACAAGGTAACTCCATTCCGTGAATTCACTCATTCCGACGAACTGGTCGTCCTTGCTCAGAGATTTGATGTCGAACGCCGGCCCGGTAAGCTTTACGGTCATGAACCGGCCTACCCGAATGGTCTCGACCTGAGGCGCCCCTCGTCCTTTCAATGCAAGCGTCAGGTCTTCGCGTGGATCTCGTGCAACGCGAACCTCGACTCGTTCCCGAGTCCCGACTTCCATCTCTCCGGGCGGATTGAACAGGAGCCTCCCCGCCTTCAATTCGGACAACGCCTTCTCGATAGCCGAGTCCTCCGCGGACTGAGGTAAGTCCCCTTCCGCCGCTGCCGGCGTGGGAGGCGCTGGGTGCGTAGACGCGGGGATTCGCCGGGGCCGGGTCGCGCGGGGCAACGCTGGTTCGCCTGCGGGGGACGGCGGCGGCTCCGCACCCTTGGCCGCAGGCCTTGACGGCTGCTCCCGCGCCTTCGGCTCCGCCGCATTAGGCGGCAACGGTCGCGGGCGCTTTGGGGTTGGTTCCTCTTCGATTGTCGCCGACAAGGTTGCGAAGTCTCTTCGTAATCGCAGGTAGTAGACGGCCGCCGAAACTACGGCTACCAAGACAACGGCGGATGTAACTATCGCTTTCCAGCTGATTCTTCGTGCCATCCGGCTCTTCCGCTACTTCGCAATTTTATAGCAATGGCCGCGATAACGGGGCGGAAGCACGGCATAAAGTGGACCCCAAAGTCAAGACCAATTTTGGCCTTGTTTAAGTTATGCTCGACGGGCCTTCCAACCATCACCAAAACCATCCGGCGCGTAGGCGACCGAAGGTCGCCGAGCAGCCGGCCATTTCCATGGACGACCGACGCCCCGCA
>CAMDED010000016.1 GCA_945893365.1 Candidatus Sulfopaludibacter sp. SbA3 | reverse complement strand
TGAGAAAACGCCCATTTTACAGGCACTTCAAGCATCCGACTCCGACAACAATTTACCCGATACCGGCAAACAATTGAATCTATTCGACTTCTAGCCGGACACTAGTGACAGCGTTCCATCACCGGCTGGTTTCACGCTATCCTGCCCGCCCGATCTCGACCAACGGCCCGGTTGTCCGCATTAAGACTTCTTCGTGGAAGGTGTCGCAACCGATACAGAGATTTCGATAGGACTTGCCGGAGGGCAGCGTCGTCACCGAGTTTTCCAGAAACTTTTCGACGCTCCATCCCTGCGCGATGCCCATCCGTTCGGGATGTCCCATCGAGACGGCCTCATATACAGGGTTGCCAATGAGGCGGTCGAGGATCCGGTGGAGCGGCTCGTCAAGGAGGCTCCCTATCGCCTTTTTCGTCTTGATGCAGCAAGGGTACACATTTCCGTCCGGGTCGATCGAGACCTCCGAGCCGCCCAGCCGGTACTGGAGAAAATTCAGGCCGCCTGACCAGCGGTTGCAGAAATTCTCGCTGAGGTCGGCGGTGGAGAGTTCATTCTGATGCGCGCGGCCGCGCGGCCAGAGAGCGCCGATCCACGAACCGGGTGTGGCTCCGAAGAACGAAAAGGAAGGACCGGCCTCGATCTCCTCGACCGGCAACGGGCCTGCGCCTGTATCCAGAGCCATCCCGTGCGCTTCAAACATGCGTGTCAACTTGTCGCGGAGCGCCGTCCGCGTCTCTTCCAGTTCGAAACCCTCGTGATAGGCATCGAGGCCGGAGACGCTGATCTTGCTCGCATGCCGCTCGAGCAACTCCGCGATGATGCGATCCGTCACCAGATCGCCCGTGGTCTGTACAATGATCTCCACGCCGCCCGCGTCGCGATAGCGTTGATAAATGAGATCGAGCGCTGGATAGAGCACCGGCTCCCGCACGGCCTTGTGCAGGATTTCGCCGCCAGCCAGGATAATGCGGCCGCGTTTCTCGCGAAACGTGCCGTCGGGATGGGGATCGGCCGTATCGAGAAACGTCATCCGTTCGGGAAGGTTCGCGATCACTCGGGGAAAACATGCCCGCGACTCGGCGATGACGCGGTCGAGATCTTCGCCGTAGTAGGGGCGGAATCGGTCTTCGTAGCAGTGGACGCAGCGCCGGTGGCATTGCCAGCACATCACGTAGTAGATCGATTCCATTGCTTTCCAGCATCGCAACAAGGCCGGCGAAATGTCCACCTCAGCGGTTACCGCGTCGCGGCCGAAGCCACCAACCGGCGGCCACAAGCGCCGGCAAAGTGAGCGCCAGCAGGATCACCGACGCGGCAGCCACCAGGGGCGTGATCGCAAAACGCAGATTCGGCCAAATGACGCGCGGAAGCGTCTCGGTGTATCGCGTGGCGAGAAAAAGCGTCAAGGTGATTTCGTTCAAAGAAATCACCAGCGCGAACAGCGTCGCCGCGAGCACCGCCGGGATGACAAGCGGCAGGGTGACGAATCGAAACACCTGCCACGGACCCGCTCCCAGCCCGCGCGCGGCCGCTTCCAGATTTGGATCGACCTGCTTCAGCGAGGCGCGAAGCACCAGGTAGGCCACCGGAATGGCAAGCACCGAATGCGCAAACGCCAGGCTGAGATGATTGCCCCACAAGGGCGTCAGGCGCACCACCGCTAGCATGCCGGCGGCCAAGGCCACGCTCGGCAGCACCATAGGCAGCAGAAGCGCGCCTTCCCAGGCAGCCTTCCAGCGGAAATGATGACGGACAAGCGCCATTGCTGTTGCGAGGGCGCTGGTGACGGAAAAGGCCGCGGTGAGCGCGGCAATGACGAGGCTGTTTCCGAGAGCCTGGACCCAAACGGGACTGCCGAAGAACTGCCGGTACCAGGCTAAAGTCCACTCGTCGCGCGGCAGTTCGAGGTAACGCGAAGGCGTGAACGAGACCAGAATCGATAGCGCCATCGGAGTCAGCAGGAGTCCGAGGACAAGGTAGGCAAGCCGCTTCACGCGAGCCTCCTTCGGACGGCGGACATCGTGTACGCGGCTGCGCCCAGAATCGCGATGAGGACGACGTTCAGCGCCGCGGCGATCGTCCAATTGAGGTCCTGGTGCATCTGGCGCTCAACCTCCACCGCGACGGTGTATTGCGCGGGTTGTCCAAGCAGGTACGGCCCGAGGAATGCGCTGGCGCTCCACAGCACGGTAAGGATCGCGGCCGCTGAAACGCCGGGCATGCTAAGCGGCAGCGTCACGCGCCAGAACGCCGAGATGGACGAGGCGCCCAGTCCGCGCGCCGCTTCGACGAGGTGATACGGGACAGCTTCGAGCGCCGCCGCAATCGTCAGAGCGGCGTACGGGACCAGGAGCATCACTTCGCCCGCGACTACGGGTAGAAATCCATTGGGCCCGAAAATTATCTTCACGCCATAGACGAACACGAGAATGTTGGTGAACTTCGGCAGTGCGATCAGGAGAATCAACGCGATCTTGCCGCGAGGGCTGGCGCGGTAAACGGCGTACCCGAGCAGGTAGCCGAATAGCAGAGTCAATGTGGTTACCACCATCGCCAGCACTGCCGTGAATCCGAACAGCCGCTGATAAAAGGGCTCGGTCAGCACTTTGGCGAAGCTTTCGAGCGACCACGTGCCAGGCTGGTAGAACAGCAGATCGAGGCGCTTCTCGCCCGAGATATCGCCGCGCGAATAAAGGCTCATCCGCAGTACGAACACGAGCGGCGTGAGCACGCCCGCCAGCCACAACAACGCGGACGGAGCCAGCAACAGCTTCCTCATCCCCGCAAACCGAAAAACGACGAGACGAAGGGGCTCGCCGGGTTCAGGCACAGATCGAGGGCGCGGCCGGTCTGCTCGATGCGGCCGGCGTCCATCACGGCAATCCGGTCGGCGATCGCCAGGGCCTCCTCTTGATCGTGGGTCACGAGAATCGTGGTGATTCGAAGGCGCTGCTGCAACGCCCGCAACTCGTCGCGCATGCGCAGGCGCTCGTTGCGGTCGAGGTTCGCGAGCGGCTCGTCGAGCAGCAGCACGGCAGGCTCAATCACCAACGCCCGGGCCAGTGCGACGCGCTGCTGCTGACCGCCGGATAACTCAGCGGGCTTGCGCTTCTCCGCGCCATCGAGGCCCACGAGCGACAGCATTGCGGCGGCCCGCGCCCCGCGCTCCTCTTTTGCGACGCCGCGCATCCGCAGTCCGAATTCCACGTTATCGAGCACGGACATGTGGGGAAACAACGCGTAATTCTGAAACACCATGCCGACGTTGCGCGCTTCGGGTGCTAACCGCGTGACGTCGCGACCGTGAATGCGCACGCTCCCGGAGCCGGCTTGCTCGTAGCCTCCGGCGATGCGAAGCAGCGTTGTCTTTCCGCATCCGGAAGGTCCCAGCACAGCGAGGAGTTCGCCGTCAGCCAATGCGAGCGAAGCGTTGCGGACCGCGGTCACTGCGCCGAAGTTCTTCGACACTTCCTGAAACTCGATCATGCCGCCCCTAAACGAGCACTTCCTGGTTCCATCTCGCTGTCATGTCGTCCCAGTGTCGCAAATAGGTGTCGTAGGGGTAGTATTGAAGCTTCGCGAAATCGGCGCCGGTGTGCGGATTCACGCGCGCCCAGAGCGGATCGCGGAGCGCCTGAGCGACGGCGACTTCGGGAATCGGGCTGGGAAATCCCGTGGCCGCGTACTCGCGCTGAAACTCGAGACTCGCGAACTGATTGATGAACTCGTGCGCAAGCTCCCGGTACCGCGTGCCGCGGGGAACCAGCCAGATGGCCTGAAAGTGAGCGCGGTCGTCCGTCAGGAAAATGTCGAGCGAGCGCTGTTCGCGCAGCAATCCGAACGTGTCGACGCTATGGATGTTCCCGACCTTCACGTTGCCTTGCAGAAGATTGAACGCCATGTCGGGCGAAGTGGCCCACCAGTGCGCGACTTTGTGGCGCTGCTCGCGGGCGAAGGCAAAGCTGCCCTCGAAGTCTTCGGCAACCGCCTGAGCCGCACGCCCCGGATAGCGCGCGGCGGCGAACGTGTAGAGCGACATGTAGCTCGCGCGGTACAAGCCGGGGTTGCGTTCAAGCACCTCGTTCCAGCCTTCCGGGCGTGAAGTCGCGGATGTATTGTAGATGCCGGTATGCAGCGCGTCCGGCCAGGTGAGACCCCAGCCGTCCTCGAACACCCAGTTACGCAGCGCGCTCTCATGAAAGCGCCGGGCGTTGGGGATTTTGCGCCAGTCGAGCTTTTGGAAATGGCCGCGCCGGATCACGGCGTAGACGGCGAACGGCGCCACGATCATCACATCATAAGGCGGCTGATCGGGCGGCGCGATGAGGAGCTTTGGGATCTCCTCGCCCCAACCGTTATCGAATAACACCGTCGCACCGGTAGCTTTCTTGAACAGCGGCTTCAGCGCGCGCTCGAAGGTCTGGCCCCAAGGCCCGGCCCACGTAAATACAGTCAACGCAGGCTTGCCGCGCGTGCGCGAGCATCCATAGCCTGTTGCCGATGCGAGCAGGCTTCGTCGAGTCAACACCAGGCGCTCGCCAGCCGCCGCTTGATCTCGTCCGCCGTCAAAGGCAGGTTCCCCAGAAAATCGCGATGCGCGCGTCCGGCGCGATAGCGCGGCTCTGAAAGCGGCGGCCCAAGGAATCTCTCGGGGCGAGTCGCGTCGAAGCTGTAAAGCAGTGTGCCGTGATGCAGTATCGAACTGTGCGTTCTTCGCTGTGCGTTGCCGGACACTTTCCGCTGATCGAGGGCTAAATCGCATGTACCCACGCTGCGTAGCGCCGGCACGGCGAGCGCCCGTTGCATCCGGGTCATGGCCCATTCGAGGCTATATCGAACGTCGCGCCACTTCGGATTCCACGCAAGCGGCAGCACGAGCGAGTAGTTCAGGCAGCCGGGACCAAGCAGCACGGCGCCACCGCCCGAGCAGCGGCGCAGCACCGGAACGCCGCTATTCCGGCAGGCGTCGAGATGAACGTCACGCTCGGGTTTTCCCGACTGCCCCAGCACGACGCATTCCCGCTCGGTCTCCCATATCCGCAGCACGCCTCTACCTTCCGCGAGGAGTTCTTCGTCGAGACGCAGATTTTCAGCCGGACTGCCGAGCGCTATGTCTAACCACGAAAGTGCGACAGGCCGCATGTTGGAGGAACGCTTCTGCCAATGATACTATGCGTTGATGAGGGACGTCGCACGCACGGCCGCGTATCTTGATTGCGCCGCAACCACTCCTCTCGACCCGCGCGTGCGCGACGAAGTCCTTCTTTATCTCGATGAGGAATTCGGCAACGCGGGAAGCCGCACCCATGACTACGGCCGCCGCGCGCGAAGCGCTGTCGAGCGCGCGCGGGACCAGGTAGCGGCCGCCGTTGGCGCATCTCGTGGCGATGTCGTCTTCACCAGCGGCGCCACTGAAAGCAACAATCTCGCGATCCTCGGCTTAAGCGCCTACGGCCGCGAGACCGGACGCACGCACATTGTAACGTCGCGCATTGAGCATCACGCCGTTCTCGAACCGGTCATCGAGTTGCAGCGACGCGGTTTCGAGGTGGCCTGGGTCGATCCGGAGCCGGGCGGTTGGATCGAGCCCCGCGCCGTCAAGGAAGCCTTACGCCCGGAAACGCTGCTGGTCAGCGTGATGCACGTGAACAACGAGACTGGCGTGCTGCAGCCCGTCGCCGGGATCGCGGAATTGCTCAGGGATCACGCCGCGTTCTTCCACGTGGATGCCGCGCAGAGCTTTGGAAAGGAGACCGCTCCGCTGCTCGACGAGCGCATCGACATGATCGGCGTGAGCGGACACAAAATCCATGCCCCGAAAGGCGTGGGAGCGTTGATATTGCGCCGCCGCGGCAACTCTCGTCCTCCGATCGAACCGTTGATTTATGGCGGTGGGCAGGAGCGGGGACTGCGCCCGGGAACGCTGCCGGTCCATCTGATCGCGGGCCTTGGGAAGGCGGCGGAGTTAGCGGTAACCGAAGGGCCGCAACGCCAACGGTGCTGCCGCGCCTTCCGGGAACGGCTGCTTGAAGGGCTCGCGCCGCTCCATCCGGTGATCCACGGCGATCCGGAGCGAGCGCTTCCGAATATCGTCAATTTTTCCATCCCAGGCGTCGATGCCGAGTCCGCGATCGAAGCTTGGGCGGATTACGCCGCCATCTCGAACGGAGCCGCGTGCACCTCGCAGTCGTACACGTGCAGCCATGTTCTCTCGGCGATGGGACTTCCGGAGGAACAAATGGCGGGCGCGCTGCGTTTCTCGTGGTGTCACTCGTCGGAGATGCCCGATCTCGCCGCCATGGTGGAGGCGATTCGGCAATGAAACTGGAAACCGTCCACTATAAGCGCGCCCGGTTCTCTTCGCGGTTACCTTTGGGGTACCGTTATACGCCATCACACTATTGGCTACGCGAAATCGAGCTTGGCGGTTGGCAGGTCGGATTCACAAAGTTCGCCACGCGGATGCTGGGCGATATGGTTGAGTTCGAGTTTAAAGTTGCGCCCGGGGCGGCAATCGAACCCGGGCAAATCCTTGGCTGGATGGAGGGTTTCAAAGCTTTGAGCAACGTCTATAGTGCGGCGTCCGGCGAGTTCCTGGGGGTGAACCCCGCGCTGAAGGCCGCGATCACGCTCATCGACCACGATCCCTTCGACCAGGGTTGGCTCTATCGGGTTCGCGGCCAACCCGATCCGCGCTCGACCGATGTAAACGGGTATATCGCCGTGCTCGATGCTACGATCGATAGGATGCTGCGCGGCCGGCATGATCAAGGAGAAACGCCCGATGGCTAAACCGCTTTACTTTAAACCGCGCTACATCATGATTGGAGGTTTTCTCGGCGCGGGCAAAACCACCGCCATTCTCCAATTCGCCCAGGAGCTCCACCGCCAGGGGACGCGCGTCGGGCTGATCACCAACGACCAGAGCTTCGGCTTAGTGGACACGGCGCTTCTGAGTTCGCAAGGCCTGCCGGTCGAAGAGATCACGGGCGGCTGCTTCTGCTGCCGGTTCCAATCGCTGATGGACGCCGCGGGCAAGTTAACCGAAACCGCCGCGCCGGACATTTTCATCGCCGAGCCGGTCGGCAGTTGCACCGATCTTCGCGCCGCCGTCAGCTACCCGCTCCGCCGCATCTACGGAGACGATTACGAGATCGCGCCGCTGAGCGTGCTGGTGGACCCGATCCGCGCCATGCGCATCCTGGGCCTCGATCCGGGAAAGGCCTTCTCCGAGAAAGTGCTTTACGTTTACGACAAGCAACTCGAAGAGGCCGACATCATCGTCATCAACAAGACGGATTTGCTCGACTCCGCCAAGCTGGAGCAGCTTCGAAGCGCGCTCGCAGCGAAATATCCGAACGCGCGGATCGTGGCCGTTTCGGCCCGGACCGGCGATAGGGTAGAGGCGTGGCACCGGCAAATGCTCGACGGCGAGATGGACGTTCGCGAGGCCCCGGAGGTCGATTACGAAGTCTACGCGGACGGAGAAGCGATGCTCGGTTGGCTCAACGCGTCCGCCCGCATCGACTCCGACGCACCGTTCGACGGCAACGCCCTGTTACGGCGGATCGCCGATCGGATACAAGCGATCGTCAGAACGGGCGGCGGAGAGATTGCTCATTTGAAGATGACGCTCTCGCCGGATCAGGGCAACGATCTTGGCGTCGTGAACCTGGTGCGCGGCGACGGTACGGCCGAGTCGATCCATCGCCTGCAGGACGACATGAATAGCGGGGAGCTGCTGGTCAATTTGCGCGCCGAAGCCGACCCGGAGATGTTGCGGGAAGCGGTCCTCGGAACCCTTGCGGGGCTGGGTTCGTCGATTGATGTTAAAATCGAGCATTCCGAGTGTTTCCGGCCGGCGAAACCGGCGCCGACCTATCGAATGGCAACTGTATGAGTGCTGCGCCAGCGCCGATTCGCATCCTCTATTGTCACTGCGCGTTCGCGCGTGTGGTGCCCGCCGATGTGAAGACCGGCGTACTCGCGCAGCTTGCCGCTTCATCCGCCGAATTCGAAGCCGTCCCCGACCTTTGTGAGATGTCGGCCCGCCGCGATCCACGGCTCGCCGCTCTGGCCGCGCACGAATCGCTGCGGATCGCCGCATGCTTTCCTCGCGCTGTGCACGGGCTTTTTCAGGCTGCCGGAAGCCCGCTGCCGCAAACCGCTCAGATTCTGAACATGCGCACCGATCCCGCGGATAAGGTTGCGAGTGAGCTTTTGACGGGGGGCGCCGGATGAGCCGTCTGGACACCGCGCACCTTCGAACCGTGCTCTACGAAGGGCCTGGAAGTTTGCCGCTCGAACCCGATGCCCGGTCGCGAATCATGGTCGCACTCTTGGACAAAGGGTATGCGGTCACGAGTCTCCGCGACAGCACGCACGTGACGGCGCTGCCGCGCGATTTCGTAGTCGTGCTCGGACGATTCACCGGCCCGCCGCCTCTCTTCGATGGCGCGGCCGCGTTGCAATTCGAGCAGATCGACGGGATGGATCCGAGCGACGTGGTCGAGGCTGCCGATAGAGTTCATGCCAACACCGGCGCGGCCAAATCCGGCGCGTGGAAGCCCTGGTTCCCCGTTATCGACTTCGGGCGTTGCACGAATTGCATGCAGTGTCTCAGCTTTTGCCTGTTCGACGTCTACGGCGTCTCCTCGGACGGCAAAATTCAGGTCCGCAACCAGGACAACTGCAAAACGGATTGCCCGGCCTGCTCGCGCGTCTGTCCCGAAGTGGCGATCATGTTTCCAAAGTACCGCCACAGCCCGATCAACGGCGACCAGGTCAGTTCCGACGACATGCGGCGCGAGGCGATGAAGGTCGACATCTCGGCCTTGCTCGGTGGCGATATCTACTCCATGTTGCGCGACCGCAGCGTGAAGGCCAAGTCCCGATTTTCGAAAGAGCGGGACGACGAGCGCGCGCTCAAGGAACGGCAGAACTGCCTGCTCAAACTGCAAAAAGAAATGGACATTCCGATGGAGGTGCTGGCCTCGTTGCCATCGCCGGACGAGATCCGCGCCAAAGCCGAACAAGCCGCCGCGCGCGCCCGCGAAGCTCTCGGCTCGCAAGTTTCCCCGGAGGTCCACTGACTCATGGTTTTCTCCTTCGCTAAGCGCATGCTCACCGAGCCGGATCTGCGGCTGCTAGGCAAATTCGCCTATAACTTCGGATTCAAGGGAGCGCTCTCCGTCGAGAAGTATAAGCGCCGCCTCAAGCGCGGCGAGCACTTCCCGCCGTTTCTGTTCATCTCGATCATCTCCGGTTGCCAGTTGCGATGCCAGGGCTGTTGGGTGGATGTCGCCGCGCCGTCAAAGCATATCTCGCTCGAAGATATGAATCGCTTGATTAACGATGCCAAGAAGCACGGGAACAGCTACTTCGGCATCCTCGGCGGCGAACCGTTTCTTCACCCGGACCTGATGGAAATCTTCGAAGCGCATCCCGACTGCTACTTCCAGGTTTTCACCAACGGGCAGCTCATCACCGACGAAGTCGCCGCTCAACTGCGCCGCGTGGGAAACGTTTCTCCGCTTATCAGCGTGGAAGGCACCGAGTTCGTGAGCGACGAGCGCCGCGGACGCTTAAACGTGCTCAGCCGGACGCTCGCTGGCATTCAGAATTGCCGCAAGCACCGTTTGATTACCGGGGTCGCCACCAGCGTCTGCCGCACGAATATCGACGATCTGGTGACGGAAACCTGGCTGCGCCGTCTGATCGATATGGGCGTGCATTACGCCTGGTTCCACACCTACCGCGCCGTCGGGCCGAAGGCGAATCCCGAGCTCTCGCTCTCTCGCGAACAGATTGTCCAGGTTCGCCGCTTCGTCGTCGAAATGCGGTCGAAGTTACCGCTCGCCATCGTCGATGCCTACTGGGACGATAAGGGCGAAGCTCTCTGCCCCATGGCTACCGGCGTCAGCCACCATATCAGCCCGTACGGCGACATCGAGCCGTGTCCGATTATTCAGTTCGCGACGGAAACCATTCATGATCGCCAAAGCGTCTTTGAGATCATGAACAATTCCGCGTTCCTGCGCGATTTCCGCGAGACGGCGGCGAACGCCACCCGCGGCTGCGTCGTTCTCGAGCGCCCCGACCTGGTTAAGGGCTTGGTCATGAAGCACGGCGCGCGCGACACGACGCAGCGCGCCACCGCGCTTGCCGAGATCGACGCCATGCAGGCGCGTCACAGTCAGCATCAGCCGGGCCACGAAGTTCCCGAGGATCACTGGGCTTACCGGTTCGCCAAGAAGCACTGGTTTTTCGGCTTCGGAGCGTACACTTAGACATCTATGCGGGCGACTGCTGCTTTACTGATTCCGATTGAACTGCCGCGCGCGGTTCCCATGCAGGCCGAGCGCCGGCCGCAGGAGACGATTCCGCAAACTCGTCTCGAGCGCGAAGGGCTGAAGACCGTGATCGCCCGTTACGTGCAAGCGAACGGAGAGACGCTCACTCCTCCGCTCGTCGTGGACGAACTCCGCCGCCATGCGGAAAAGATCGTCGCGCGCGCCGGAATGCCAAAGATGTATACGGACTACGTCGGCGTTCTACTGAACAACGAAGTCTGGCGCGAGCACCTGGCGGCGGTCCCGTTTGAACGGCGGCTCCTGCTGCTCCCGAAGTGCCTGCGCGTGGAGGACCGCTGTCCCGCGCCCTTCGATGAACTCGGCCTGCTTTGTAAGCAGTGCGGACTCTGCACAATTCAGGATCTGCAGGCAGAAGCTGAGCGCCTTGGTTACGCCGTGCTTGTAGCCGAGGGTTCGGCTCTCGTGATGGCAATGATTCAGACGGGCCAGATCGAAGCCATCGTCGGCGTGAGCTGCCTTTCGGTTTTGGAACGGGCCTTCCCCTACATGGAGGCCGCCGCGATCCCCGGCGTTGCCATTCCCCTTCTACAGGACGATTGTAAGGATACGACGATCGACGTCGAGTGGGTGTGGGACACCATCCACCTCCACAGCGACGATCGCACCTGGCGTCTCGATCTCGAGAAACTGCGCGAGGAAGTGCGTGGATGGTTCACCGCCGAGTCGATGAATGCTCTTTTCGGCGGCGAGGCCGATGGAGAGACCGAGGCCATCGCACGCGAGTGGGTGGCGAGGGACGGGAAGCGGTGGCGTCCGCTGCTCACCGCCTGCGCCTACCTGGCGTTTCAGGACGATCCGAATCAGCGTGCTCCAGAGGGCCTGCGCAAGGTTGCATTGGCCGTCGAATGCTTCCACAAGGCGTCGCTGATTCACGACGATATCGAAGACGACGATGCGGAGCGTTACGGACGACAGGCGGTTCACGCCGAGCACGGCGTGCCGGTCGCGCTGAACGCCGGCGATCTGCTGATCGGTGAAGGCTACCGGCTGCTGGCGGAATCCGGCGCGCCGCCGCGCGTGATCTCGCGGATGATTCGCATTGCGTCGGCCGGCCATCGCTCGCTCTGCCTGGGACAGGGCGCCGAGCTCTGCTGGTCGCGCCGCCAGCGTCCGATGCCCGTCCAGGAGGTGCTCGGCATCTTCCGCCAGAAGACCGCGCCCGCGTTCGAAGTGGCGTTGCGGCTGGGAGCGGCGTTTGCAGGAGCGGACGAAGACGTTCACGAAGCACTCACACGGTACAGCGAAGCGCTCGGCATCGCCTATCAGATTCGCGACGACCTCGACGATCTGGCTGAAGAATCGGGCGTCACCGGCAGATTGAAACCCACACTTCCCCTCGCCGAAGCGTTCGAGCGGGCCAAAGGCGACGAAAAGGCGTTTATCGAACGCATCTGGACAAGTCCCGAAGTGGCGCCCGCGGACGCCGCCCGCCTGCGCACGCTGCTCGACTTGCTCGGAGCGGAGGATCGTGGACGGAAGTTACTTGAATCTTACAAGGAAGCCGCCGTACGAACACTTCCGGGCTTACACAATCCGAGTCTGAAAGGCCTGCTTCGCCGCGTGATCGGAAAGATCTTTCGGGTGGAAATACAGGGGTGGTGCAGTGAGTTTGAGGCTCGAAATGCTGCAGGTAGCGAGGCTCGCGCCGAAGTTATTAGGTGAAGCCCGCGAACTGGTAGAGCGGTTTCTGCGAAGTCAGGTCAACGCGGATGGAGCCTTCCGTAACCGCGCCGGTGAGAGCGATCTCTATTACACCGTCTTCGGGGTCGAGTCGTTGATTGCGCTGCAGGTCGAGCCTCCCGTCGACGAAGTCGCCCGGTATCTCCGCACGTTGGGAGATGGCGAATCACTCGACTTCGTTCACTTGACCTGTCTCGCCAGATGTTGGGCGGGAGTAACCCGCGACCTGCGCGATGCGCCCACTAATAGAATCCTTGCTCGCATCGAACAGTTTCGAACTCAGGACGGCGGCTACAACCAGTCGTTCGAGGCCTCGCATGGGACGGCCTACGCGGCCTTCCTTGCCATGGGCGCTCACCAGGATTTCGGCCTTTCCGTTCCCGAATCGGACCGCCTGCTCTCATCGCTCGATTCCCTGCGCGCCAGGGACGGCGGATTCGCCAACATCCCGGGCGCGGCGGCCGGAGTGACCACGGCGACGGCGGCTGCCGTGACGCTCATGCGGCAAGCGCATCGCGATCCCGATCCGGCGCTAGCGGATTGGCTGCTCGCGCGAAGTCTGCCGGCCGGAGGCTTTCTCGCGGTGCCGGGCGCGCCGATCCCGGACCTTCTTTCTACCGCTACCGCTCTCCACGCGCTCGCCGGCCTGCACGTTCCGCTGAACGGCCTGCGCGAGCCGTGCCTCGATTTCATCGATTCGCTCTGGACCAACCGCGGCGGCTTCTACGGCCACTGGTCCGACGACGCCATCGACACCGAGTACACCTACTACGCTTTGCTGTCGCTGGGACACCTTACCGAGTGATGTTCGATCACGGCGCGCTCGACCAAACCATCGGCAATCTCGTCTCCCGGCTGCTCGATCGCCGCGTCCCGGGCGGCTGGTGGGAGGGCCGTCTGTCGAGCAGTGCGCTATCCACCGCCACCGCGGTCGCTGCTTTGAAGCTTGCCGCCGGTGACGACGTCGAACCGGGTCTTCGATGGCTTGCCGCCAACCAGAACGCCGACGGCGGATGGGGCGACACCGTATTGAACCGAAGTAACATCAGCACGACGCTCCTCTGCTGGTGCAGTTTCTCGATCTGCGGAGCAACCTGGCGGTACGCATCGACCGGGAGTGCCGCCGAAGCCTGGCTGCGCCGCGAGGCAGGCGGTCTCGAACCCGCGCGTCTGGTGGCGGCGATTCTGCGGCGCTACGGCAATGACCGCACGTTTTCCGTGCCGATCCTCACGGTCATGGCCATCGCGGGCAAGCTTGGGGATGGACCGAACGGGTGGCGTTGCATTCCACAGTTGCCTTTCGAGCTCGCCGCGTTTCCGCATCAATTGTTCGGCTGGCTGCGTCTGCCTGTGGTGAGCTACGCGCTGCCCGCGCTGATTGCGATCGGCCAGGTGCGCCATCATCACAGGCCTTCCGCGAATCTGCTTCTGCGAGCGCTACGAAACCGTCTGGTACCCGGCACGCTGGGTTTGCTGCGGCGGATTCAGCCCTCGACCGGCGGATACCTCGAAGCGACGCCGCTCACGAGTTTCGTCGTGATGAGCCTTGCGTCGGCGGGCTTGAAGAACGACGCCGTCGCAAGGGAGGGTGTGCGGTTCCTGCGCAACTCGATGCGCGAGGACGGAAGTTGGCCCATCGATACAAATCTCGCCACGTGGGTCACGACGCTGTCGGTGAACGCGCTCGCTGCCATGCCGGTAGACGCGCATCCTCTCGATTCCGCTGCGAGGCGTGCGCTCCGCGACTGGCTGCTCGCGCAGCAGTACCGCGAGGAGCATCTTTACACGCACGCCGCGCCGGGTGGATGGGCCTGGACGCCCCTACCTGGTGGCGTGCCGGACGCCGACGACACTGCGGGAGCGTTGCTCGCGTTACGGAATCTGGGCGCGATCGACGATGAAGTGCGGAACGCGGCGACCAACGGTATCCGCTGGCTGCTCGGCCTGCGGAATGGTAACGGAGGAATGCCGACGTTCTGCCGTGGCTGGGGAAAGCTCCCATTCGATCGCAGCGGAGCCGACCTGACGGCGCACGCGCTGGCCGCCTGGCAAGCATGGCTACCGGACTTGGCGGAGCCGTTGAGATCTGAAACCCGGCGTGCGATCGCGGGTGCGATGGCGTATCTGGCGAGCACACAGAAGCCGGATGGGTCATGGACGCCGCTGTGGTTCGGCAATGAGTACGCTCCACGCGACGAGAACCCGGTGTATGGCACCGCTCGTACGGCGATAGCGCTGGCCGGGTTTGAAACACCCATGCTGACGCGCGCGCTTCGATGGCTCGAAGCGGCGCAGAATCCCGATGGCGGATGGGGCGGCGCGCCCGGCGCTCCTTCTTCTATTGAAGAGACGGCGTTAGCGGTACACGCGTTATCGAGTGCGGTCTCGAACGGGACCGGTGAGGACGGTTCGGTTTCGTCGATCGAGCGCGGCGCGCAATGGCTTATGGAGTATTCCGCCACAGGCACGCGGACCCCTGTCTCGCCGATAGGTTTGTACTTCGCCCAGCTTTGGTATTTCGAGGAACTCTATCCTCTCATTTTCGCAGCCGGAGCCTTGATAAGGGCGAGGAAGGCAATCGGGGAATCCGCGACGCGCGGCCAAGAAGGCCGGTGAAGGCATAGGCGTTAGGCTGTCGCATGGCTCGTCAACCTACATTCCTCACCACGAAGTGGGTGCCTGACCGTCGGCATTCTGCGTTTAGCCAACCTACGGCTAGGTGTAACGGCACAAGTGGTCAGTCGAATCTTTAGTGGCAGGTGGCGGTGAGCAACGATCAGGGTTGTTTAACTGCAGTACTCGAAATCACCTGCTGAGCGACTTCTAACGAGATAACGTTTTCAAGGGAAAAGATAATGTCACGTAACTCCTGCTCGGACAGTGTGGCACGAGTCCCTGCTGCGAGAAGCTTTCCTCCGTCGAGCAGCCCCGCAGATAGTGATCCACCCTTGGGCAAGTACGTTGGTAGGCGGTCAATCTCCTTTGGCCCGACGAAGAGCCTAAAGCCCTTCCACTGTAAGTTGATATCTGCATCGGGAATACCCGCGTGGTGTTCGAGGCATCGTCGTAGCAGAAAGTAGCCTTTGACTGCTTTATTGGACCAATCCGGTAGACCACTGAACAAGTCGATCTTCTTGGGATTTGTCAGGTTACGATTGCGCGCGACCTCAAGGACCTTCTGATTAATATACGCCGTTGCGTAGGGCACTACGGCGTCCAAGGATAGGTCCTGATCGATTGGTATAGACTGGCCCCACATATGCTGTACCGCAATCATGCGGTCAAGAAATGTGATAAACGCAGCAATCACCGCCCTGAAGCACGTCTCCACCTGCCGTTGCTCGCCGCCCGCAGCGATGTCGGTCCCAGTGTACTCTATCGTGAATCCCTGAGCGTTCGTCCGCCGACGTGCGTTCTGCTCGAATGTTCCCGCCTCCAATGTGTTCACCCCATTATTCAGGTCGGCTACATGTGCCGCAACCTCGGCCACGAACTGATCTCGATATGCCGGGACGTTGATGGTTATCGAGATATCTGTGCGCTCAGGTTGAGTAGTGAGCATGCTTTATCATATCGCTTCGGAGATCGCTGGGGATGGCGGGTAGTGTCTGAAATTTCAGACACTACCGGATGGCGGGACCGTCTAGGGACCGTGGCGATGCGGTGCGAACATTCCTTGTGGCTGCCGCGCAGCGGAGTAGCTCTCTCTCTCTCTCGACGGACTGCCCCCGGCCTCCGCGCCCACCGATTTCACGACGTACAATAATCAGGGGCGGTCGATCCCGCATCATGACCGTCAGCTACCGCGCAACGACGGCAATTCAGCGCATGCCCTCACGCACCCGCAGAATAGCCGCCAAGAAAATAAGGAGGCTCGACACACCTTGCTGAAGCTAAGCCGAATCATCTTCCTCGCCTGGTCCGCGCTCAACGCCCAGAAACTTCCGATTCAGGAGCTCGTCGAGGCCGCCCGCGCCGATTCCCCGGCTCTCGCCACGCTCCTCGGTAAAGGACTCCCGGAACTCCGAGGCCGTGACGGCGTAGTCGTATGGGGCCAGGATTTTCTGTTCGCCGTCGAGAGCCCCACCGCCGCCACCGTCTCGATCGACAAGCAGCCTCCGCTCGCCATGAAGCCTGTCGCAGGCACGCAATACTACTACCTCGTGAAGACTCTGCGCCTCGGGACGACTCACCAGTATCACTACCACGACGCGTCTCAAAAGCTCATCGGCAGTTACGAGGTGGCCGGCTACAATCCGGATTCCTATCCCCTGCCAGGCGTGCCGCGGGGCAAACTCTCCGTGCGGAAAACGCTGACCTCGAGAGTGTACCCCGGTATGACCGCGAATTACTGGGTCTACACCAACCCCGGCGCGGACATCGTCAACGGCGCTCCCCTCATGGTCTGGCAGGATGGCGAGACCATCGTGGGCAATCCGGATCTCCTCAGATTGCGGCTGCAGATCGTTTCCGACAATCTCGCCGCCAAGGGATTGATTCCACCGATGGTCCACGTCCTGATTCAACCGGGCGTGGCGCAGTCGCCGATGCGGAGCATTCAATACGATACGGTCTCGGGCACTTACGGCAAGTATCTGCTTGAGGAGATCCTCCCGGATGTCGGGAAGTCGTACAAGATCCGCGGCGATTCCTACTCGCGCGCTATCGCCGGAGCGTCGTCCGGGGCCATCTGCGCATTCAACGTTGCCTGGTATTATCCCGATCAGTTCAGCCGCGTTCTCTCGCACATCGGAAGCTACACCGCTCTGCAATGGCGTCCGGAGGAGCGGCTGGACGGCGGCTACATCGTCTCGCACAAAGTGGGCCGCGAAGCCAGGAAGAACCTGCGCATTTGGCTGTCCGACGGCGCGGACGACGGCGAAAGCCGCGCCGGCAGTTGGCCTCTCAGCAACATCGCATTGGCCAATGCGCTCAAGCTGCGCGGTTACGATTTTCACTTCCGCTTCGGCACGAGCCTGCACGCCATCGCGCAGGGAGCGATGGATCTGCCCGAGTCCCTGGCGTGGCTATGGCGGGAATACGATCCCGCGAAATCCGCGCAGACCTACGAGATGGAAGAAGCCGAAAGGACGAAGCCGGTATTCCGCGTGAGCATCACGAATCGCGACGCCTGGTAAGAGCCGCGTGCGCCCTCGCGCCGCGCTAAACCAGAATCTCTTTGATGATTCGCCCGTGCACTTCCGTGAGCCGCTCGCGCCGTCCCTGGTGCATGTAGCTCAATTGGTCCTGGTTTAGACCCATCTGATGCATCAACGTCGCATGGAGATCGCGGAAGTGCACCGGATCCACGGTTGCCTTGAGACCGATATCGTCGGTTGCGCCGTAGGCCATACCGCCCTTGAAGCCGCCGCCGGACACCCACATGCTGAATCCGGTGTTGTGGTGATCGCGCCCGCCCCCGCGCTCGGATTCCGGCGACCGGCCAAACTCGCCGCCCCACAGCACCACAGTCGAATCGAGAAGCCCCCGGCGCTTTAGATCCTGCACCAGAGCGGCCGTCGGCTGATCGGTCAAAGCGGCCATCCGTGCGTGATTTTTCTCGATGTCGCTATGCGCGTCCCACTCGGTCTCGCCCCCGCCGCCTCCGGCCACGACACACACAAAGCGCACCCCGCGCTCGATCAGCCGCCGCGCCAGCAAACAGCGACGGCCGTAATCGTCCGTCTTCTCGCCGCCGACACCGTACATATCGAGCGTCTCCTGGGACTCGTTTGATACATCGAAGATCTCGGGCGCTTCCGTCTGCATCTTGAACGCCGTATCGTAGGCGGAAATGCGCGCCGCGAATTCCTGATCTTCGCCGCGCATGTTGGCCTCGTTCAGCGCGCGCAGAAAGTCCATGGTCTTCCGTCGCCGGTCGAGCGAGACGCCCTTGGGCAACTCCAGATTCAGCACGGGCCGCTTGCCCGCGCGAAACAGAGCGGGCTGATACACGGACGGTAGGAACCCGTTCGTATACATGGGCTGACCGGCTTCCGGAGCCCCGTTCGGGTCCGGCATCACCACGTAGGCGGGCAGCGATTCGGACACCGTCCCCAGTCCGTACGCAAGCCAGCTCCCCATCGCCGGAAAGCCCGGTATCACGCGCCCGGACATCATTTGATACTGGGCCGCCGAGTGGACCACCATGTCGCCGTGCATCGAGCGAATCACGCAGATGTCGTCGGCGATCTTCGCCTGATGCGGCAGCAGGTCCGAGACCTCGAGGCCCGACTTCCCGTGCTTCGCGAAAGTTCTCTTCGTGCCGAGAAGGCGCGAGTTCGCATTGACGTTCTGATATTGGACGTCGCCGAACTCGGCCGGCCGCTTCTCCCCGTGCAGCTTGTTCAGCAGCGGCTTGGGATCGAAAGTCTCCAGATGCGATGGCCCGCCGGCCTGGAACAGGAAGATCATCGCCTTCGCCTTGGCCGTGAAGTGAGGCTCTTTCGGCGCGAGCGGGTTGTACCGCGCCGCGCGCGCCTGGTCCTGAGCCAGCAGCGACGCGAAGCTCAGCGAACCGATACCGCAAAAGCAGTCCGTCAGGAACTCGCGGCGATTCCGCGCGTATCGAATGTGTTCAGGCATATCAGTTCACGTAGAGGAAGGCGTTCGAGTTGAGAAGCGTCAGCGCGAATTCGGCGATCGCCGCCGGATCCGGATCGTCCAGGTAACCCATCGCAAGCGACTTTTCCTTTGCGTTCGGGGCCCGTCCCGCTACCAGGCGAAACCCGTAGTCGATACGCTCGGAGGCGGTCTTGCGATCGTTGAGCAGACGCTCGGCGAGCGCCCGCGCCAGGCTGTTCGACAGCTCCCCGTTCAGCAGCTCGAGCGCCTGTGGAGAGTGCGTCGACTGTTCGCGCCGCGCGCACGACAGCAGCGTGTCCGGCGAGTCGAACACCTGCATGAACGGCAGAATCAGGTTTCGCTTGTAGATCATGTAGATCGTGCGCCGGCCGTGCTCGCTCTTGTCGCGCGTGGGAACCCAATACTGCGGGCGCTTCAAGTCCTTGATGAGCTCCGGATCGATGTTTACCATCACGCTCGGCCCGCCGGTCTTCAGATTCAGCTTTCCCGAGACGGCCAGCATCGAGTCCCGCAGCTCCTCGGCTTCGAGCCGGCGGCGATTCCACTTCCACAGCAGCTTGTTGCCTGCGTCCTTCGCGGCTGCGATCGTTTCGGCAGGCGCCTCGCTCGCCTGCCTGTAGGCGCTCGAAAGCAGAATCATGCGATGGATCGGCTTCATCTTCCATCCGCCTTTGACGTACTGGTTGGCGAGCCAGTCGAGCAGCTCGGGATGCGTGGGCCGCGTGCCCATGCGGCCGAAATCGTTAGGCGTCGAAACGATTCCGCGGCCGAAGTGATAACCCCAGATGCGATTCACCATCACGCGGGAGGTGAGCGGGTTGGCCGGATCGACGATCCACGCCGCGAGCTTCGTCCGCGGCCGCGCCGTATCCAGCGGCAGCTCCGCCTCGCCCTCCGGCAGCAGGATTCCCAGAGGACGCATGCCGACTTTCGCTCCTTTGTTTCGATAGTCGCCGCGGCCGAGCAGATGAATCTGCGTCATGTCCTTGACGTTGTTCGAAACGGCGTAGTAGGCCGTGAGCGGCGGAGGTACCTTCTCGTCGAGTTCTTCCAGACGGACCTGAATCTTGCCCTTTTCCTCCTCCGAGGCTCGCCGCATCGAGGAGCGTAGCTTGCGCATCTCGCGTTCGATCGGCTCCATGGCGGCCTTGTATCCGGCCTGCTCTTCGGGCGTCGCGATGACGACGTCGTTCGATTGCGTCTGGGCGAAATATCCCTGCAGCCGATAGTAATCGGATTGGCGGAATGGATCGAACTTGTGGTCGTGGCAGCGGGCGCAGCCCACCGTGACGCCGAGGATCGCCGCGCCGGCGATGTTGGTCATCTCCGTCAGCACTTCGGTCCGGGAACTGGCGACTTCCTGGTTACCCGCGTTCTTTCGCAGCGGTCCAAGGCGGTTGAAGCCGCTGGCAACGAGACGCCCGTCGGTCTTCGGCTCCATCTCGTCGCCGGCTATCTGCTCCGTGATGAACTCGTCGTAAGGTTTATCGTTCTGAAAACTCGAGACGACGTAATCGCGATAGCGGAAAGCGTCCGGGCGGTGCGTGTCGTATTCGTATCCGTCCGATTCGGCAAATCGCACGACATCCAGCCAGTGCCTTGCCCATTGTTCGCCGTATCGCGGCGAGTCGAGGAGCTTATCGATCAGGTTCTCATAGGCTCGGGGTGACTTGTCGTTGACGAAGGCCTGGATTTCCTCCGGCGTAGGAGGCAGACCGTGAAGGTCGTAGGTGACGCGGCGGATGAGCGTTGGGCGGCCGGCTTCAGGCGCGGGGGGCAATCCTTCTTTTCGAAGCCCGGCAAGAATAAAGGCGTCGATGGGAGTGCGGATAAATGCCTTCGCGGCAGCGTCCGTAAGTACCGGAGGTTGGACATCGCGGCGCGGCTGGAAAGCCCAATGCCTGCGCTCGGCGGCGGTATAGGCGCCGAGCGGCGCAACGCCGGTTTCCGTGGAGGCCGAGAAGCCGGCGCCGCCAATCAGGACCGTTCCGGCAATGAAAATTCTTGCGAGGTTTCTGTGGGTCAAGTCAGTCGAGCCTCTGCCTTGGAATGGTAATAGAATACCATGCTTTCGGGGGATCGTAGTCCGAGCGTGGACCGTATCCGCGGCTTCGCAGGCGCCTCGCGCGCGAGGATCTCTTGGCTTGGGAATAAGAGCACGACCAGGGGGGTCGCGCACGGACGAGGGCGTCCGCCCCACGCTGCCCCAACGCGCATTGTAAGATTCTACGACGGACAGGACGATAGCAGGACCGGAGCCTCGGCCTTGCGCGCATGCGGCGCGTGAGGGCGAGTGCCACGTCCTCACCGCGATTCACGCCGCGTCGCGGGCTTCAACGTGCAGACGTTTGCCGAGCGCGGCGAGCGCCGCTTCGATCTGATCCAGGCGAGAGTGATGCCGAAGAGAGAACAATCGTTCAATGCGCGTCCTGGGTATTCCAATACGGCAAACTCCGCTTTCTTCAGACCCGATTCCAGAAACGCCGTGTAGAGATCGACCTTGGCAGACTGCAAGGCCGGCAGCGGTACCGGACGGAATTCGGCCCCGCGGCGGCGCACCGGCAAGGGCAATTGTTTGCTTTCCCGGATGTAGTCGCCAATGGTCAACATCAGGAGATCTTGCGCCATCTCCATGGCTTCCGCAACGGTTTCACCTTGCGTGACGCCGTAACCGAAGTCCGGAAACGTCACCGTGTAGCCGCCAGCCTTCAGGCCGGGTTCGAACAATGCCAGATAGCGCTCCATAAGCCGTCCTCACATCTTCAAATCGACGTCCTTCAGAATTTCTTCACGTTGACCGGCGCCGGATAGAGACCCAAGTATTCGGCCGCCGCATGGTACGCCTCTAGCAATTCCCTGATCTTTCCCTTGCTCAAACGCAAGTGGTTACTCAACCATTCGTACGTCTTCCCATACGCGTTGAAGAGGTCCGACACATGTTTGGCTTGTTCGTACGCGTCCCAGCGGATCTTGCCGCTCACGTGCATATCCGCCAACAGGACGGCAAGGGCCTCTTCGGTCAACTCGATGTCGAAAATCATCGCCGGCATCATCTTGAAGCGCGCATCGTTAGGGTGCTTGTCAAGGAGGCGCCTGCAGGCGACGGTGCGGCAGTTGCCTTCTCGCACGAGAAACTTCGGTCCCCTGCGCTGGACGATGACGGATTCGTAGACTCCTCCGTTTTGAAGGATGGATTGGCCTAGCGACTTGACCGAATCCTTCTCCCAGATCAGCTCGTCAAGGTCGTTTTCGCTTACCGCCCAGGCCCGCTGACCAACCAGGAATTGAATACGCGGGTTTAGCGGATCGAGAACGCATTCCTCGACGGAGACGGCGCTGCGGCTGTAGGGGATGCTCCTTCCCTGGATGGCAATCGTTTCCGGCGTTCCTGCATCCGTTCCGTTACCGGTCGGTACTATCTAAGCAGATTGTATCCTGAGCGTCAATAGGAGTTTTTCGGCGAATCGGTACCGTTTGGCACCAACCTCCCGGCTCGGGATGTGGGGCTTTCCTAAGCCGGTTGTTCTTTCCTGGCGTGACCGATTCAAGTCGGTCCCGAGCTTGTATGGGACAAATCCGCGCCACGGCAGCGGAAAAAGGTGGTAAAAACAAAGGGAGGCCCATTTTTCACTTGTCCACTACAGTTTCGCCCGTCCGCGACATCGAAGTCACTTTGCTGGCGAACGGGGTTCGTGTCATTACCGAGGTCATGCCGCACGTCCGCTCGGTCTCCGTCGGCGTGTGGGTGAACTCCGGCTCGCGGCGGGAGACGCCCGATCAGAACGGACTCACGCACTTCATCGAGCATATGCTCTTCAAAGGTACGGCGAATCGCTCGGCCGAGGAGATCGCGCGGTCGGTCGACTCGATCGGCGGCAACCTCGACGCGTTCACGGCCAAGGAAATGGTCTGTTACAACACCAAGGTTCTCGACGAGCATCTGCCCAAGGCCTTTGACGTTCTTGCAGACCTGGTTCTGCACCCTCTCTTCCGGCCGGAGGATATCGAAAAGGAGAAAGGCGTCATTCTCGAAGAGTTGAAGATGGACGCCGACAGTCCGGACTACCTGGTCCACGAGATTTTTTCCTCGAATTTCTGGAAGGACCACGCCCTGGGGCGGCCGATTCTCGGCACGAAGAAGACGATCCAGAGTTTCGACCGCGAGGCGATCGATTCTTTCTATCGCGGCGCTTACGGATCGTCCAACACTTTGATCACGGCGGCGGGAAATCTCGCTCACGGGCGCATGGTGGACCTGGCGCGGCAATATTTTGAGAAGCTGCCCGATCCGGGTCCGCGGCCGGCCGACCCCGCGCCTGGGACCTACGCCGCGATCGCGCTAAAAAAGAAAAAGGAACTGGAACAGGTGCATTTGTGCCTTGGCGTGCCGTCGTTCCACCTTTCGCACGAGTCGCGCTTCGCCTGCTACGTCCTTAACACGCTGCTCGGCGGCGGGATGAGCTCGCGCCTTTTCCAGAATATCCGCGAGCGCCAGGGGCTGGCGTACGCGGTGTTTTCCGAACTGAATACCTACAGCGATACCGGCTGCCTGATGATCTACGCGGGGACTTCCCTCAAGTCGGCGCGCCAGGTGGTGGACTCGATTCTCAAGGAATTCAGCCAGCTCAAGAACGAAGAAGTTCCAGCCGAAGAGTTGCGCCGCGCGAAGGATCACCTCAAAGGTTCGCTGATGCTGAGTTTGGAATCGACGTCCAGCCGCATGTCGAATCTGGCGAGGCAGGCGATGTATTTCGGCCGGTTTATCTCGCTCGACGAAGTGACGGCGGCGATTGAAGCGGTGACGGCGGAAGAACTCCAGCGGATCGCGCGGACTTTTTTTGGCAGCGAGCAGATTGCGTTGACGATCCTGGGGAATCTCGGGAATTTCAAAATCGGCCGCAAAGATCTGGTCTGCTGAGGCGCGGGCTTTGTTCGGACTGGCGACGGGCGTAGTCCGCGGCATCCTCGCGGCCGCCTTCATTGGAGCGTAGCCTGCGTCGAGCGCAAGGAGGCAGCGCTCGTCAGGCCTTAAGCCAGCGGTCGAACCAGGCGAAGGCTTCCTTCTGCATCTCCCGGTCGAACTTGTGCGGCCCGTCGTAAAAGCTCGCCCGGTAACGCTCCGGGGCGCCGGCCTTCTTGTACACTTCGGTGAGTATCCGGTCCGCCCGCTCCATCTCCGGCATGGTGAACAGCGCATCCTGCCTGTTGTTCAACACGAGCACGGGATTGGGCGCGCCCAGTCCCAGCACCTCGGGATAGTCCAGGTCCCGCGGCAGCCCGGGCACGTAACACATCCACGTGTGCGTGTAGCATTTGTTGAGCAGATAGTCGCGCCACGTCGTCATCATCCCCACGCAGCACGAGCAGCGAATGCGTTCGTCGGCCCCTGTCAGCATCACGGTTCGCAGCCCTCCGCCCGAGAGCCCGCTACAGCCGATCCTGGTCGCATCCACGTCGGGCCGCGACGCCAGGTAATCGACGGCTCGCTGGTCGTCGAAAACAAATACGCCCGGCCACGTCATGCCGGCGCTGAAGAGGCTTTTGGCGATTAAATGCTCGTGACCGCCGGCGAACTGGTTGTAACGCTGGATCTCGTCTTCGGCCTCCGGGTTGGCCTCTACCATGTTGTTGCGGATGCTCCCCGGCAAATCCGCGAGCCGCATGCGCCGGCTTCCAAACGTGAAGGTGTCGTGCACCAGCACCACGTACCCGCGCCGCGCCAATTCGTTGGCCCAAGCCGCGCCCCCGTAATACTGATTCTGATGCCGAACCATCAGGGGGTGAGGATCCTTCGACATTCGCGTGATCTTCCGCAGTCCGAAGTATTTGTTCCCGCCGTGGTCGTGCAGCCCCACGATACCGGGCAACTTGCCCCTGGCGCCGGATGGCTTCAACAGCAGCGCCTCCGTGGGCGGTCCAAACGGCAATTGCCACTGCAGGTGTTCGATCGACAATCCGTCGAACTCAAGTTGATGCTGCACCACGGGGACCGGCGTCGCCGCGCCGCCCGGGCCGAGGAGCGATTCCCTGTACCGCGCCCGTGCCACGGCGCGCCACGCATCCACGCTGCCGAACATCGGCTGCCGGAAAGATAGTCGCGGCGGGTCCTGCAACGTCCGTGCAGCCCAGTCGCCGTACGCGCCAATCATGTTCGGGGTCATAGTTCATATCTTTGCCGAGTGGCGCGGCGTTTGCAAGGCGGCTTAGACGTGTCTCGAGGCCGGTCTCGAGGCTTGCCCCACAAGGCGCTTCACGAACTCCATGTCGCCATCGAGAAAATCGTACGAAGGCAGCTGCTCGGGCCGTGTCCACTCGATCGATTCGAAGACCTGGTTCTCGGGTTCGCCCTCGAACTCGCGGACGCGGAAGAAGATGAGTTGAATGGGCGGGCGGCCCGGATAGCTGAACTCGTAGCGCTCCATCTCTTCGCCGATGGCCGCGTCGATCGAGAGTTCTTCCTTGAGCTCGCGCTTCAGCGCCTCGGCGGGAGTTTCGCCGGTTTCAACCTTCCCGCCCGCGAACTCCCACTTGAAAGCGTGTTTCGACCCGCGTTTGCGCTGGCAGATCAGAATCTTTCCCTGGCGCTCGATGACCGCGGCGGCGACCACCATCACCGGTTTCATCGCCGCCATTCACGCCACCTTCTGTTTGATCCACGCCCAGGGTATGTACAGCAGTTGCACTTTTGCGGAGAATTTTGAGCTGTCCTGGATGAAACAGCTGTGCGTGCACCAGCAGTTCGCCTTGGGTATAGCCTCGATTTCGGCGCGCATGGCGGAGGAGTCGAGCGCCGCGCGGACATCGTAACCGAACTCGGCCAGATCGCCCACGATGCCCCGCATTTCGCAGGATCGAAAGCGTCCGTTGTGGTCGATCACGATCGACGTCTCGCCCGCCGTGCAAGGCATCGGCCAGCGTTCCGGGCCGTGCAGGCACTGTTCGTGAAGGTCGAAATGAAAGCGCAGGTTGCCCAGATAGAACATGTTGGCCACACCGCGCATGAGCGCCGGAAGATGGTTGAAAAGCTTTTTCGCGTAATACCGGTGAAACGGCATCAGACCCTTGTGCAGACGCGCGATCGAGTCGCGGTTGAGCGCCTTGAGCGTTGGATCGGGAGCCGCTCCCCGCACCACTTCGAAGTACTGTCCGTCGATTGCGGCGTGGTCGCGCAGGTACTCGGCAAGCGGCACGATCTCTTCGCGGTTCTCGCTCGTAATCACGGTCAGCACGTTGCGGCGCAGCCGTTTCACGCCGCGGTAACGCGCTTCGGCTTCGCGCATGGTTTCGAGCGTGCGAATGAAGTTGTTCGGAACGCCGCGTATGGAATCGTGCGTTTTGGCCAAACCATCGAGCGAAAAATTCAGGTCGATGGCAGTGTCCGGGCACAGTTCGAGCATGCGGTCCATGGTGCGGAAGATCCTTTCCGGCAGCAGTCCGTTGGTGGGAAGGTTGACGTTGCGGACGCCGTTATTTCGCGTGAACGCGGCGACGATCTCCGCCAGCTCTTCGCGCAGAAACGGCTCGCCGCCCGAGAGCCAGAGCTTGCGGAAGGGCGGCGCGGTTTCGGAGATCCGCTGGATTTGGGCCGTCGTCAGGTCGTCCTTACTGTTCAGCTTGTCGAAGTAGAAACAGGTGCGGCAGAGCGAATTGCAGCGGGAAGTGACGAAGAGAAACAGCGAATTGAAGGCGCGTGCCCGGGCGCGGTCGCGCAGTATGGGAAAATACGGTGGCGCGGCCGGCATGAGAACCATTGAAACACAGAACGGACAATGCGGAACGCAAAAACGCACATGTACAGTGAACGATTGATCGGCCACTTCAAGAATCCGCGAAACGTGGGCGAGCTTCCGCCGCCCGCCGTGACGGTGGAAGTGACGAATCCGGCGTGCGGCGATATCCTGCGGCTCTCGGCGCGATTTGAGAATGGCGCAGTCGCCGAGGCGCGGTACAAGACGCGCGGCTGCACGGCCTCGATCGCCGCCGGCTCCGCTTTGACGGAGTTGATGGCGGGTAGAACGCGCCAGGAAATCGCGGAGATCGGCGCCGGGTCCATCGAAGCCGGCGTGGGAGGTTTGAGCCCCGAATCGAAGCACGCGGCGACGCTTTGCGTGGACGCTCTTCACGCCCTGCTGGCGGCATGGCCTTGATGCCCGGTGGTGTTACCATAGGTCTGTGAAGACGGAACAAGCTCTAGCGCGCGGAAAGCAGTTCCTGGAGCACGTGATTCCGGCCCTGATCAAGCCGGCCCGCACGCTGTGGCATGAGGTGATCGGCTTCATGTTCATCGCGCTGGCCCTGCTGCCGGCGCGCTCCGTCTACGTTGCCATCCGCGACCTCGACGAGGACCCGAAGAGCCTCGGGCGGCTCGTCATTGTCGGCGTCTTCGTCTCCGTCATGCTCTACTTCGGCATCACCTCGTTCCGCCGCGCGCGCAAAGTTTCGAGGTCATGAGCGAGCGGCCCGGCGAGTTCCCCTACACCCGCGGCATCCATCCCGAGATGTACAGAAGCCGTCCCTGGACCATGCGCCAGTACGCCGGTTTCGGAACGGCCGAGGAGAGCAACCGCCGCTACCGTTATCTGATCTCGCAGGGAACCACGGGGCTTTCGGTCGCCTTCGACCTGCCCACGCAGATGGGGATGGACTCGGACGATCCCCTCGCCGCCGGCGAAGTGGGGCGCGTCGGCGTCGCGATCTCCTCGCTCCCCGACATGGAGCGTCTGTTCGAAGGCATTTCGCTCGCGGGCGTGTCGACGTCGATGACCATCAACTCCACCGCCGCGATTCTGCTCTGCTATTACGCGCTCGTCGCCCGGCGGCAAGGCGCGGATCTCGCGCGGCTTTCGGGAACGATTCAGAACGACATTCTGAAAGAATACATCGCGCGCGGCACGTATATTTATCCGCCGCGCTCCGCGATGCGTATCATCACGGACACCTTCGCGTGGGCGGCCGGAGAACTTCCGGAGTGGAATACGATTTCGATCAGCGGCTACCACATTCGCGAGGCCGGCTCGACCGCCGTCCAGGAAGTGGCCTTTGTTTTAGCGAACACCGTCGCCTATGTCGAAGCGGCCATTGCAGCCGGTCTCGATGTCGATTCGTTCGCCCCTCGCATTTCATTCTTTTTCAACGCGCAGAGCGATTTCCTGGAGGAGATCGCGAAGTTCCGCGCCGCGCGCCGGCTTTATGCGAAGCTGATGCGCGACCGCTTTCATGCCCGCAACCCGCGATCGATGACGCTGCGTTTCCATGCCCAAACGGCCGGATCGAGCCTTACGGCGCAGCAGCCCGACGTGAACCTGATCCGCACGGCGCTGCAGGCGATGGCGGCTGTGCTCGGCGGCGCGCAATCGCTGCACACCAACTCCCGCGACGAAGCGCTGGCGTTGCCGACCGAGGAATCGGCGCGGCTCGCGTTGCGGACGCAGCAGATCATCGCGGCCGAGACGGGCGTGACGAACACAGCCGATCCCGTGGGCGGCAGCTACTACATCGAGGCATTGACGGACCGCATCGAGCGGGAGGTCATGGCGTATCTCGCCCGAATCGACGGGATGGGCGGAGCGCTGAGGGCGATCGAGACCGGCTTCCTTCAGAGCGAAATTCACAACGCCGCGTTCGACTACCAGAAAGCCGTCGACAGCGGCGAGCGCGTCGTCGTGGGCGTCAACCGATTCCGCATGGAAGAAACGGCCGCGATTCCGACTTTCAAGCTCGATCCCGGTCTCGAAGCCTCTCAGGTCGAGCGGCTGCGCGAGCTTCGCGCCTCGCGCAGCCAGTCCGAAGTGGACAGGCGGCTCGCGAGTCTGGAGGAAGCGGCCCAAGGCGGCGCGAACCTGCTGCCGCACATCATGAGCGCCGCGGAGAGCTACGCGACCGTGGGCGAAATCGCCGGACGCTTGAAACGCGTTTTCGGCGAATACCGGGAGTGAGTATAATCGGATAAATCAATCCAGAGGTGCGGCTATGCGAAATGGGGTTTTGAGGAGCACGGACATGAGCCGTGCGTCCAGGAAAGCAGTGAGACTCGGCCTGCTGCTGGCGGTATTTTCTCTTCCCGCCTTTTCCCAAGGGGCAATCATCGTGGGAAGAGTCACCGATGGATCGGGCGCGGTGGTCGCCGGAGCCCAAGTCACGGCCACGCAGGAGGACACACTATCCATCCGCGCGAGCGCAACCAATGAAGAAGGCTACTTTGCCATCCCATCTCTGGGCGTGGGCCGCTACACGATCGCGGTCGAGTCGAGGGGCTTCAACTCCGAGAAGCGCACGGGGTTGTTGCTTCAAATCGGGCAGACCGTCCGTGCCGACTTCGAATTGAAGCTCGGTGAAGTCTCCACATCCGTCGACGTACAGGCCATGCTCCCGGTGATCCAAACGGAAACGTCCTCGGTGGGCGCCGTCGTCGATACGAAGCAGATCCTGGGCGTACCGCTCAATGGCAGAAGCTTGTTTTCGCTGCTGGCGCTTGCCCCGGGCGTTCAGGGTTCGGGCACCAACACCTCCATCGGAGGCGGACCGCGGAATCAGTTTAATAATTTCACCGTCGACGGAACCACGAACAACGACGTGATTTCCGGCCGCCTTGAAGGAGCGTTTCCGTCTCTCGATACGGTGGCTGAGTTTGAGGTAATCGACGCCAACGCGGGCGCGGAACATGGACGCGGCGGCGCGCAGATCAAGGTGATCACCAAGAGCGGCACCAACCAGTTCCACGGCTCGCTCTACGAATACAACCGCAACCGGGAATTCGCCGCGCGCAACTTCTTCGCGGCAACCAACCCGGCTTTCAATCGCAACGAATTCGGCGGCTCGATCGGGGGGCCCGTCCTGTTGCCGCGCTACTACAACGGCCGCAATCGCACGTTCTTCTTTTTCAGCTACGAAGGTCTGCGTGAACGCTCGCCGCGCGTCAATACGATGACCGTTCCCACGGCGCAGCAGCGATCCGGCGATTTTTCCGCGCTCGCGCAGCCCCTTATCGATCCACTCGCCGGCGGAACCCCGTTCCCCGGGAATCAGATCCCCGCCAATCGAATCACGGATACCTCGAAGGCCCTCCTCGAATATTTTCCGCTCCCGAATCGCACCGGTGGATTCAACTTTCAAACCGCGCTCTCCAATCAGCCCACGCTGGACAATTGGTCGCTCCGGATCGATCACACGCTCACCGATCGGGATCGCATTTATGGGCGCTATTTCTCCTTTACGAACGGACCCTATTTTTCGGCGGGACCGAACACCGAGAAATTCGGCAACGGTCTGTTCGGATTCCTCGATCGCAACGCGAATTTTTCCTACATCCGCAACGTCAGACCGAATCTGACGAACGAATTCAAGTTCGGGTATGTTTTCAACGACAATTTTCGAAACACGGCCAACCCCGACCTCGACCTATCGCGCCTGATTCCCGGCCTTCCGTCCATCAGCCGCGGATCGGGCGGCGTGCCCTCGATCGACATTCTCGGCTTCACGGCGCTTACGGAAAACACAGGCACTTTCTCCGGCGGAATGTTCCGCCAGTGGAGCCATCAGTACATCGACAACATAACCTGGGTAAAGGGCAAGCACATCGTCAAAGCCGGCTTCGACATGAATTTCGCGAAAAGCTTCGACGGTCTGGCGATACGACCCTATCCGCGCGGGTACTTCACTTTCCGAGGCAACTTCACGCGCAATGCCCTGGCCGATTTCCTGCTCGGCTGGCCCCTCACCGCGCAACGCTCGTCGGAGTTTAACGGATCGACGCAGCCGGGGGCTTCGGTGCTCGGCTACTACGTGCAGGACGATTGGAAGATAAGCCCGCGCCTCACGCTGAATTTCGGCTTGCGATACGAGATCGTCACAAGATGGGAGGATCGCGATGGCCAATATGCCAATTTCGACCTGAAGACCAACCGCATCGTGGTTCCCGAGAAAGACGGCCGCGTCTCGCCTCTGGCGATTCAGCGTTTGCTGACCCTCCTGCCCGTGGCGACGCACAAGGAAGCCAACTTCCCCTCGAAGTTGATTAACGGCGATCACAACAACTTCTCCCCGCGTTTCGGATTCGCCTACCGGCTCACCAACAAGACCGTAGTCCGCGGCGGTTATGGCGTCTATTTCGGTTCGTTGTTCGGAGCTCAGGTGCTCGCCTCCGACAAGAACCCTCCGTTCGTGCTCACCGAGACAACCGAGTCGCAATCGAATACCGTGCCCACGCTCACCTTCGCGCGGGCCTTTCCCGGCGCGGGCAGCATCCCCGCCAACCCTACCATCACGGCCTTCGATCCGAATCTGAAGAACGGCTACTCGCAGCAGTGGAACTTCACCATCGAACGCGAGTTGATCGGGTCCACTTCGCTGCGGCTTACCTACCTCGGCAACCGCTATCTGCAGACTTGGCGTGGCTATGACATCAATCAGCCGCGAACCTTCAGCGCGGGTCCCGTCCAGCCGCAGCGCCCGATTCAACCGTGGGGAGCGATCACTTATTACGATTCGGGCGGGTCCTGGTTCTCCAACTCGCTTCAGGTGGGAGTGATCAAACGCTACTCACACGGGCTGCTTCTTCAGAGCGAGTATCAGTTCGTGCGCGCCATCGGAGAGGAAACCTATGGCGCCCCGCAAGACGTGAGAAATTTCCGCGCCGACCGCGCCAGTCTCAGCGGTCTCGCCCGGCACGTGCTGCGTGTGAACTACCTTTACGATCTTCCCTTCGGAAAAGGCAAGAAGTTCCTGAACTACGCGGGCGCAGCGAACCACATCCTGGGTGGATGGCAGATTGCCGGGATCACCAGCGCGTTATCGGGCACTCCGTTTTCCGTTAGTTTCAACTCGACTGTCCTGGGGTCTCCCAGCGGCCGCGCCGATCTGGTGGGCGATGCAAAGCTCGCCGACCCAACGATTGCGCGCTGGTTCAATCCAGGCGCTTTCGCCGTCCCGCCCGTGTTCACATTCGGGAATTCGGGCCGGAACATTCTGCTTGGCCCCGGCGCGCTTACTTTCGATTTTTCGCTCTACAAGAACCTGACTTTTCTTGAGAAGCTCAACCTGCAGTTTCGAAGCGAGTTCTTCAACATCATGAACAGGGCCAATTTCGGCAATCCCGCAAGTAACATCTCGGTGCCTGCCACGGTCGGCGTGATCAGTTCCGCGGCTCCGGCGCGAGTGATTCAATTCGGGCTACGGTTGACGTTCTGAAGGGAGAGCCCTTCCTGCAAGGAAGTTCTGTTCTATAAGGAACGGCCGAAGGCGCGAAGGCCTTTGATCGTGCGGTGTGCCGCCTGCGTCTCCTCCGTTGTCATGGCTGCCTGCTTGGCGGCTCCGCCGCGCGCGGAGCGTTGCCGGCCTCCGTTCAGAACGGATCGGGCGAAGAGGCGGTAAGGACCGTCATGCCAAGTGTGGACGAAAAACTCCGGACGTCTCGTTCATACTCCACTCGCAGTCCACCGCTCCGATACGGGTCCGGGGCTCAAACCCGCGCCAATCGTTCCAGCGCCAGCCCGATCAGCCGGTCATCGAAAAGCCGCTGCTTACGTTCGGCTGCGGAGGGACCCGCGGGCCATCGGCTCAATCCAAACCGGATGTCCGAGACGCTCCGGCCGCAGTGTTCCCGTTCGATCAGCCAGTCCACGGTCGCGAGAAGCTCCATTCCCAACGGCGACTCAAAACCATCGATAAGCTGAGCCGTAATGTCCAATATCTTTCTAAGGGAACCGGCCTCGGCCTGCTTCAGAAAAACATCGAGATAGGGCCGACGCTCTTCGTCGAACCAGATCGTGTCTGAAGGGCCTGCGTCGCTCAAACGTTTGTCGCAGTGAAGATAGCTGCCATCCAACCCGTTGAGCAAATGGCGGAGGCGATCGGAGTACGGTCCGTACCTGTCGGCCACAAACCTCAAGTCCAAAGGATCGTCAATCCCAGCCTCGTGGATCGTGCGCTCCAGGAACCAACACAGTTTCTGAACTTCCAGATAGGTGCATTCAATCCCGAGCACCCAGTAGCGGCGTACCATCTCAGCCACCAGCGCTCGGGCCGGCGTCAACTTCATTATGCCAGTTCGCTTCGCCACATTCCGGTACTTCGCCGCCGGTTCAAACACGAGAACGTCTACGCCGTCCAGTAGGCCCATGGCACGCTCGATCTCGCGCCGCACATCACTCCATTCCAGCCCGCCATTGCCGCACCCCAGCGGTGGTAATGCGATGGACCGAATGCCTTTCTCTTCCACTACCCTTTTCAAGTCCTTTAACCCCTCTACTATCCATTCCAGCTTCGACGGTTGGCGCCAATGCTGTTTGGTAGGGAAGTTGACGAGCCAGCGTGGGCCGTCGAAAGCTGGGTTCTCGGTTACGAACATGTGCCCGACCCGTACCTCCTTGCGCTTGCACGCCGCTTCATATGCGCGGAAGTTGGCGGGAAAGGCTTCCTTGAACATCAAGGCGATACCCTTGCCCATGACCCCAACCGTGTTCACCGTGTTGACTACGGCCTCGGCCGGCGCGTCGAGCAGATTTCCTTGAAGAAAATTGATCATTAGAAGTACCAATTCCTTTGGACGCGGGTTTCCAGCGTGCTACCCCGCTGATCGAGTTGGCTCCTGGTCTGCTGGTGTATAGCAAACTATGGCTCGCAGATCATCTAACGGCACGTGCTTCCATATCAGCGCTTCGGCTTGGTAGCGCTCCTTCTTGCCCGGGTCGTCCGGGTCATGTTTGAAGCTTCGGCTTTGCAGTAGGGGCCAATCCACCATATCAAGCCGCGCTAAATCGGTGAAATAACCGGCCATCACCGGGTATGCATGTTGATTCGTGAACACAAACGGAATGCCTTTGTCGGCTAGATGATGTAGTGACGCCACTAGGATAACGATCTCATCATTCGGCACCTTCTTCACGCCGTATCCGGTGTTGATGTTGTACATCATGATCGAGAACGGCGTGAAATAGAACGCCACGTAGTCGCTCAGAGTACCGCCAGGGGGTACCGGTACGGTGCGCCGTGATCGCTTGCCAATCAAGTCCAGGTTACCGATGTTCCGGTAGTTCGGGTCGACGAGCCCACCGTTCGGTGCGTGCAGGCCGTGATCGAGGATCCATGGTAGATTGTCGCGGTGGGTAATCCGGAAGATTAGCGCCTTATCCGCACTCAGGTTCGAGGACATTGTCGGCAGTACGTTGTGTGAATGTCTCTTGGTTCTCCTTGCGAAGCGTCGGCGAGATCGCCAAACACGGGGCCGCCTCTCTCAGGCCCGTAAAATACGCTTGGCAGCGGTACACGCGCAAGCATACCCTAGCCTAGCACTTGCCCAAGAGAACCATCATACCGGGCGCACCCTCGGCGGCATGTAGCGGTCTTCGATTTCGTCGGCGCGGGCCTACCCCAGCTTATACGGCGCGCGGTACTTGTACGACAGAAATTTGTTGGCCGCCTCGTTATTGGCGAAGCGCTCGGCTTTGCCGTCCCATTCGAGGAACCACCTGTTCCGGTGGGCGATATTGCCGAGCAGGGTCGCCGAAGTCGAGCGGTGTCCAATCTCGATATCGCAGGTGCATTTCGCGCGGCTCTTCACGCAATCGAGGAAGTTGCGCGCGTGGTGCGCCGTGTCCTGGCTGCCCTTCGCGCTCTTCGGCTCCATCGCCGGCTTCATCGAGGGACGATAGGCCTTTTCGCTGTTCCGGTCGAGCGGCGTCCGCGCGTACGAGGACATCTCCGTCACTTTCTCCGGAACCACTTCCCACCGCGTGCCGTGGATGTACATCGTACCCTTCGTTCCACGCAGTTCGATCTCCGAGTTCTGCGCGTTGCCGGGCGCGGCGTTGGCGTTGATCTGCGAGAAGATCACCAGCGTCTTGCCCAGAATCGGCGTGCCGGCGAACTCCCACATCACTTCGAGCGTGTCCGGAATCTCGCGGTTGTCCTTCACCGCGTACTTGCCGCCCATCGCCGTCACCGATTGCGGCGCGTCCTGACCCAGGCACCAGCGAATCATGTCCATGTAGTGCACGCCGAAGTTCGTCAACTGCCCTCCGGAGTAGTTGTAGAACCAGCGAAAATTGTAGTAGGCGCGATTGCGATTGTAGGGAACCTTCGGCGCGGGTCCGAGCCATCGATCCCACTCCGCCTCGCTCGGGGGCGGACCATCCCGCGGATTGCCGATGCCTGTCGGCCATTGGTTCGCGATGTGATAGGCTCGCGCCACCGTCACCTGCCCAATGCCGCCTTCGCGCACGAAGTCCGCCGCCTCTTTCAGGAATTGCGCCGACCGCCTGTGGATGCCGACTTGCGAAACGCGTTTCGTCTGTTCCGCCACCTCCACCATGCGGCGGCCTTCGGCGACCGTCAGGGATAGCGGCTTCTCGACATAGACGTCCTTGCCCGCCTTGCAGGCGTCGACGAACATCAAGGCGTGCCAGTGGTCCGGCGTCGAGATCGCGACTGCGTCGACGTCTTTCGCCTCGAGCAGCTTACGGTAGTCGGTGTATTTCGCCGGCGTCGAGCGGGACTTCCCGATCGCAAAGTCCATGTAGCCGTCCTGAAGATCGCAAACGGCCACGGTCTGCTGATCGCCGTGTTCGAGAAAGGCGTCGTGCACCTGGTCGCCGCGGTTGCCGAGACCGACATAGCCCATGCGCACGCGTTCGTTCGCACCCATGATCCGGGAATAGCTGAGCGCCGAGGCCGCGGTTGCGGCCCTGGCGAAGTCGCGTCGGGAAAAGTCAGTCATTGCGAGAGGCTCCATCTGAATCGTATCGCACCCCGGCCCGGCCAACAGTCCGCTCAGCTCAGGGCCGCCGCAGCTCCATGATGAACGAGTCGAGCGCGATCGTCTTCTGAATGCTCCGCGCGAGCAGCGACGACAAGTCGTCCACTTTCCCCACGGCTCTGCGAATCCAATCGAACGAGACGGCGCGCGCAATGGCGTCGATCTCAACGCGCAAGTCGCGGTTTCGGATCTCCCCGCCTTCGCGCGCCGCGAGCAGGTCGCGCAGTAATCCGTAGAGCGCCTTGAGGTGGAATTCGAGGCGGTCGCTCTTGCTGCGGCCAATCGTCTCCGACACCGGCGCCCACGCGCCGAACGGCGTGATTCCCGCCGCCACTTTCAGCAGCAGCAGCATGCCGGACCTGCGCTTGTCGTGGGCTTCCAAATCCATCGAGACAGCCAGGCCCGGGCTTCCTGAAGCGAGCGTCGCGCGGCGCGGGCCATCGCTCAGTCCGCGGGCCGCGATGAAGGCGTCCATGTCGCCGCCGGAGAGCGGAGAGAAGTGAAACGGCACCGAGCGCGAGCGGATGGTCGGCAACAGATCGTAGGCGTTTTCGGCGGTGAGCACAAGCACCAGATGCGCGGGCGGTTCTTCGAGCGTCTTGAGCAGCGAGTTCGCCGCCTGGTCGTTCGCGCGGTCGATATGATCGATCAGAAAGACCCGCCGCTGTCCCTTCAGCGGCTTGAACGGAACGCGCTCGCGCAGCAGACGCATTTGCGGAATCGATAGCTGGCGTAGCGGCCCGTCGGGCGGGAAAGTGATGAAGTCCGGATGCGTGGAAAACAGCAGCGGATCTTCATTGCGTTTCTCCGCGAGCCAACTCTCGCGCCCGGCGATGATTTCAAGGTTGTGCGGCAGGCTGAGGTCGTCGCGTTCAATCTTCTCCGGATGCCCCAACAATGCAGCCGCGAATCTTCTGGCGAGCGTAGCCTTGCCGACGCCTTCAGGCCCCGAAAAGAGGATGGTCTGGGGCAGCCGTCCGCTCGTCATCATCTGTGTGAGCGCGCGCGTCACCTGCGCGTGTCCGAAAAAATCAGGAAACATACCTGGCCACGATTTCCCAGATGTCGCGCTCCACGGCGGCCATCGTCCGCCCGCCGTCGATCACTTTTATGCGTTCCGGCTCGCGCGCCGCAAGATCCTGGTAGGCGCCGCTCACGATCCTGTGGAATTCCACCGCCTGCTCGTCCATGCGGCTCTCGATCTCGTTCTCGCGGCGGTTCCGCGCATGCGCGCGCTGGAGACCGGTCTCGAGATCGATGTCGATGAGCAGCGTCAGGCCGGGGACCAGTCCGCGGCAGGCGATCCTGTCGAGAGCCATCACCGGTTCCACGCCCAGCCCGCGTCCAATGCCCTGGTAGACAAGCGAGGAATCCGTGAACCGGTCCGAGAGGACGATATCCCCGCGTTCGAGCGCGGGCACGATCCACTCATCCACGTTCTGCGCCCGGCAGGCGAAATAGAGCAGCAGTTCGGCGGCAGGCGAAAGTTCCCGGTTTGCGGAATCGAGCAGAATCCGCCTCACTTTCAAGCCGATCGGCGTCCCCCCCGGCTCGGCCGTCTCAAGCACAGTACGCCCCATCTTCCGCAGCCGGACGGCCAGGCGGCGCATTTGCGTGCTCTTTCCGCACCCGTCCAAACCTTCAAATGTGATGAACGTTCCCCGATGAGCCATGCGCAAGACAACCATTGTCCTACAGTGGCGGTAAGGGGCGGGGGGACAGGCCTTAAAAGGGGGACAGGCCTCCCGGCTGGCCTCCCGGCCGTGTTCAAGGCCTCGTCGGAGGCCCGTCGCCGTTCGCGGCCGTGCCTAAAGGAGCGCGCTCATTTGGTAACTAGGCGGCCGGGTTCGGCTCGCTCGCCGGCATGGAAGACCCGCGAACACCACTTGAGGGCCTCAAGGTAAAGATCGGAAACGACGTCGGC
The DNA here is from genome assembly GCA_945893365.1 of Candidatus Sulfopaludibacter sp. SbA3. Lineage (GTDB taxonomy): Bacteria > Acidobacteriota > Terriglobia > Bryobacterales > Bryobacteraceae > SYKU01. The sequence continues at coordinate 35,437 of CAMDED010000016.1, read as the reverse complement.
CGGCATTCCGAGATCGTCCGCCGATCGCGACACCTCATCCCAGTCGGCGATCTCACAAGCGCGAACGAGCTGGTAGACCTGAGCCAATCTTCCCGGCTGGTTCAGACCCCCGAGCAGAACGTCCCGGACATCCTCGGCCAGGGAGATCTCGCCGAGAAGCTCGTCGAGCGGCCGGCTGACAATCGTGTCCAGAAGGGAGAACATCCCCATCAGGAAGAGCTCCGAGCGTCTTCTGGAGAGTCCAATCCAGGGAGCGATCAGCTCACAGAAACGCGCACGCAGAACCGCGCTCTCCACCAGTTCCTCCGGCTTGTCCGACGCCAGCGCGGGAACCGCCGCAAGCGAAACCCATCTCCGTAGATCGTCCGCTCCCAGCAGGAGCAGAGCTTGCTTGACGGATCCGATCTCGACTCGCCTCGCAAACGCCGCGGAGTTGACATACCGGAGAAGACGGTAGCAAAGCGGCATTTCCTGCTTGATCGCGCGCTCGACCTCCTCAAAGTCTATCTCCGGACGATAGACCTCGGCCAGGATGCGCAGGATGTTCAGCTTAAACGCGGGGATCTCCCGCTTTGCCATAATCACCGGCCGGGCAAAGAAATAACCCTGGAAGTAAGTGAATCCCTGCTTTCGAGCCGCCTTGAATTGCTCATGGGTCTCTACTTTCTCGGCGAGCATGCGGATTCCGGACTTTCCATATTCCTTCAAGAGCGTTGCGCGCTCCGCCTCGGAAGTGGCCGCGAAATCCACTTTAATGATGTCCACGAAATCGGCGAGCCGCAGGGACGGGCGATTCGGAACGATGTCGTCGAGCGCCAACGAATATCCCTTGCTCTTAAGTACCCGGCAAGTCTCGATAACCCTGTCGTCCGACTCGACGGATTCCAGGATCTCGATGACGAAGGACGCCGGCGGCAGCAGCAGAGCGAGGTCGCTGAGCAGCAGGTCCCTCGTGAAGTTGATGAATCCCAGCTTCCCGCCCAGAACGTCTGTAGCTCCAAATGCGAGCAGTGTGTTGGCGAGAACCTGCATGCTGGCCAGGTTGCCGTCGACGCTGTTGAACGTGTCCATCAGGCACGATCTGTGAAGGAGCTCATAGCCGAAGACCTTGAGGTCGCGATCGAAAATCGGCTGTCGAGCTAGGAAGACTTCCATATAGGCACCTTTGGTTTGTCGTGCATACAGCCCTATCGCCCGATCCGGCTCAATTGGCCTAGAATCGCCGCGGGTATTCTGCTTAAGGACGCCACCTGATCCGCCGCGCCCATCCGGATGGCTTCCTTCGGCATCCCGAACACAATGCAGCTTGCCTCGTCCTGTGCGATCGTCCTCGCGCCGGTTTGCTTTATTTTCAGCAACCCGCGTGCGCCGTCGGAACCCATTCCAGTGAGGATCACGCCCACCGCGTTCGAACCGGCCGCCTCCGCCACGGAGCTGAACATCACGTCCACGGACGGCCTCTGGTAGCAGATCCGGGGTCCGTCCTGGACGGTGACCCGATATCCTCCGCCATTGGATTTCCGCAGGAGCATATGGAAATTGCCCGGAGCGATCAGGACCCTGCCGCGCGTGAGCGTATCTCCGTCCCGCGCCTCCTTGACCTCCATCGGGCAGATTTCGTTTAAACGGTTGGCGAAGGCCAGAGAGAAGACGGCCGGAATGTGTTGCGTGATCACCATGCCGGGGCTGTTCGCGGGCATCCCCAAGAGAACCGACTGGATCGCCTCCGTTCCTCCCGTCGAAGCGCCGATCGCGATGATGGCGGAGCCATCGGAAGCCGCCAGTAGCGGAGGCGGCTCTTGCTTCGCGGAAGGCTCCGCCGGCGCGCGCCGCAGGCGGGCGGCCGCGGCCGCTCGAATCTTGGCCGCCAGGTCCACCTTCAGCTCTCCTACCGAGTACGGACCTCCGGGCTTACCCAGCACATCAACCGCCCCAAGCCGCAGAGCCTCCATCGTTGCCTGGCAGCCGGCCTGGCCGAGCGAGCTGATCACCACGACCGGCATCGGCTGGTAGTGCATCAGCTTCTTGAGAAACGTCAACCCGTCCATGCGCGGCATCTCGATGTCGAGCGTCAGCACGTCCGGCTTCAGCGCGAGGATCTTGTCGCGAGCCACAAACGGGTCGGGCGCGGTTCCCACCACTTCGATATCCTGCTCATCCGACAGCGCTTCGGACAGGAGTTTGCGCACGATCGCGGAATCATCGACGATCAGGACTTTGATCTTGGTCATATGGCCTGCTGAAGTTGCAGAGAAGCGGTGAGGACCCCGTCTCCAAGGTCGAACCGGCCGCACGTACTCGGGCCCTCGAAGCCCGGTTCCGCTGGAATCAGTTCCGGGTGGGTGATCCGGAACGTCGTTTCGCTTTCCAGGCGGCTCAACACCGAGCCGCAGATCATGTTAGCCAGCTCGCAGACCACGTCCCCGGCTTGGGCATCGGATACTTCCGACTCGTCGACGCCCAAGAATCCGGCGCCCAGTACCCGCGCTAACGTCTGTGGGACGCTCACGCGAAACCCGCCCGATGGGCAGCCATGGAAGCGCAACGCCGCCGTGATCGCGAGCGCGCCACCGTCCACTCCCCGCGGGACGGTCCCCTGCTCGCTCGAGAGCACGGTGGTAAAGCACATGGTTTCGAGGACATCCTCGACCGCCGAGGCCAATGCCGTCTTGATTTCATTCGCTTCCATTAACCACCCCCAAGCTTTGTTCCAGTACTTCCCGCAAGGTTTCCGGTGCGAAGGGTTTGGTGACATACCCCTTCGCCCCCAGGCTGAGCATCTTCTGGATGCGCCCCTCGGTGCGGTCCGTGGACACTACGAGAACCGGGATCAAACGAAACACGTCGTGTTCGGACATCCGCCGCAGCAGTTCTTCGCCGTCCATTTCGGGCATGTTGATGTCGGTGAGCACCGCATCCACCCAGTTGTTTTCGAGCAACCGCAATGCCTCTTCGCCGTTCGATGCCTCAAGGCAGCGGCTCACCACTAAACCGGACAGATCCAACACGCGGCGGATGAATGCCCGCATGACCGGAGAATCGTCCACAATCAAAACCTGGAGTTCCATCATCGCCCCTTGCCGTGTGCCGGCGCCAGCATTTCCCGGTCCGCCAACCCGGATTCGCGGATCCAAAAGCGGCCGGTCGAAACCTCCAGCCGCACCGTGCGGGGCGTCGTCCCCCCGACCTCTTCGCCCTGGATCATCACCCCGGCCTTCCACATGATCTTTCGCAGCGCCAGGTGATTGCGCTTTCCGATGTTGAACACGCCGTACTCGTCCATCACCTGCGCCCCGCCCGCCGCCCGCACCACCAAACGGCGCTTCTCGGCGCCTAGTCCGTACGCGGCGTGAAACAGCATCGGAATTCCGGTGTCGGCGAACATGGCCGGGTTCTGGCTGGCTTTGTTAGGGTTCAGCGAAGATTCCGGCAGCATGAAATGCAGCAGACCCCCGACGTTGGCCACCGGATCGTAAATCGCCACCGCGATGCACGACCCGAGCGCGTAGGTCGCGAGCACCGATTCGGCGGTATTGCTGACTTTGCAATCCCCCACTCCGACTGTCAACAGGGTCACCATCACCCTTTCTCCCGGCCGCCCGAGGAGCCTTTGCGGTAAACCGCGGGCTGGACGTATTCGAGTCCATGCGAGATTCCGGTGAGGCTCTCGGCGTGGCCTGTCAGCAGGTAGCCGCCCGGCTCCAGGCAGTCGCCCAGGCGTTTCACCACCTGCTGCTGAGTCGGCTTGTCGAAGTAGATCATGACGTTGCGGCAGAAGATGAGCGCGAAGCGGCCCATCTGAGACACGGGCTCAAGCAGGTTCACGCGGCGGAATTCCATCAGAGCCCGCATGTCTTTCTTCGCCCGGTACCAGCCGGCCCATTCGCCCTCGCCGCGCAGCCAATACTTCCGAAGCTGGGAATCGGGGATGCCCTCGAGACGCTCGGCCGGATAGGTCCCTTGTCCGGCCTTTGCCAGCACTTTCGTGGAAATGTCCGTCGCCAGGATACGGACCTTTCCGGGCGCTATCGTGCCGAGCTCCTCCAAAAGGCACATGGCGATCGTGTACGGCTCTTCGCCGCTCGAGCATGCGGCGCTCCAGATGTCGATCTTTCCGCGGTTCTTCCACTCCGGCAGGAGGACCTTTCGCATAAAATCGAAATGCGCCGGCTCGCGAAAGAACGACGTGTGATTGGTGGTGAGCGCATCGATCAGATTGATGAGCGACTTCCCGGTCGAGTCCCCAACCACGAACTGGTAGTACTCGTCGAAGGACCTGCATCCGGACTGGCGCATATGCTTGCCGAGGCGCGTGGACACGAGGGTCTCTTTGCCGGTCCGCAGGTCAAGCCCGAACGTGTCATAAGCGAGCCGGCGGATCTTTTCGAACTCGCTCGCGTTCAGCGGGCGGCAGGAGGTGTCGTCAAGAGCTGGCACGAGCCCCCCATAGACCGCCCATGTCGAGAATCAGTCCGACGCGGCCATCGCCGAGAATCGCGCCCCCGGCGACGCCGGGCACGTTCCCCAGTCCTTCCCCAAGACTCTTAATGATGACTTCCTGTTTGCCGATCAGATCGTCCACCATCAGGCAGAATAACTCTCCCTCGCTCTCGGCGACGATCAGCAAACCCTGGCACGGGTCTTCGGTCCGCGGGACGAGGCCGAACCGCTTGTATAGCCGCAGGACCGGCAGCAGCCGCCCACGCACCATCACCATCTCCTGGCGATTCCGGACGGTGAACATCGACTCAGCCGCGGGACGGAACATCTCCCTCACCGCATACAGAGGCATGATGTATCGATGGCCGCCGACGGTCACGACCAGGCCGTCGATGATGGCCAGAGTGAGCGGCAGCTTCATCAGGAATGTAGTGCCTTGCCCGGCCTTCGAACGGATCTCGATACGGCCCCTGAGTTTCTCCACCTGCCTGAGGACCACGTCCATGCCCACGCCGCGCCCCGAGATATCGGTCACCTTGTCCGCGGTGGAAAACCCCGGTTCGAGAATCAGCCGAAAAATGTCGTTCTCCGAAAGGTGCCCGCCGTCTACGGCGAGGCCCTTCGAGCGGGCCTTGGCCAGAATCTTCTCGGAGTTCAGTCCGCCGCCGTCGTCGGAGACCTCGATCACGATCTGGCCCCCTTGGTGGTATGCGGCCAGAGTGACCTTCGCCTGCGGAGCCTTGCCGGCCGCCTCGCGCGCGGCGGGCGTTTCGATTCCATGGTCGATCGCGTTGCGCACCATGTGCATCAGCGGATCGGCGAGCTTCTCGGCGATAGTCTTGTCCACTTCTGTATCTTCGCCCCGGGTAACGAGTTCCGCCTGCTTGCCGATCTTCCGCGAGAGGTCGCGCACCTGACGGGCCGATCGCTGGAAAAGCTGCCCGATCGGGACCATCCGCATAGCCATGGCGGTCCTTTGCACTTCGCCGGTAATGCGGGTCAACTGCGCCAGATCGCGCTGCACCCGCGGATCGCTCGCGCCAGTGATGGTTGGGCTATGCCGGACCAGCGATTGGGCGATCACCATCTCGCCCATCATGTCTACCAGGTGGTCCAGTTTGGCCGTATCCACCCGCACCGACAGAGATTCGGCCGCCGCGGCCGCCTTCTTGACATCGCGCTCCGGCTGAGACGCGGCTTCCAATTCCCGCTCTGGTGGAGCTGCGGCATCCAACTCCCATTGCGGCGCTGCCGTCTCCGGCGCCGCTGTCTCCCGATCGCCGGATTTCTCCGCCATCAGGGCTCGGACTTGATCGAGCAGGCGGTCGTGGCCGGGCAGGCGTTCGCAGCGGGATTTGGACTCGACCGCCGCGAGCTCCCGGCTGAGGTAGTCGACGCTTTCCAGAATGACGTCGATCACAGGCGGGGTGATCGTGAGCTGCCCTTCGCGAGCCATGTTGAGGGCCGTTTCCACTTCGTGAGCCACTTCCTGGATCGGAGTGAACTCCAGGAATCCGGCCAGACCTTTGATAGTGTGGAATCCGCGAAAGACCGAGTTGATGGCGTCCGCGTCGGTGGGATCCCGTTCGAGCGTGAGGAGGCACTGTTCGACGGAGGTCAGATGCTCGCGCGATTCCATAATGAAATCGGCGATGAGTTCCGGATCCTCGGCTAGGGATGAGGTGGTCTCCGGCCGTTCCGGTACCGCGGCAAGCGTGGCCCCGGAATCGCTCGCGGCGTTCGAGAGGGCCTGCTGAAGCTGGACCAGTCCCGCTTGGAGGCGATGCATCGCCGGTGGAGCGGCCGCGTCCCCTGCGAGGTTGGCGCAGAGATCCCCGGCAATTTTGGCCGCTTCGCCATAGCCGGCATCGCCCGCCTTCGAAGCGAGCTCCGCGAGCGCGGCCTGGAAGTGCTCCGGGCCGTCGCCAAAGGCTTCCGTGCCCTCGATCAAAAGTCGAGTGGAGAGATCGTCGATTCGATCCCGCAAAAGCGATTCTGTTTCCGCATTTAACATGATTCACCTGCGTGAAGAAGATTAACCGGGACAGGCCGCGATTGCACGGGCCTGTCCCGGGTGATACTTGCCGATCCGCTAAAACTCCTTGAAGTCCTCATCCATCGGGAAGGAGTCTTCACTTGCGGCGCGCGCGGCGAGAACCGGCGCTTTGTGCTCCGCCGATCTCGCCGGGGGCGAAACCGCCCTGCGCGTGGCAGTCGCACCTCTGCCGGATTCCTTCTGCTTGCGGGGAGCCGGTGCGTTGGCGGTCCGGCCATGGGCGGGACGTCCATGGCTACTGGAAGCCTCTCCGCCGCCCACCATCGCCGTCAACTGCCCCACGATGTCCTTCAACGTCTCCGATTGAGCGGTCAGTTCTTCCGCCGCCGATGCGCTTTCCTCGGCATTGGCTGCCGTTTTCTGCGTCACCTGCTCCATCTGCGTGATCGCTTTGGCGATCTGCTCGATGCCGCGCGCCTGCTCCTGGCTGCCCAGGTTCACTTCGTCCACCAGCGTCTTCACCTTCGCCGATTCCTCGGTAATGGTGCGGATGGCCGTCGCCACCTGGTCGACCTTCGTTTTGCCGTCTTTGGACTTGGAAATCGATCCTTCGATCAATTCGGCTGTGTCCTTGGCCGCTTGCGCGCAGCGTTGCGCCAGGTTTCGAACCTCATCCGCCACCACCGCGAAGCCCATTCCAGCTTCACCGGCGCGGGCCGCTTCTACCGCCGCGTTCAAAGCCAGAATATTGGTCTGGAAGGCGATCTCGTCGATCACCTTGATGATCTTGGCGATCTTGTCGCTCTGCGTGTTGATGTCCGCCATCGCCACCACCATCTGGTCGAGCGATTGGTTGGTTTGAACGTACTTCTGCTGCGACTGGGTCACCAGGTCCGCCGCCGTGCGCGAGTTGTCGGTGTTCTTGCGAGCCATGGAATTGATCTCTTCGCTCGATGCGGAAGTCTCTTCGAGCGATGCCGCCTGCTCGGAGGAACCCTGCGCCAGCGACTGGCTGGAGGATGAGACTTGGCCGGCTGCGGAGGCCACCTGCTCGGCGCCTTCATAAAGCTCGCCGACGGCCGACACAAGTGTCCGGTTGATAGTCCGCACCACAAAGATGGCTCCAACCACGATCGCCAGGAGCAGGCAGCTCATGAAGATGTTGACGGACAGGCTTTGTGACTTGAGAGACTCGGCGCGTGCCTGCGACTCCTTCAGAAGCGTCTTCTGCTGCTCCGCCAGAAACCCGAGACCTTTGTCCGCCACGCGTGCGAACCCATTCGCCGCGGCCATAACGGGACCCAATTGATCAAACTTCTGTTCCCTGCAAAGGCGTATGTAGTCGGCGGACCCCTTCTCGTAGTCGCCGATGCCCGATTCGATTGCCGCCAGTTCCTTTTTGCTCTCTTCTAGAATCAGCAGCGGCCGTAACGCGCGGATGCCCTCGACCACCCGCTTGAAAGCGGCGTTCGCCTGGAGCGCGCTCGCGTCAAGCTGAGCCTGATTCTTGAGGCTTGAGAAGATGAACGTTCCCCGACGGGCGGCCTCCGCCTCCCAAAAATCTGACCAAATGTCGCCGACCAGGTCGATCCTCACCGCAATCTTCTCCGTCGCGGTGGTCAGTTCCTCGCCAAGCGCCCGTTGGTACCAGATTCCGGCGCCGGCGAGGAGTATCCCCGTCAGGGCGAGCGTTCCCACGATGCTGTTTAGTTTTGTAGATAGTTTCATGTTTTTCTTGTTCTCCTTCTATGCTGGAAATCTTAGACTCACTGCACCAACGCGTGGAGCGCGTGCATATCCTGGCTGGTCAACACCTGTTCGATCTCGAGCAGGATTTTCACCTTCCCCTTGACCTTGGCCATACCCAACAAGTAAGGCGTCGCCGTTCCATCGCCGAAGTTCGGCGTGTCCTCAATGTCCGCCGCCGCCAGGTTGAGCACTTCGGCCACGCCGTCCACCACAATGCCCATCATCATGAGACCCGCCTCGCCCCGCACCTGGACCACAATGATGCAGGTCCGCTGCGTGTACTCCTGCTCCTGCATGCCGAATTTGAGGCGCAGATCCACCACCGGAATTACCTTCCCGCGGAGGTTGATCACTCCCTTGACATGGGGCGGCGTGTGCGGAACCGCCGTTATGTCCTGAATGCACATGATTTCCCGGACCTTCAGAACCCGAATCCCGAATTCCTCCGCGCCCAGGTGAAACACCAGATACTTGCCGCCACGATCGTCTCCTTTGCTGAGACCAGTGGCCGTTTCTCTCTCTAAGACTGTCGATTCCATGTTTGCTCCTTTATGCTTTCCCTCTCGGGCCGCGGCTTTCGACGCAGCGTGAGATTCTTTCGCCCACCAGCCGCCAGGTTGATGTCTCACCAACCCTATCGGCCCTTGGGTTAAAACTCATTAATCTGCTCTTCCGGTGCCGATGCGTTCTTCGGCCGCCTCTCCGCCGCCCACCATGGACATCAGCGACTCGACGACGGCCTTCAAGGTCTCCGACTGCGCGGTCAGCTCCTCGGCTGCCGCCGCGGTCTCCTCGGCGTTGGCCGCCGTTTTCTGTGTGACCTGCTCCATCTGTGCGATCGCTTTGCCGATCTGCTCGATCCCCCGCGCCTGTTCCTGGCTGCCGAGGTTTATCTCGTCGACCATCGTCTTCACCTGCGCCTCGTCCCCGGTGATCGCCCGGATCGCCGCGGCCACCTGATCGATTTTCAGCTTGCCGCCGTGGGACTTGGCGATCGACTCCTCGATCAGCCCGGCCGTGTCCTTGGCCGCTTGGGCACAACGCTGCGCCAGGTTGCGCACCTCGTCGGCCACCACCGCAAAGCCCATCCCCGCTTCACCCGCGCGGGCCGCTTCGACGGCTGCGTTCAGCGCCAGAATATTGGTCTGGAAGGCGATCTCGTCGATGACCTTGATGATCTTCGAGATCTTGCCGCTCTGCTCGTTGATATCGGCCATCGCCACAACCGACTCGTCCAGCAACTGGTTGGCCTGGACGAACTTCTGCTGGGACTGCGTCACCAGGCTGGCCGCCGAGCGTGAGGATTCGCTGTTCTTGCGCGCCATGGAGTTGATCTCCTCGCTCGACGCCGAGGTTTCCTCAAGCGACGCCGCCTGCTCGGAGGATCCTTGCGCCAGCGATTGGCTGGAGGAAGAAACTTGTGAGGCCGCGGCCGCGACTTCCTCGGCCCCGTTTCCCATTTCGAGCGCCACCTGGCGCAACGCGGAAGTGATTTTGAAGACCACCCAGAGCACGGCGACTGCCACAAGCAGGTTGATGCCGATGACTATGACTACGGCCCAGCGCGCCCCGGTGATTTTCGTCTGAGCCTGCTCGTTCGAGGCGCTCAGCGCCTCCCTCTCCCGCTCGGCCAGAAGTTTGTCCGCTTTCTCGGTCTCCCCGAGGATGGGTAACATCTTGTCCCGGAGAACGGAATGAGCGTCGTCGAAACGATTGCCACTAGCCAGTTTCAGATACTCTTTAGCGTGGTCCACAAACTGCGTAGCCCCGCTGTCCAGGGTATCCAGAGCCTTTCGCGCCGTTTCATCGGAAACCAGGCGCCGCAGTTCGCCGCTCTGCCGTCTAAGCACGCCGGCGCCGGCCTCGATCTCGCGGAGGCTCTCCTCGACGGGGGCGGGCGCATGGCAACCTGAACAACTCCCTTGCGTGGCGGCGGAATGCCGCTGCAGTTCGGCAATCGCATATGGGATTTGCGCTCGCAACGCCGCGTCCTTCATTTCCTGGAACGCTTCCCGCGTTCCGCCGATCAGAACGAGTTTCTTCCCCGTGCCGTTTACCGCCGCGTCGAGCGAGCCGCCTAGCGTCGAGATCACCCTTAGCGATGTGATGCTGAGCACCGCCAGGCACGCTATGAAGGCGGTCACGCCGATCGCCAGTTTCTTTCCAATCGTAAGCTGCCTTCTCATAAGATTCTCTTCTCCTAACTGCTGAACCTCTCCGCCGGCATTACGGCGAAAGTCCGCGGTTCTGTGTGCTCGACGCCGCCCGCCGGGATCAGAACTCCTTGAAGTCCTGGTCCATGGGGAAAGCGTCTTCACTCGCGTTGCGCGCGGCGAGAACCGGCGCCCGCTGTTCCGTCGATTTCGGCGCCGCTCTTCGCACGGCAGCCGTTCCCTTCTGATGGCGTGGAGCCGAAGCCTGGGCGCTCCGGCGATGAGTGGGACGAGCCGGGCCGTTAGAAGCCTCGCCGCCCACCATCGCTGTCAACCGCGCCACGACGTCTTTCAAGGTCTCCGATTGCGCAGTCAGTTCCTCGGCTGCCGATGCGCTTTCTTCGGCATTGGCCGCTGTTTTCTGTGTCACCTGTTCCATCTGCGTGATCGCTTTGGCGATCTGCTCGATGCCGCGCGCCTGCTCCTCGCTGCCCAGGTTTACTTCATCCACCAGCGTCTTCACTTTCGATGATTCTTCCGTGATTGTCCGGATCGCCGTCGCCACCTGGTCCACCTTCACCCTGCCGTCTTTCGACTTGGCGATGGATTCCTCGATCAGCTCCGCCGTGTCCTTGGCCGCTTGCGCGCAGCGTTGCGCCAGATTTCGAACCTCATCGGCCACCACTGCAAAGCCCATTCCAGCTTCACCGGCGCGGGCCGCTTCGACGGCTGCGTTCAAAGCCAGAATATTCGTCTGGAAGGCGATCTCGTCGATTACCTTGATGATCTTGGCGATCTTGTCGCTCTGCGTGTTGATGTCGGCCATCGCCACCACCATCTGGTCGAGCGATTGGTTGGTTTGAACGTACTTCTGCTGCGACTGGGTCACCAGATCGGCCGCCGTGCGCGAGTTGTCGGTGTTCTTGCGCGCCATGGAATTGATCTCTTCGCTCGAAGCGGAGGTCTCTTCGAGCGATGCCGCCTGCTCGGAGGAGCCCTGCGCCAACGACTGGCTGGAGGAAGCGACCTGTCCGGCCGCGCTCGCCACCTGCCCGGCGCCTTCGGAGAGTTCGCCGATGGCCCGTCTTAGAACGCCGTTGATGCTTTTCGTGATAAGGAAGGCGAGCAAGCTTCCCGCCAGGACTGCGAAGCCCAGTAGAGACCAGCACCAGAACTGAGCCCGGCTGCCGGCTTCCGTCGCGGCCACGCCGTTCACCTCCCCGTTTCGCTTGTTCCATTCAACCAGTTCGTTGATGGAGGCCCGGAGTTGGAGAAAAGGCGGGTCGACGCTGGAGATGTAGCCGGCGTAGGCCTCGGGCTTCTGTTTTGACAGGCTCAGTTTTTGCACCCCTTCCCAAGCTGCCAAGTAAGCATCGAGCTGCGGCCGCAGCCGGCTGTATATCGCCCGGTCCTCGGCCAGCGTAATGGTCTTTTCGTACGCCTGCAAGAACTCCGCGGCCTGCTGCTTCAGACCGGCAATCTCAACGTCGACCTTTTCCATCGCGCTTGTGTCCGGAGTGGCAATATGCTTCCAGGCGCCGCCCCGAATCTGCAAGACGCGTCCCCGCACCTCGGCGATCGTCGCGACGCCAGGCAAGGAGTCGACCACGATAGCCTGCAAGTTCGTGTTGATGCCGCTAATGTTGTAAATGGAGACGGATCCCAGCACGATGGTGAATAAGACCAGGACCGCGCAGGCCAAGCTGAATTTCTTTCCGATTGTAAACGTCATTTGTAAGATCTCCTTGTTTCTTTCCGGTATTCCGATAACTTCGCCACGGCCGATGCGGTCTATAATCGTCGATTCCAGATCCTTTACCGGTTCCTCGCTAACTGCGGCTCGCGCGCAGCGGAGATTCTTCGTCCACGGGCCATCAAATTAGCACTATGACAGCTATCGGCGGGGCCGGGGTATAACTTCATGTACTCCAGGAGGAGTATGTCCATATGCCGGCGTTTCCGGCAGCCTGTGGAGAGTGATACGGCGAAGTAACTCGCGCGGACATTGCCCCGCGACGCGAACCCGAGGCGGTGTTTCCTTGCCGCCGGAACCTGGCGCGGGCGGCTGCGCCGTATTACCGTGACATCGCGGGCGCGGCGTACCGTTCAACGGAAAACCGGCGGAACGCCGTCACAATCAGAGCGGCCGCGCTCACGCAACCCGCAATTCCCACCCAGGTCAGCAGGCCGGCGAAACCAAGCGTGTCTTTTACCAGACCCGCCACCAGAATGACGATCGATGCCGCCACTCCTCCTACCGTATTGAGGAAACCCGCGCCGAAGCCGTAATTACGCGGTGAGATCACATCGAAGGAGGCGGCGAAGATGTTGGCGATCAAGAGTCCCGCGAAAACGCCATACAGGCACGAACAAACGCGGGCGAGGTTGAGCGAGTGTACGGCGAAGGTCAGGTATCCAAAGGGCGCGCTGAGCAGGATTCCCGCCGCTGCAACGTAGAGCCGCGATGCCGGCGTGCGCAGGGAAAGGCGGTCGGCGATTGCGCCTCCGGCGATCACGCCCAGTCCGCAGCTGACCTGCACGAAGATGGTCGCATTGAAGCCGCTGTCCGTCATCGAAAGCCCGTACCGCTGCTGAAGAAACGTGGGATACCAGGCATAGAACACCCAGAGCATGGCGCAGAAACAGAAGAACGCGGCGCAGATGGCGAGGTAGCAGCGCGAGCCGAGGATTTCCGCGAGTGTGGCCCAGGTTCCCGTGCTGGCGGTCGTCCTAGGCGCGGCCGGAACATAGGGGACGCGCCGCGCGAGCACGAGCGAGTAGAGGATCCCAACGCCTGCCGCGATGGCGAATCCCGCGCGCCAACTGAAGCGGTCCGCCATCCAGCCGCCATACCAGCCGCCGGCGGCGATTCCCGCGAATTGCGCGGATTGATGAATCCCGAGAACTTTCGATCGAGCCGATTCCGGATAAGCCGCCCCCAGCGTGCCGACGGCGGCGGGATAGTAGAGCGATTCGGTGACGCCCATGACCGCACGCCAGACGAGAAACGCCATTACCGACCCGCTAAGACTGCATCCGAGAGTCGCGGCGCTCCACAGAACCAGGCTTGCGACGATCATGCGGTCGCGGCGGAAGATGTCGGCGAGGCGGCCCGCAACCGGCATGCAGATCGTGTAGACCCACGAGAAGACGCTGCCGATCAGCCCCAGTTGCGCGTCCGTGAATCCGACGTCGGTTTTCAGCACCGGGAAGATGGAGTAGACCATCTGCCGGTCCACGTAGTTTAGCGCGAGCGTGATCCAAAGGAACGCGACCAGCGATGCCCCGGCCTTGGCGGGAACTTCCCTACCCACACATGGCCTTCAGGTCCGCGAGCGGCGTGCGCGAGTATTCGGCCAGCGCGGCCAGATCGATTTCAATACCCAGCCCAGGCGTGGACGGAATGGCCAGCATGCCATCGGAGTCGAGCGTCCACCCACCGGCGGCGATCTCGTCGATGAACGGCGAACCCGTCAGATACTCCACAAGGTTGGTGTCCGGGAAGGCCGAGGCGAGGTGGAGGTCCGCGGCCAGTCCGACGGCGGTATTCCAGCCGTGCGGAATGAAACGCACGCCGTGGTCGCGGGCCGTTTGGGCGATCTTGCGTTCCTCGCTGATGCCGCCCACCTTCGTGACGTCGGGCTGGACGATGTCGAAAGCGCCGGCTTCGAGCCACGGCTGAAAGGACTGCCGCCGCGTCAGCACTTCGCCGCCCGCGATGAGGACCTTTGCTGCGCGGCGGAGAGCCACGTAGTCGTCGAGGGCGTCGGGCGGAAGCGCCTCTTCGAACCAGTAGACATCGTAGTTCGAGAGCATCTCGGCGGTTCGGAGCGCCCACTTGAAGCCCTGCGGCCAGAACGCGTCGCTCGCCCCGGCGTCCACCATCAGAAGCGAGTCGGGCCCCACAGCCTCACGGGCTGCCTTGACGATCGCCTCGTCGGTCGCACTATCGCGGCGGCCAAAAGGTCCCCAGCCGATCTTGAATGCGCGGTATCCGTGCGCTTTGACGGGCAGCAGCTCACCGGACATTCGTTCGGGCTCGCGCATGAGCAACGATGCATAGGGGAGAACGCGTTCGCGGTAGCGCCCGCCCAGAAGCCGGCCGACGGGTTGGCCCGCGGCTTTGCCAAGCAGATCCCAAAGGGCGATGTCGATGCCGCTGATCGTATGCGTGATGGAGCCGCCGCGGCCCAGCCAGAACGTGTTCTGATGAAGCTTCTCGCTGACCCGCTCCGGCTCTAGGGCGTTCTCGCCCTGATAGAGCGGACGCAGGATGGAGAGCGCCGCGCGGACCAGCTCTTCACTCGTGAAGACGCTGCCCCATCCGATCTCGCCCGTGTCCGTGAGCACGGCAATCAGCGTATGGACGCAGTCTTCCGGCTGTAGTTCATTCGACCAGCCTCCTTCAGGAGTGCGGCCCCGGAGCCCGAAGGCTCTCACTTCGCGTATCTTCATGGCTCTGGTCTTTGCGCTTTCGATCATCCGGCACGCCGTCCCGTCCCAGCCGCCCTCATTCCCATATCTCCACGGTCTTCGACTATCCATCGCGCCATCCCGGTCGCTGAGTGAACGCAGTTTCGCCGCCCTTCTTCCCTTATCTCCATGCCGCCTGGCTGCCGCAAGTACAGCGGCCGCGGGTCGCCGATCATCCGGCACGCCCGAAATGCTTCGCACTCGGAGCGAAGGTTACGTTGTCGTCGAGCGGAAACACAGGGCGCGCGCATCGCGTGTGGCCAAGGCTCTTGAGATTCGCGCTGGTCGAGCCGGGCGCATCGATATTAATAAGGATCTCGGCTCCGTCCGCGAAAAAGCGCGGCTGGCAGTGGGGCGACTTGACGACCGTCGCGTCATAGAGAGCCGGGTCCTGGCCGTGCGCGAGAAATAGCGACCGGTCGTAAAGGCTCACCGGACGGCTGGTCGCGATCAGCATGAAGTTGCCCGACTGCAGGACGGCCGTGCGGCCGCCGTCCCAATAGCTGCCGTGGGATTCGTTGCGGAAAACGCCGTCGGAGAGCATTCTCACCTGCAGACGCACCTGAAGAGGCGTGAAGCGGTGGTCGAGGCTCCCTCCGATGCGGGTTTCTATGGCCGCTCCAACTCCCGCCGCCATTGCCATTTCAACCGCCGGCGCGTCGACGATCGGGACAAGCACCGTCCGTCGATAGTCCGCCTCGACCAGCGCGCGAAGGACCGCGTTGCTGTCGCCAGCGGCGCCGGAGCTTGTGGCGTCGGCGGCATCGACCAGAACAACCCGTCCTTTGGCCGAGGCGGCGAGCCGCACGCTTTCGTCCAAACTCGTGAGCGGCTGCTGAAGGTGCTCGCGCATTTCCCAGAACTGCTTCGCGATCTCGATTGCCTCGCGCTCGGCGCGGCCGGGGGCGTTATCGGTGCAAAGGTAAACGTTCGAGCAAAGCTCGGGAACATCGGTGAACGGATTGCCGATGAACATGCCTCCCGAGAGTCCGCCCGGGCTGTTCTCGAGAGCGATGGCTCTACGGACGCACTGGCCGAACATGCCGGTATCGGTAATAAGCTCGTAGCCGCGGACAAGCGCGGGGATGCGGACGCGGACCGAAACGGGTTTCACCGCTCCGTCGATGATGCGAAGCAGCAGGCGCGCCGCGCGCTCGCCGGTCTGGTAAAAGTCGACGTGCGGATAGGTGTGATAAACCGTCAGCGCGTTGACGTGTTCGAGAATCCGGTCGGTAAGGATGCCGTGCAGATCGAGCGAGATGACGATCGGCATCCGTTCGCCCACGATCTTGCGCGTCTCGGCAAGCAGATACCCTTCGACGTCGTGCTCGGTTTCGGTACCCATTGCGCCGTGGAGCGAAAAGTAGACGGCGTCGACATCGCGGGCGTTGCGAACGGCGTCGAGGAACTCGGTAGCGATCCGCTGGAAGTCGGCGTCGCATAGCGTTCCGCCCGACGTGATGGAGCGCGCGCTGTAGCCGGGCACGATCTCAACATCGGCGCGGGCGCCGAAAACGGTGAGCGCTCCTCCCATCTCCGAGGTGACGTTTTGGTGCGCGGCGAGAATCTCCGCGCCGAAGGAGACGTCGAAGTCCTCATAGTGGCTCAGGACGGGATTGAAGGATGAAACCTCTTGCTTACATTCACAGACAAGAATTCGCGGCATGGGTTGTGTTAGGCGATGATCTCGGTGAGCACGCGAGCGGGGAACTCGTCAGTGATGCGCTCCTGCCGGCCCTCCCGTTCAAAGACCAGGTTGCGGTGATTCATGCCCAGCATGTGCAGGACGGTCGCGTGGAAGTCGTGTACGCTGACTTTATTGTCGGCGGCGCGGTAGCCGATCTCGTCTGTCGAACCGTAGGTCGTGCCGCCCTTGATCCCACCGCCCGCCATCCAGATGCTGAAGCCGGACGGGCCATGATCGCGTCCTGCGTTCGGTCCCGGGTCCTGCGCGATCGGCAGCCGTCCGAACTCGCCGCCCCAGATTACGAGCGTCGAATCGAGCAACCCACGTTCTTTAAGGTCGCTGATGAGCGCCGCCGCGGGCTGATCCGTCTTTCCGCAAGCGTACTCCAGGCCCTGGCGGATCTTCGTGTGGTTGTCCCAGATCTGCCCCTCGATGTAGACCTGCACCAGGCGGACGCCGCGCTCCACCAACCGCCGCGCCATCAGACAGCGCTTGCCGTAGGAGGCGGTGCGCTCGTCGTTCAGGCCGTAGGCGTTCTTCGCCGCCTCGCTCTCCTTTGAGATGTCGAGCGCGTCCGTGGCTTCCATCTGCATGCGGGCCGCAAGTTCGTAGTTCGCGATCCGCGCCTCCAGCTCGACATTGCCGGGATGCCGGTCGCGATGCCCCGCATCCATGCGATGCAGCAGGCTGCGGCTCAGATCGACGATGCCGCCCGGATACTCCTGCTTCGCGTGCAGGTTCAGGATCGGCGAGCCCTCCGAGCGCACTCGAGTCCCTTGAAACACCGCCGGAAGCCAGCCCGTCTGCCAATTCTGAATGAAGTTGATCGGCGGTCCCTTGGGATCGTCCAGCACGACATACGCGGGTAGGTTCTGATTCTCCGAACCGAGCCCGTAGACGATCCACGATCCGAGCGACGGACGGGTAGGAAGAATCCGCCCGCCATGCATCAGGAACAGAGCCGCTTCGTGAGCGAGATGCGTCGTGAACATGGATCGCACGATGGCGATGTCATCCACAACTTTCCCCAGATGCGGCAACATCTCCGACAACTCAATCCCGGATTTCCCATGCTTCGAAAATTTGTAAGGCGACGGCATGAGTCCGCCGGTCTCGCGGACGGCCCGCACCTCCGCCGCCAAGTCGCGGCTCGGCGGTTGCCCGGCGTACTTCGCGAGCGCGGGCTTATAGTCGAACAGATCCACCTGGCTCGGTCCGCCGTTCATGAAGAGCTGAATCACCGATTTCGCCCGAGGCGTCTGGTGCGGCTTCTTCGGCGTCAAATCATAGAGCGCCTGCTTCGCGCCCAGATCTTCAGCGAACAGCGAGGCCAGAGCCGCGCCGGTCAGCCCGTCCCCCATGCGTGAAAAGAAGTCGCGTCGCGTTGGCATAGGCCGTCCTTCAATCAATGTATAAAAACTCAGCCGAGTTCATCAGCGTGTGACAAACGGTGGCGAGGCCGAGCCACCGGGAGCGGCTCTTCACCGGCTCGGCGGGCTGGTTTTTTTCAAGGTCCTTCGCCCATTCCTTACTCGCCCCTTCCATCGCAAACGTAGCGGCCTGCAATTCATCCGCAGTGGGCTTGCGCGCGAACGCCAGCAGATAGGCCCTCTCAATCTGTGCCGCTGCGTCGTCACCTACCGCATCGATGATTCTCCCCGCCATGAAGCGCGCGTTGTCTCGCGCCAGGTCTCCATTCATCAGGTGCAGCGCCTGTGAGGAAACCACCGACAGCCCGCGCCTTACGCAGTTGGGGTTCATGAACGGCTGGTCGAATGTCTCGAGCAGCGAAATCGGCTGGGTTCGCCGATGCGTCACGTACACGCTTCGCCGCAGGCTTTCGGTGATCACTTCGCCATCGGGTTGCGGCTTGATCGGATCCGCCGCGCCGAAGGCTTTCGTGTCGAGGCGCCCCGCGATCTTCAAAATCGAATCCCGCACGGACTCCGCGTCGATGCGCCGCAGCGGGAATCCGCTGTCGCCCGATTGCTGGCGGTACGTCGCCGAGGTCATCACCAGCCGGTGCATGCCCTTCACGTCCCACGCGCTCGCGACAAACTCCGAAGCCAGCCAATCGAGCAGCTTCTGATTTTCGGGCGCGGAGCCCATGCGGCCGAAGTTGCCGGGGGAAGCGACCAGGCCTACGCCGAAATGATGCTGCCAGATGCGGTTCACCGCCACACGCGCCGTCAGCGGATGTTCGGGATGCGTCAGCCACTTCGCGAGCGCCAACCGCCGTCCGGAGGAGTGCGCGAGCGGCTCCAGGCGATAATCCCGCCCGCTGGCATTCAAAATGGAGGGCGCGCCAGGCGTCACCAAAGCGCCGGGACTGGTCGCATCGCCGCGCATCAGAATGCGCGTCGGAGGCGGCTCCGGACCGAGATCGAACAGCGCGCGCACGAGCGGCAGAGGCTTGAGATTCGCCCTCTCCTTGCGGATCTGCTCGTCGATTGCGGCCTTCTCCCTCTTGAACGGCTCGTACGCCGCTTCGAGCTCACCGAGCTTGGCTTCCTTAACCTTCTTCTCCGCCAGGTATTTCTCGCGGTAAGGGGCCGCCTTCTCTTCAATCCGCTTCTGCAGTTCCTCGATCCGCCGCGTCACAGGGTCGTTGAACGCCGTGGCCTCCTGCCATTCCGGCGTCGCCTTCGGGAGGAAGTAGCGCGTGCCGTTCTCATCGCACTTCGCGCCCACGCCGCCGCAAGGGAACACCGGGGGAAGCCAGTGATAGGGGTCGTACGCGGGCGTGAGGATCGACACCAGCCGGTAGTAATCGCGCGTCGGGATCGGGTCGTACTTGTGGTCGTGACAGCGCGCGCAGCCGACGGACAGCCCCATCACCGCCGACCCCAACACTTCCAATTGTCCCGCGATCACATCCATGCGCTCGGGGATGAAGTTTTGTTCGGTGCTGTAAGTGGCATCGGGCGCGGTGCGCCAAAAGCCGGTGGCCGCCATCAACTCGATCCGACCGGGCGTCAGAGACTTCGCCGAGCGGTAGTCGAACAGCTCATCGCCCGCCAGTTGCTCGGTCAGGAACCGGTCATACGGCTTGTTCGCGTTGAACGAGCGAATCACGTAGTCGCGATACCGCCAGGCATGAGGACGAAGTTGGTCGCCGCTATTGCCGCCTTCGCTGTCCGTATATCCCACCGCATCGAGCCAATGCCGCGCCCAGCGTTCGCCGTAATGCGGCGATTCGAGCAGCCGGTCTAAGAGCTTCTCGTAGCGCTTCGGATCGCGATCGGCGCGGAACGCTTCCACTTCTTCAGGAGACGGCGGCAGCCCGGTCAAATCGAACCAGGCTCGCCGCATCAAGGTTAGATCGGCCGCCTCCGGCGCAAGCGGCTTCTGCTCCATCGTCAGGACATCGATCGCGTTTCGCGCCGGCGCCCGTAGCGCGGACACCGGCGGTCTTAGAGGCGCGCGGAAGGCCCAGAACTCCCTGTCTTTCGGCTTGATCGCGGCATCGTCCGCGACGCTCACTTCGAGTGGCTTTTCGTTATCCGGACGAACCCCATCGACGATCCACTGCCGCACCTTTGCCAGTTCATCATCCGTTAGCCCTCGCACCGAATACTGTTCCTGGAGTTTCGGCGGCGGCATCTCCTGCGCCGCGATCCGCTTGATCAGGAGGCTGGCTTCCGGTTTACCGCCCACGATCACCGGACCCGATTTCCCGCCCTTCAGCATCGACTCGCGCGTCCGCAGATCGAGCCCCGCCATCTTTTCGCGGCGCCCATGACACACCCAGCACTTTGCGCTGAGAATCGCCGTGACGTCGCGCTCGGATACGGGCGCTTTCCGATCCTCGCGCTCGATCCAAGTCCGGATCGCGGCCGTCTCGATCGCGCTGAGCTTTGCCGCGCCCATCGGCATCTTGCCGGTTGAGACGAGAGTCATCAGCAGGCTGTCCACTGGTTTGCCCGGCACAATGACGCCGCCGGATTTGCCGCCCCGGAGAATACTCTCCCGCGATTCAAGCGACAGCCCGCCGCTCTGCGCCTTCTCGCTATGGCACGTGAAACACTTCGAGCGGAAAAGGGGCAGGACGTCGGATTCAAACGTCCCGGCCGCCATGAGGAAAAACGCCACAGGCCACATCGCCATTGAGTATCTACCTTTCCCAATTATAGGCCTTGGCCATTGGTCCGGCTGGCCGCCGCATGCTTCGCGCCTCGTGCGTCAAAACGCGAACTTCAAGCCCAGTTCGACTACGCGGCTATCCGCGGCCGTGACGGTAATGCGGCCGAAAATCGGAGATGTCCTGGTGTTCGTCGGATTCCCGAGGTTCGTGTAATTGAAGGCGTTGTAGAACAGGCCGCGGAACTCGAACCGTTTCGATTCGCCGATCTTGAACACCCGGTTTACACCGAGATCGAAGGTCCAAAGCCCGGGGCCGTTGATCGCGTTGATGCCCGTCGTTCCGAAAGTTCCGATGGCGTTCGTGGTGAAGGCGTTCGGATTGAACCAGGCGCCGGCCTTTTCCCCACGGCTGCGTCCGCCCGGAAGCCGCCAGTCGGCAACTTGATCGGCGGTGTCGCCGCCGATGCCGGTGAATGAGTTGTCCAGTCCGGATCGCACCGTGAACGGGAAGCCGCTGCGTAGCGTGTTGATGCCGTTCAATTGCCAGCCCGCCGCCAGCGACCGCAAGACGCGCGACTGTGTGATACCCGCGCCCGGCAGGTCCCAAATGAACGAAGTCACGAAGTTGTGCGTCACGTCGTTGTCCTGGCGGCCGTAGTCGAGCCGGTTATTAAACGGGTTCCGTTGTCCGTTGCTGCCCTCGCCGAACGAACCAACGACGCCGAGTCCCTTTCCCCAGTTATAAGAGCTCAGGATGGAGAAGCCCTTCGAGTACCGCTTGTTGAACACCAACTGAAGCGCGTTGTAATTGGCGCTAAGCGATTCCCTCGTGTCGTTAATGGGTCCGAACTGCGGCAGCAATCGCCTCTGCTGGGTGTTGGCCACCGTCGACTGACCCGGGATGTACACGGCCGGGTTCGACTCGTTCGAAGTAAACATGTGCGCCGAGGACGAGCCGATGTAGTTGATTTCCACCGCGGCATTGGCTCCGACGGCCTGCTGAATCGAGAAACTCCACTGGCGGTCGGACTGCGTCTTGAACGGAAGCGCGTACGTCGTATGGCCCGCCGTCGGGATGAAATCGAGATTGCGCAGGCTCTCGATATCGGTCACATCCGGACGGGGAAATGGATTCCTTCCGTTATACGGCTGCGGCGCCCACATGGCGTTCGTGTCGCCGCCGAACAGGCGCACATCCAGAGCGAATGGCTGGATTAAGGGGAAGCGGTTAAAAGCTATGGCGCGCACGGTCGGGATGTAGTACACACCGAAACCCGCACGGATGGAGGTCCGGCCGTCGCCGCGCACGTCCCACGCAATTCCCAGGCGCGGCGAGAAGTTGTTATAGCGGTTGTCCACCACTCCACGTGGCAGGCCGTCGTCGCCCGGATACAGCAGCCCTGGCGCCATCTTGGGGAACTTCTTCGACTGGACGCCCGGTCGATACGCGCTCAGCACGTCATTCTCCGAAATCCACGCCAGATACGGATCCCACCGGACGCCCAAACTGACGGTCAGGTTCCGCTTCAGCCGGATGTCGTCCTGCACGTACGTGCTGGGTAGAGTCTGCCGAAGCCTGGTGACGAGCGGCGTGATTTGGCGATAGTCGCTGAACTTGCCCAGCAGGAAGTCGGCTGCGGGGTTTCCCGAGGCAAAGCCGTTGAAATTGATCTGGCCGGCGGTGAGGAAGTTCTGTAGCTGGTTTACGCGGTTGTGATAGATCTCTACACCGAATTCCAGCTTGTGTACGCCGGCCACATAAGAAGTGGTGTTGGCCAGGTGGGTGGTCGGCACGATGTCGCGGGTGGGCACGCCCGGCGATGCGCCGAAATAGCCGGCTACCGAGATGCGGGAATCCGGCGTCAGACCGAAGTCGTTGATCGCGTTAGCCACGCTGACATCCAAACCGAGATCGCGCAGCGAGAAATCCTTGGTCGTCCGCACGCCATATGCGTTTCGCAGGTAAGTGAGCCGGAAATCGTTGAGCAGCCTGGGGGAGAAGACGCGCGTATAGCCCAGGGTCCAACTCTGGTTACGCGTCGGCAGATCGGCCAGCCACGAGGAGTCCAGGAAGGCGCTGACACCGTTTCCGCGCTGCGGGACGTCGTTGAAGAAGTACCGAAACGAAACGCGGTCCTTCTCGGTCAGGCTGTAATCCACTTTCGCGACCACCTGCTTCTGATCGAGTTTGTTCGTGGGTGCGAAGCTGAAGAAGTCGGATCCGGAGTTCGCCGGTGGCAGATAGTCGCGGTTAAACTTCGTGGCGAACGCCCGTTGCCGGCTCGCCGGAATGAGGTTGCCGGGAAAGAAGGCTCCGGGATTATCCGGATCGCGTAGAGGAGTGGTGGAACCGGAGAAATCGCCGTTACGCTCCGCCGTGTTCAGAGTGCGATAACGGTTTTCACTGGGCGTGCCGCGAACGATCGTCCCTTGGTATCCGGCGAAGAAAAATAACTTGTCCTTCCGCACGGGTCCTCCGAAGGTGCCGCCGAACTGGTTGCGCTTGAAGTCCGAGCGCTTGGCCGCAAAGAAAGGCCTGGCATCCAATTCGGTATTGCGCAGGAATTCGAACAAGCTGCCATGAAATTCGTTGGTTCCGGATTTGGTGATCGCCGAAACCTGGTTGAAGCCCCGGCCGAACGACGCGGAGTAGCTGCGCGTGTTGACGGAGAACTCCTGCAGCGCATCGGGGTTCGGATAATCGACTGCGTTGTTGTAGAACTGGTTCACGTTGAACCCCCCGTCCAGCGTGAAGTTGGAATCGACGATCCTGCTTCCGGAGATGCGGAATGCGCTCTGCATGGCGCCGAACTGTCCATAGGCGCCCACCGAGACCACCCCCGGTACCAGCGCCACGAGTTGCAGCGCATTGCGCCCGTTCAGGGGAAGCCGATCGATGCGCTGCGAGTCCACTAGTTGAGTTACCGAAGACGACGAAGTGGTGACCGGAGGCGGAGCGGCGGTGACTTCCACCGACTCGCTGACGGCTCCGACCTGCAAGGCCGGACGGAGCGTCAGGTTCTGGCCTACGGTCAACTGGAGCGCGTCGAAGCGCAGTTCCTTGAACCCACTCGCTGAGATCCGGAGCGCATACCGGCTCGAATTCAAATCGATGAAATTGAAATACCCCTCAGTGGAACTATTCATGGTGCGCCGCTCGCCGGTTCCGAGGTTGGTCAATTCGAGAGCGGCCCCTGCGATGACGGCGCTGGAACTGTCCAGAACCGTGCCGTTAATCGAGCCCGTGGTTTGAGCATGCAACCTCCAACTCGAGGACGGGAGGAGCAGGCCGGCTAGAACCGCAGCCACTGAACAGAGGCGGTTCGCTTCGCGACGCAGACGTGAACGCAACATAGTTCCCTCGCTGACAAGAAGTCGATAGGCATAATGGTATGACCATTCGGACCGGTTGTCAAGCGAAACTTGAAGTCCATGAAGTGCGAAAACCTGAAGAACGATTTGACTGACTGTCTGCTACGTGCGATTCTTATCGTACGATGGCCATCTCAAAGCCCCCATATCCTGCGATCAATGGTCATACCGATCAAGAGCCTGAAAGCAGCAGTGGGAAGGGGCAAGCCCGCGCCGGCACGAAGCGGCAGGATCTCACCACCAAACTCTTGACCAGTTTCAAGGAGCTGCTCCAGAACGGCGCCATCGTTCCGGGGACGAAGCTGCCTTCCGAGCGGGAATTGGCGCTGCGGTTCCGCGTGAGCCGGTCATCGCTGCGCCAGGCTTTCAAGATGCTCGACATGATGGGCGTGCTTTCGCAGCGCGTTGGCGACGGCACGTATCTTAACCCGAACGCATCCGCCATTCTGACCGAGCCGATGGAGTTTCTGGTTCTGATGGATGGCATCTCCTATCACGAGTTGTATGAAGCGCGTTTGGTGGTGGAGCCGGAGATGGCGGCGCGCGCCGCTGAAAGAGCCACGGCGGAAGACGTGGCTGCGCTGCGCTCCGCGCTCAAGGGCATGGAGCGCTACCCGCGTGATATGAGCCGTTTTATCGAACTCGACGTAAGCTTTCATGCGGCGATCTTCCGCGCTTCGGGGAACCGTGTCTTCCAGCTCATGTTCGGCGCGATCCAGCGCCTGCTGTTGACTGGAATTGCGCGCACGTCTCCGTTGGTGGACTACTCCCACACGCTGCGATTTCACAAAGCCATCTTCTCCGCGATCGACCGCCGCCAGCCCGAGGAAGCCAGCCGGGCGATGACTGAGCACTTGCTGGACGCGCGCGCCGCCCTGTTGACCGCCGCTGAAACCGGTATCCACCTGGATCTCGACGGCAGAATCACACCGATCAAACGCAGCACTGCATTCCAAAAGCAGAACCGCGGGCCGGGCAGATGAGGGAGTTGGTCCTGGCAGTTGCTCTGGTTGCGGTCGCGGCGACCGCGGAAACTAAGACAGGCCGCGAGCTGGCCGCGGCGGCTGCGGACGCGTTCGAGCGAGGCCGCGCCGGCGAAGCCATCGACCTGATGCGGCAGGCCCTCAAGCTGGAACCTGCAAACCCGGCCTACCAGGCGGCGCTGGGGCAGATCTACCTCTCGACAGGGCAGTCCCGGATGGCTGCGCCCTTGCTCGATCGCAGTCTGCGGGCCGCGCCCGGTGACATCGATGTCGGGATCGCACTCGCTCAGGCCTACCAGAACCTCGACAGAGACTTTGACGCACTTCGCACACTGGGAAATAAGTCGCCTCGCGAACCATACCGGCCCATGTGGCTCTTCATCCGAGGCTTCAGCCTGTTTCGCAGCGGTCAAATCCGAGAAGCCGACAAGACGTTTCGAGACCTTCTCGCCTACCCGGACATGCGGCCTCCCGCGCACTTTTTTCGCGCCAACTGCCGGTATGTCGAGAACGATCTGGAAGCCGCGCTGCCGGAATATGAAGCGGCGATTCGGGAAGGAAACGTCCCGACCAACAAAGCGCTGAACGCCTACTACTACAACTACGGCTTGACGCTATACCGATTGCGCCGCTTCGACGATGCTGCCGCCGCCTTTCGCAGGTCCAGCGAACGCTTTTCGCGCGACCCCCTGCCCCGCTTCTTCCTTGCCCGCTGTCTGACCGAACAAGGGTCGCACCAGCAGGCAATTCAGCTGCTTGCGGACGTGGTTGCCGAGTTTCCGGATTTCCCGCCGGCGCTCTACCAGCTGGCGCGCCTACAGGCCCAGCATGGCGACAAGGCGATCGGCCAGGAGCTCTTCCGCAAGTACTCGGCGCTCAAGCAACAACAACTGATAGGCGACGCGGCACTGGAGCGGCAGATCAAGCTCGGGAACTAGGCGGTTATCAAGAAAGATGAAGAACAAATTGTCTCGAGATTCAAGCGAGAACCCGCCGCTCCGCCTTGTCGGCATGGCACGTGAAACACTTCGCGCGGAAGAACACCCGTTCCCGTGTTTCGCATCGATCGCTACCTTTGGCTAAGGCCTCCGTCGACGGCCAGGATCTGCCCCGTGACGAAGCTCGAAGCCCGAAGGAAGTAGACCACGGCGTCGGCAATCTCCGCCGCCGTGCCGGCGCGCGCGGCGGGGGTGTTGCGGACCATCGACGCGGCCCGCGCATCCAAATCTCCAAACGGGATCACGCCCGGCGCAACCGAATTCACCGTGATATCGGGCGCAAAAGCTTTCGCCAGAGACCGCGTGAGCATGATCACGCCGGCCTTCGACGCGCAGTAGTGCGCGTGCTCCGCCCAGGGCCGGATGCCGCCGAGCGAGCTGATGTTCACGATCCGTCCGCCGCCCGATTTCCGCATCAGGCGGGCGGCGTTCTGGCAGCAGAAGAACACCGCCTTCAGGTTCACGGAATGGATGAAGTCCCAATCGGCCTCCGTGATATCGAGCGGGTCGAATCGCGTGAAGCGGGCGGCATTATTGACCAACCCATCGAGGCGGCCGCAGCGCTCTCCGATTTCGTCGAACATCCGCGAGATCGCGGCGACGCTTTGAAGTTCGGCGCGGAATATGGGCGCCGGTTGGCCCTCGAAGGCGCACTCGGCCGCGGTCTGCAGCGCCTCCGCTTCCGAAGAGTTGTAGTGAATGGCGACGCGCGCGCCCTCGGCGGCAAGACGCAAGGCGATACCGCGCCCGACGCGCTTTCCGCCCCCCGTAACGAGCACAACTTTACCCGCCAGGCCGGGTGGAACCGTTCCCTCAGACCGTGGGTTCGCCATGGACCTCAACCTCTTTCGCTTCCACGCCCTCGACCGGCGGCTCGGGAAGCCGCCCCGTCCAATAGGCCCAGCCCCAGAACAGCGCCGTGGTGGAACTGAGGGCGCCCGCAACTGCGCCGATCGTTCTCGGACTGTAGTGCTCGGAAGCGATTCCAGCCGCCGCCATCGAAACCATCATGGTAGACCAGACCATCGATTCGACGGTGGAGAATACGCGACCCCGAAACTTGTCGGGAACGTGCCGCAGCAACTGTGAAAAGTTCATGACCGCGCTCACGGCGACGGCGGCGCGGGAGAGGGCGATGTAAAGCAGGGCGACCCAAAACTCCCGGGCCTGGCTGAACAGGATATAAGCGCCGCCATGGACGATATAGCAGAAAATCACCGTGCGCTTGTACCCTTCGAATCCGATCCGGCCGCTGAGCCAATGCGCGAACGTGCCGCCGATGAGCAGGCCGATTCCCGCGCAGCCCCAGATAATGCCGATCCCCGCCGCCCCCTTGTGGAACACCAGCTCGCCGAACACGCTGAACAGGATTTGCGCCGCTCCGCCGCCGGTTGCCCACCCCATTCCGACGAGTGAGATCGCGAACACAAGAGGCGTCGCCCGCATGTATCGCAATCCTTCCCGATACTCGTGCCAAGGGCGCACAACTTCATTCTCGGTGAGCGCGTCCGACTTCGCGCGGAAACTGCCGCCCTCGACGCGCAGCTTCGAAATGGACCACGCGGAGAATGCGAAGGAAAGCGCGTTGAGGAAAAATGCCCACTGGAAGCCGAACTGCGTCACAGTAGCTCCGGCGAGAAACGTACCGAGGGTGAGCGTGGTCCACTGCGTGGTCTGTGTCAGGGCGTTCGCCGTGTGCAGTTCTTCCTTGCTCGTGATGGCGGGCAGAATCGCCGCACGGCCGCTTGTGAAGAAGGGCGACGCGGACATCAGCAGACCGCTCAGCAGGTAAAGCAACCAGGTGTCGTCGCGGTGCACGGTGAAGATAAAGGCGAGGGCGACGAATGCGCGGACCACGTCGCTCCAGATCATGACGCGCTTCCGGTCGAGGCGATCCAGAAGCACGCCGGCGAGCGGGCTGGCAAGGACAGCGGGAATAGCCCGCGACAGCATCACTCCGCTCACGACGAGGCCGGACTTCGTGTTGGCGAGCGCGAGGCTGAAGACGGCGATATTGTTGAAGTGGTCGCCGATCTCGCTTACCACCTGCCCGATCCACGTAAAGCGGTAGTTCCGGTTCGTGCGCAGCACTTGGGCAAAGGAAGCCATCTAGCTCCGCTCCGTAAGATACACGCCGCCGAAAATGACGGTTCCACCGGCGACCAGGTGCGCAGTCATGTGCTCGCCCAGCACGGCCATGCCTATCAGCGTCGTGAGGAGCGGCTGGATGTAAGTGAACGCCGACAGCTTGGATGCCGGAATTTTGGTCAGCGCCCAGTAGTAAATAAGGTAACAGATGACGGACGGAAACAACGCCATATAGCCCACCGTGATCCAGCCCATCGTGGTTACCGCGCGGAAGTCGAAACCGCGCGACTGCCAGAGGATCACAGGGGCGAACGCTATCGCGGCGCCCACGTAGGCGAAGGTGTTGACGGTGATCGAGTTCTGCCGCTGGGTCACACCCTTCCCTACCACGGTAAACCAGGCGAACGAAATCGCCGCGAAGCTGATGAAGATGTCTCCGGTTATGCTGGATACGCCGCCGGCTCCCGTTTGCGTGGCGCTGTTGAGGATCGCGACGCCCACGAGGGCAACTGCCATGCCGGCGGCGCGCCGCGCGGTCATTTTCTCCTGCTTCATGACGGCGGCGATCAGGAGGACGAATATGGGCGTAAGGCCGATGATAATGGCGGAGTGGGCGACCGTCGTGAGGCTGAGCCCAAGCACAAACGTAAGCTGATTCATCGCAACGCCCACGACGCCGAGCAGAAGCAGCAGCGGAGCGTCCGCCCAGTGCCCGGCCGTGCCCTCCCGCCACGACTGCCGCAGATAAAGGGGCAGGATGAAAGCCCCCGCGAGCGACACGCGCAAGCCTCCCAGGATGAGCGGCGGAAACTGCCGGAGCGCGATCTTGCCAATGATGAAATTGGCCGACCAGAGCAGGAGCATTACGGCGATCAGGAAGTAGAGCAACGCTCCGGCTTTCGCATCGGACTTCAACCGAGGGTCTCCTCTCGAACCGCGATCGAGCGCAGGAAGTCGTGATCGATCTCGTATCCGAAGCCCGCGGCCTCGCGAACCTTGATCGTCCCCCAGGGCGTGGTTTCGACGGGAGGCACGATGATGTCGCGGGCCCAGTAACGTTTGCTCGCCGACACGTCTCCAGGCAGCGTAAAACCGGGAAGCGTGGATAGCGCCACGTTGTGGGCACGGCCGATGCCGGCTTCGAGCATCCCGCCGCACCACACGGGAATGCCCGCGGCAAGAGCGGCGTCATGCACGCGCTTGGCTTCCCGAAAGCCGCCGACGCGGCCGAGTTTGATGTTGATGATCCCGCAGGCGCGCAGCAGGATGGCCTGCTCGGCGTGACGCGCGGAACGGATGCACTCATCGAGACAGATAGGCGTGTCGAGCTTCGATTGCAGCACGGCGTGGTCGATGATGTCGTCGTGGCCGAGGGGTTGCTCGATCATCATCAGAAAGAACTCATCGAGCTTCTTCAGATGATCCGTGTCGGCGAGCGTATAGGCTGAGTTAGCGTCCGCCATGAGGCGCGCGGAAGGAAAGCGCTCGCGCACCTGCCTGATGACGTCCACGTCCCAGCCCGGCTTGATCTTCATCTTAATGCGCTGATAGCCGGCGGCGAGCTCAAGCTCGATTTTCTCGAGAAGCTGCGCGACCGACTCCTGAATGCCGATCGAAACGCCGCAGGGGATTTCGAGCCGCGCGCCGCCGCCGATGTGCTGGTAGAGCGGCTTTCCCGCCATGCGCGCTTCGAGGTCCCAGACGGCGGCCTCGAGTCCGCCGGTCGCCATGCGGTGCCCCCGGATGTGCGCAAAGCGAGGCGCGGTGGCGTCCGCGCCGCTCAGTTCATACCCGCCCAGAACGCGCGGCGCGGCGTAATCTCGAAGGATCATCCACGCGGATTCGGTCCATTCCTCGTTGTAGAACGGATTCTCGCCGGCCGTCACCTCACCCCAGCCGGACAGGCCGCCTGCGCGCACTTCGACGAGCACGATATCGCGCGAGGATGTGCGGCCGAAGCTGGTTTCGAAGAAGTGCACGAGAGGCATGCGAATCTGGCGGAGGACGATTTGTTCAAGCCTCATGCTGTTTCCAAGCCTCATGCCAAGGCCCCAGAAGGTATGTGCCGAAATCTTCGGATCTCTCGAAGCCCACCACCGCCAAGCCGCGGCGGAATCCGGCGGTGAAACTTTCGCGGACGCGCTGCTGAATTCTCTTGGCTTCCTTCGGGTCTTCGGTCTTGAGGCGGGCGATCCCAACGGGAACCGCGATGCGCTCTTCGATGAGCGGCCTTTGGAACGGACGGTTTTCGAGGAGCGCCTTTACGCGCTCGCTCGACACCCACCATTCGGCGGTACAGCGGTCGGTCGGCAAGCCGCCGTGCAGGAAGCTGGTGGAGACGCCGTACTGGTTTTCGACGTAGCGGCGGATGATCGCGCCCAGACGTTCCAGATTGAAGAACGCGTTCTTCAGCTCGAGCGGATCGAACGTCCATTCGACGAGCTCAATGCCGCGGGCGACGGCGTCTTCGCGCTGCCTGAGCTTCAGCAGCCGCCCAATGCCGAGATCGTTGTACTCCTTCAGCACGCCGAGCATGTGGCTATGCAGGTAGAACCTCGAGCCGCCCCTGAGGCCCGGGATCGCCAGAAGAAATGCGACCATGCGGGAGCCGTGATAGGCCCCGAAGACGTGTCCGCCGACCTTCTCCGCAACCACGAACAGGCGGACCGGCAACAACTCCAGGTCCGCGAATCCCCAGATTTCGCGCTGAATCTCGACGGCTTCGGCGAACTCGCGGTGCGTCGTCAGCGCCCGTATCTCGATTTCCGGTTTCGCGCTCACGGCCGCGTCTTCGCCTCCTGCCAGAGCGACTCCATTTCAGCGAGCGTTGCATCCGCCGGCGCCCGGCCGGTTTCCGCGAGTTTCCGCTCGATGTATCCGAAGCGCGCGCGGAACTTTGCGTTGCTCTTGCGAAGGGCCTGTTCCGGGTCCACCTTCACGAACCGCGCAAGGTTGACCAGCACGAACAGCAAGTCGCCCAACTCTCCCTCCACCTCTTCCCTGGAGCCGCTGTGAGCGGCTTCTTTGAACTCAGCCAGTTCCTCGTGCAACTTCTCGACAACCTGGTCCGGTGAATCCCAGTCGAATCCGGTTAGCGCGGCGCGCGAACTGATCTGCTGGGCTTCGACGAGTGCCGGAAGGGTGCGGGGGACGGTCGCGAGCAGTGACGAGCTCTTCGGTTCGCCGCTTGGGGCTTTTGCGTCCCCGCTACGCTCCTCGGCCTTCACCTGGCTCCAGATCTTGCGGACGTCGGCCTCGGTCTCGGCAATTTGCCCGCCGAAAACATGGGGATGGCGGCGCACCAGCTTCCGGTTGATGGCGTCGATGGAATCTCCGATGTCGAAGAGTCCCTGTTCGGACGCCATTTGGGCGAAGAAGACGGATTGCAGCAGGAGGTCGCCAAGTTCGCCGCCAAGCGACGGCCAGTCGCGCGCGTCGATGGCGTCCATTACTTCGTAGGTTTCTTCGAGCAGGTAGGGCTTGATCGAGTCGAAAGTCTGCTCCCGGTCCCAGGGGCAACCATCCGGCGCCCGGAGGCGCGCCATCAGATCCACGAGCGACTGAAACTTCCCGCCTGCGTCACCGTTTGTCATTGTCGAGAACAAGAACCGGATACCTAAATCTAACATGTCCACCCCGGTGGGGGCGTGTGCCAGCCTGTGGAAAACTTGTGCCATCGGACAGCCCTCCGACACGCCCGGCTTGCCATCGCTACCTTCAAGAGCCTTTTTGTCAACATGTTACGCTTGGGTGGCGCAGAGAGTAAACTTTTTGTGATTGGCGAAATTTCCTCCAGCCGCGGGGAGGAGCGCGGGCTTCGGCGCGGGCCCACAGAGAGGGGGGGTGACGCAGAGAGTAAACTTTCTGTAATTGGCGCGTTGGGGGGGTAAATTCGAGAGCATCGTCAGCCACAGGATACCGCGCATCAAGCCGGGACACCGGCGGCCAGAGGCTTAAGTGCCGCTCACGACAGGAGAAGAAATAGTTGAAAGTCCGTGACTCAACTTCACGGACCATGCGGGGCCGTCATCGGGACGGATGAAAATGGGTGCCGCGCCTCGGATTTTATCATTGAGTTTGGCAGGGGTGCTGGGGAACTCATTGATATGGCGGGCCTTCGAGGTCGGTATTTTCGTAGCGGCGGCGCAGAATCACGAATGTTGTTTTCTATGGCACACTATGGGTTTAGAAGTATTTCGCAGTCCAATGAAGTCGGCATTCATCCCTCATACAAAGAATTGAGCGTTGTGCCTGCCGGCACAAGTTCCAAACGCGCTCGACGCACAAACGCGACATCCGAGTGGAAATCCGGTCCCACCGTCTCCGTTTTTGCGGGCATTCGGCGGCTGATCGACTCTGCGGGCCGTTTAGACAAATTTGAGAGGAAGTACGAAAAGATCAGAGCAAACCGGTCGCCTGCCCCTCAGACGACTGCTCAACAAATTTGGTCAGGCTGGTGCGCATCCCGCTTGGGCGAGCGCCGCACCCGCTTGGTCCGGGACGCTCTCTCAATTTTAACGGCGAATGCTCAGGCTTCTTGCCTTTCGGCGTACTCTGTAGCTGAGATCTTGAGCGGCAGTATCCAAGCGCCCGATATGACGCCTTGGCAGCGCTTTTCGACCGATAAACCGATATCGGATTCAGACCAAGGATCCAAATGAAAAGACGTTCGATGCGCGCCCTCCATACCGCCATCTGGGCATTCGGCTCTTTTGTCTTGAGGGCCCAAGTGCCGCTCGAGGCTGGGCATGCCGTAGCTAACCTTGAGAACATTGTGCGCCTCGCTTCGACGCCCGGTGGAGACGAAGTTGCCGTCTACAGCGACAACGTTCCCGTGGACGCCTTGCTCAGGGCGACATGGACCGACCAGTATGGTTTTGTCTACGACATCAGTGGCTTCACCAGTTTCTGCACTTCGACCTCCGACATCACGATAACGCTTGGAATCCACGCTGGCGAAGCGCGGGCTGTAACGCTTCGCGCCAACTCCGATGCGCAGCCCGGGCAACGAAACCTAAACTGCGTTTGGCCTGGTTTTGTCACAGATCGCCAGAACGCTTTCAGGGTTTACGACGCCACGCCGCGAATCGACAGCATGACGCCAAATGCGTTCGATCAATCCAACGTCGAAGTGCCCGTCGCGTTCACCGGAATCGGGTTCGGAATTCGGCCGCCGGCGCTCGAAATCTCGCCAGCGGGGGTGGCGTGGCGCATTGGGGCGGGAAACACGCCCACGCAGTTCGTAGCGTATCTGACTGCTCCGAACCCGGGCAACTACGATGTGGCGGTTGAGTCCAGCGGAAATGGAGCTACGGGATTTCAGCCCGGTACGCCTCCTCAGTCGAGTTCGCGAAGCGGTAAGAGGCGCTCAGGGTTGTGTGTGTCACACCCAGCGTTACTATCACGAGTCGCCCGATGACGCTGGACGGCGCTTTTCCCGACACGGGCTCCCCCTATCTCTCGACTTTGACTGCGGCGGGCTCTCCTGAAGGCGGCACGTACAGTTGGACCACGGATTTTCCCGAGATGATCGCGTTCGACTCGGGGGCCGGCAGCGCAACCGCCAGCGTAAGGGTTCTGCGTTCCGGAAAGGCGAGGATCACGGTTACGTACTCAACCCAATGCAGTAGCCAGGATTCGCTCACATTCGTGCTGACCGATGACGTCACGGTAGTGGCTTGGGTGAACGGCTCGGCGATCCAGATTCCGTCCGGGGCGTCAGAGGGGTTGATCGACTACCTGACGGACCAATTCAAGTGCGCCGCGACCGTGGGTTCTTGGATGGCCGCCGCTGAGGCAGACCGGCCGGGGCTAGCGGTTTTCGCTGTCAACACCGACATTGATCGACGCTACGCAAACGCATTCCTTAACAGCAGGAGCGGGAATCCCAAGCCACCCGGGTTTATGACGGATCCGGTTGGCTTTCGAGCAAACAAAAATCTATATCGTGGCTTCAACCGATTCAAAGCGTACTATGAAATAGGAGAGTTTGGGATTCATCAGCCGTCGGTCAAGTACCTGCAGCAGATCGCGGATCCGGGCAATACACCTGAACCGTGCACAGACCAACGTTTAGTTTTGGCCACTAGTGTCCGGCTAGAAGTCGAATAGATTCAATTGTTTGCCGGTATCGGGTAAATTGTTGTCGGAGTCGGATGCTTGAAGTGCCTGTAAAATGGGCGTTTTCTCAAAAAGCGTGACGCTCAAAATCTGTAGAATTTGGTAGAGTCTCGCCTCCAGCCCGAGTCGCTTGCGGACGATGGCGACCAGAACATAAACGGATGCGGCTATCCAGATTTGCGTCTTCACCGCGTTCTCGCTGGTCCCGTAGAATGCTTTAATCCGCAGGTGCTGCTTAATCCATTTGAAGAACAATTCCACCTGCCACCGCGACTTGTAGATCAAGGCGATGGTAAGTGCCGGCAGCGTGAAGTTGTTCGTCAGAAACTTGAATCGCTTCCTCGTTTTCACGTCGAGATAACTCACGCGCCGCAACTGTTCCGGGTAGGCTTTGGCGGAATCGATGGCGGTCAGAATGACGGTGTGATCGGATCGAACGCCGCTGGTCTTGTCCACCGGATTCGAGTAGCGGCGCTTTAGCAAGACGTTGGCTTTGGTGCGCACGACGAAGAAGGCCGCGCTGAGCGTGAACTCGTAGAGCCGCTCGAAATCCACGTAGCCGCGGTCCATGACGTAGAACGCTCCCGCTTCCAGCACAATCTCGTCGAGGATGTTGACGTCATGCACTTTTCCGTTGGTAATGCGGATAAACGTGGGGATGTTCCCTTGCAGATCCAGCAAGGTGTGCATCTTGACAGCGGCCTTGTGCTTGCGAAACTTGGCCCACGGGAACAGCGACAGGCACAGGTCGATGGTCGTGGAATCCAGCGCGTAAAGAGCGTGATCCAGTCCCAAACTCTGTGGATCTTCGGCATGCAGCAGCCGCGCTACCCCAATCAGATACTGCGCGAAGTCGCCGAAGATGCGCCAGTCATGCGCCTCGTTCGCATCGGCCAGCGTGGACCGCGCCACCTTGCCGCGAAAGCCCAGATGATAAAGCTTTCCCTGCATCGCCCCCAGACACGCCTCGATATCCCGCAGGCTTTCGCGGTAAGTCAATTGAGCAAAGGCCATTGCCAGATACTGGTCCCAACAAGAGAATCTCCTGTCATGGTCATCACCGTCGTAGCGCTTTACACACTTTTGGAACTCCTTGTGGGGAAGATGCGCGATCAGTTCGGCGAACACGAAGCGGCCAGTATGCATTCCCCATTGTTGTCAATGCGGTGCTGAGCGGCCGCCGAAGACCGATCCCTCTATTCCCGATTCAAATCGTTCCCGACTGAAAATCACGCTACCCGACTCATGCACAAGGACTTATATGTTATTGCAAAGTACTTTACCGGACACTAGTG
>CAMDED010000015.1 GCA_945893365.1 Candidatus Sulfopaludibacter sp. SbA3 | reverse complement strand
CCCGCCTCAAACAGTCTGGGATGTTTTGGACCGTTCGCGGCGCCAACGCCATCATCGCCTTGCGATGCTGCCATCTCAACGGCCGGTTTGAGGATTACTGGGAGGCGCGCCGGGCCGCATGAACTCCACTTCTATGTCGCGCACCCGGTACTGGCGGGTACTGTCTGTGTTGCTTCCCACGACAGTACTTCCGTCTGAGTGTTGTGACATACGATATAGTATGATGACCGAGGTGAAAATGAAGTTTCCGGTTTCGATATCCGTTCGCGTTCCGACCATCGTCGCGCTTTCCGCCTTACTTCTGCCCGCTGGAGAATGGACGCAGTTCCGCGGCCCAAACGCGTCCGGCGTTTCCGGTGAAACCGGTATTCCCGACGATTTCGGGCCCGCCAAAAACGTCATTTGGAAAACGGCGCTGCCGCCCGGCCACTCTTCGCCGTCGCTCGCGAGCGACCGCATCTTCATCACCGGATACGAGGACAAGAAGCTCTTCGTGTTCTGCCTCGACCGCGCCACGGGCAAGATCATGTGGCGGCGGGAAATTCCACGGGAACGCGAAGAGACGCTGCACAAGTCCAACAGCCCGGCCTCGCCCACGCCGGCGACCGACGGCGTAAACGCGTTCGTTTTTTTCGCCGATTTCGGCATGATGTCGTTCGGTCCGGACGGCAACGAGCGCTGGAGATTGCCGCTCGGCCCGTTCAACAATCCCATGGGAATGGCGTCGTCGCCCATCCTCGCCGGAGATACGGTTCTTCAGGTTTTGGATCAGGAAAGCGGCTCCTATTTTATCGCCGTGAACAAGAATACGGGCAAGGTGAAGTGGCGCGTGGAGCGGCCTGAATATTCACGGGGATTTTCCACGCCGCTTCTCTACCAGCCGGCGAGCGGCGGACTTCAAGTCCTGGTCACCGGCTCCTATCGCCTCACCGCCTACGAGGTGGAGACCGGCCAGCCGGTGTGGTGGGTGGGGAAACTCACGTGGCAACTCAAGCCGACTCCCGTCATGAACAAGGACAAAATCTACATCCTGGGCTGGGCGGGGGAAAGCGATACGGGGCAGCAGGAGGACATTCCCCCGTTCGAGGACGTTCTGAAGAAATGGGACGCGAATCACGACGGAAAACTCTCCCCGGAGGAGATACCGGATAAGAGGATCACGAAGGACTGGGCCTCGTTCGATCTCGACCGGACGGGCCTCATGGAGGGCCGGGATTGGCAGTTGTACCAGGCGAAGCGCGCTGCCCAGAATGCCGTGAACGCGTTCCGGCTCGGCGGCAAGGGCGACATGACAGAGAAGAGCTTTCTTTGGAACTACACGAAGTCGCTGCCCAACGTGCCATCCCCGCTTTTCTACCAGGATGTGCTTTACATCTTGAAAGAGGGCGGGATTCTGACGGCTCTCGACCCGGAAAGCGGCGAGGTTCTGAAGCAAGCCCGGCTCGCCGGAGCGCCCGGCCTGTATTTCACATCACCGGTTGCGGCGGACGGCAAGATTTATACGATCAGCGAAGAGGGGAAGGTTTCCGTGATCAAGCCGGGGCGCGATTGGGAAGTGGTTCGCGTTATCGATCTGGGTGAGGAGTCGCACGCGACGCCCGCCATCGCCGGCGGCAAGCTATATATCCGGACCCACGGCACGCTGTATTGTTTCGGCAAGAAAAGCTGATCGCACCGGCCGCCGGTGGAATGGCGACCGGCTTGCATCTCCGTTTGCCAGGAGATGCCCATGAAACCCGTAAACAGGATTGTTTTCCCTGTCGATTTTTCGGAACGCTGCCGCGGCGCCGCGCACTTTGTCGCGGCAATGGCTGGGCGTTTTGAAACTTCACTGACGTTGCTTCACGTGGTCGAGCCCGCGCACTATGTGTATGGTTCCCCGGAATTTGGAGGCAGCGCGCTCGACAATTTCCAGATCCGGAGGCTAGCCGATAGCCGCATCGATCTGGATAATTTCCTTGAGAAAGAGCTTCGCCCGTTCAATCCGGCTCGAGTGCTGGTGGAGGGTGATGCGGCGCACAGGATCGTTGAGTACGCTGGGGAAAATGGCGCTGATCTGATCATGATGCCCACCCACGGGTTCGGCCCATTCCGGCGCTTCCTTCTAGGCTCGGTCACGGCGAAGATCCTGCACGATTCTCACTGCCCGGTCTGGACGGGGGTCCACATGGAGGAAGCCCCGCCGCTTGAGGCCATCCGGTGCCGGGCCGTGGTTTGCGCGGTGGATCTTGGCCCGCACTCCGACGCGCCTGTCCTCTGGGCGGCGAAATTGGCGGAAGAGTACCTGGCGCCGCTTACGCTTGTACATGCCACGCCCGTGGTGGAAGGCCGGCCGGCGATGTACCTGGACGCGGAGCTGCGGGAAGGGCTTGAATTTGAGGCGAGAAGGCTGCTGACAGGTATCCGCGACCGTCTCGGTGTAACGGCGGATATTTGTGTCCACGGAGGCGAGCCGGCGGACGTGGTCCGTTCCGCGGCGGAGAAG
The DNA here is from genome assembly GCA_945893365.1 of Candidatus Sulfopaludibacter sp. SbA3. GTDB lineage: Bacteria > Acidobacteriota > Terriglobia > Bryobacterales > Bryobacteraceae > SYKU01. The sequence goes on along the minus strand of CAMDED010000015.1, from coordinate 74,221 downwards.
CACGGCGCGGACATCGTCGTAATCGGGCGGGGGACGGCGGGAATCGGGCGGCTGCGCGCTCACGGATATTCAATAATCCGGCACTCGCCGTGCCCGGTTGTGAGCGTCTAGTAATGGCGGTTCCGGGGCGGTAGCGGCACGCGAGCAGAACCCCTCATCCCAGACCGGGAGCGAAGCAAGTCTGTGATGCGGGCGGCGCCCCGGCGAGGCTACGTCGCGACCTGTGGCCCCAAGTCAGTTCTTCGAACGCGGCCGACCTTGGCGCCGTCAAACGCCTGCCGGGGCGGGCCGGTCGCGCACGCATGCGGCGGCGCGGGTGCGGACCGGCCGCTGCTGAACGGCTCGCCGCCAGGCGAGGTCAAGCAAAGGGTTCGCGGCCAAGGCCCTCATCTGCCACCACGAGCACATTTCGGACACCCTCTGTATCCACTTTCCCCGCGTCCGGATGCAATCTGCCGCAAATCGTCGCACTGTCACCCGTGGCGATTTTCCGCGTCCTGGGTATTGAAATGTACTGTCGAGCTCGAATCTATGCGAAAGTCACTCCTCCTTTTCTTTTCCGCGACGTTGTGCGCTCAAGATCCCCTGTCTCTTCGGGATGCAGTCAGGCTGGCATTGCGTGAGAACAAAGCCATCGCGGCTAGCGCAGCCGGCGTCCGGGCCTCCGCCGAACGGAAGACGCAGGCTCGCAGTGGGATGCTTCCGAAGGTCAATTTTGCCGAGTCGTTCGCCCGCAGCAATAACCCGGTGTTCGTGTTTAGCTCCCTGCTGACCCAGCACCAGTTCGGCGCCGGGAACTTCAATATCGGCCCGCTGAACCGGCCGGACGCGCTCAATAATTTCCAGACTCAGGTCACCGTCGACCAATCCCTGTACGACGGCGGGCAGACGCGCGGCGCCGTCAGGTCCGCGGACCTGGGGGAGAAAATGAGCGCGGAGGAGCAGCGCCGGGTCCAAATGGAAGTCGTCGCCGGGGTGGCGCGGGCCTACCACAACAGTGTTCTTGCGGCTGAGAGCCTGAAAGCCGCGGAGCAGGCCGTGGGCTCGGCGGAGGCGGATCTCAAGCGTGCCGAAGCGGTACGCGCGGTGGGCATGTCCACGGATGTCGACGTGCTGTCCCTCCGGGTGCACCTCGCGGCCGTGAGCGAGCAGCGCATCAGCAGAGGCGCGGATCTCGATATCGCAAAGGCGGCTCTGAACGACGCCATGGGGCTTCCGCTCGACACTCCGCACTCGCTTACCACCGCACTCTCGCCCATTGATCTGCCCGGCCTGACGGTGGGCGGGCTTGAAACCCAGGCGGGTGACAGCCGCCCCGAAGCTCGCCAGAGCCGGCTGGCCTCCAGCATGGCCCAGGTGCAAGCCAAAGCCGCGCGCGACTTGCGGCTCCCGCAGGTGGGCTTCCGCGCCATCTTCGAGACCGATGCGCAACGCTTCGTCACACGCGGTGGCGCCAACTGGCTGGCCGCGGTCTCGCTGCGCTGGAACCTCTTCAACGGATTTTCGGACAAGTCCAAGGCTTCCGAAACCGCTCACGATCTGGAACGCGCTAAGGCGGGCGAACAGCGCGTCGGCTCGGCCGTGCGGCTTCAGGTAAGGCAAGCCTACGCAGGACTGCGGGCCGCCCAGCAGCGCATTGAGATTGCCAAGGCAGCCGTCGCCTTGGCGGAAGAGAGCCTGCGCATCACCCAGAACCGCTACGAGGCCGGGTTGGCCAATGTCACGGACCTGCTGCGCAACGAAACAGCGTTACTCGAAAGCCGCACACGCCATCTGACGGCCGTACACGATCAGCGCCTGACCGCCACCATGCTGGAATACGCCGCGGGAACTCTCTCCGCCGATTCAGAGGTACTGAACTGATGAAACTACGATCCCCTCTTCTTTCACTTCTGCCGATTTCTTTGGTCATGCTGTCCTCCTGCGAGAGCGAACAGGCTCGCCGCGCAACCGCTTCGCCCCCGGCGCCGGTCCCGGTCCGGATAGCCATCGTCTCGGCCGAGGATTGGCCGGCCGTCTATGAAGCGGCCGGAACGGTTCGGGCTCGCACCGCCGGCAGCATTTCCAGCAGAGTGATGGGCTACGTCCAAAACGTGAGCGCGCAGGTGGGGGATCGCGTTCGAGAAGGCCAGGTCTTGGTCACGCTGGACGCTCGCGAACTGGAATCGGCTGTCCGCGGCGCTGAGGCCGGCCGGTCCGAGGTCCAAAGCGCGATCCCCGAAGCGGAGAGCGCCGTGGCCGGCGCCAAAGCCAGTCTCGACCTGGCGCGGGCGACGTTCGGACGCATGGAGGATCTGTACGCGAAGAAGTCCATCTCGAACCAGGAGTTTGATGAAGCCTCGGCTCGACTGAAAGGCGCTCAAGCCAACCACGAAATGGCCCGGGCAAAACGCGCCCAACTCGATTCCAAGCTGGCGCAGGCTGGGCAAGGGGTGCGATCCGCTACCATCATGCAGGATTATTCCAGCATCACGGCGCCCTTTTCAGGCGTCGTAGTCGCAAGGTCCATCGAGCCCGGCAACCTGGCCACTCCGGGAGCTCCGCTCCTAACCATCGAAAAGGATGGCAATTTCCGCCTGGAGGTGTCGGTCGACGAGTCCCGCCTGCCGTCCGTCCGGATGGGCCAGGCCGTCGAAGTAACGCTCGAAGCACTGGCCCGCAAGCTGAACGCGCGGGTCTCGGAGATTGTTCCCGTGGTGGACGCGGCATCCAGATCCTACGTGGTGAAACTCGACCTGCCGGCGATCCCGCAACTGCGATCCGGAATGTTCGGCCGCGCTTACTTCGCGCTCGGCAGCCGCAAAGTCTTAGTCGCGCCCGCGGCTGCATTTGTCGAGCGCGGTCAACTGCAATCCGTGTTTGTGGTGGAGGACGGAGCGGCTCGAACCCGCCTCGTCACGGCGGGCCGACGCAGTAAGGAAAGTGTGGAAATCCTTTCCGGGTTAAACGCCGGAGAGAAGATTATCACCCCGGTTCCGGCGGGCCTTCAGGACGGCGCCAGGTTGGAGGTACGGCAGTGAGCGCTCCCCGCCGCCTCGGACCAGCGGGACGCTTCGCGCATGCCTGGATCTCGTCCAAGCTGACGCCGCTGCTGATCGCCGGCTCGCTGCTTATCGGGGCGTTCGCTGTGTGGAAGCTGCCGCGAGAGGAGGAACCGCAGATCATCGTGCCCATGATCGACGTCATGGTGCGGATGCCCGGCGCTTCGGCCAGGGAAGTAGAGGAACGCGTTACCAAGCCGATGGAAAAGCTGCTGTGGGAGATTCCCGGGGTGGAGTACATCTACTCCACGTCGAGTCCGGGAACGTCCATGGCGATCGTGCGTTTCCATGTGGGGCAGGACGAGGAGAAGAGCATCGTCCGCCTCAATCAGAAACTGTACGCCAACTTCGACCTGATTCCCGCGGGAGCTTCGCAGCCGCTGGTCAAGCCGCGCTCGATCGACGACGTACCCATCCTGGCGCTGACGCTGTCCAGCAAGCGTTATGACGATTTCCAACTGCGCCGGATCGCCGCCCAGCTCCACGACGCGATCAAGCAGGCGCCCGACGTTTCGGCTGTAGCCCTCATCGGAGGGCAGCGGCGGGAAATACGCATCGTACTGGACGAATCCAAACTGGTGGGGTACAACCTGACGCCGCTGCAGGTGGCGGGCGCGATCGGCATGTCGAACAGGCGCTTGCCTTCGGGCCGGTTCGCGAGCGGAAACCGCGAATACGTGCTCGAGACCGGTGCGTTCCTGCGGACGGCCGAGGATGTGCGGAACGTGGTGGCGGGCGTTGCCGGCGGCAAGGCTGTCTTTGTGCGCCACGTGGCGGAGGTGACCGACGGCGGCGAAGAGCCCTCCGATTACGTTCGTATGGCCGATGCCGGCAGCCGGGAATTCCTTCCCGCGGTCACGCTGTCGATTTCGAAGCGCAAGGGCGCCAATGCCGTGACTGTGGCCGGCGAAGTGCTGCGCCGGATTGAACCTCTGAAGGGAGTCGTGATCCCGGCGGACGTCCGGGTCGACGTAACTCGGAACTACGGCGAGACCGCCGCGGAGAAATCGAACGAGCTGCTGTTCCATATGCTGATTGCCGTGGTGTCGGTGAGCCTCCTGATCGCGATCACGCTGGGATTCCGCGAATCCCTGATCGTGTTCATCGCGATTCCTGTCACGCTGGCCCTCACGCTGGCGGTCTTCTATTTGTACGGTTACACGCTCAACCGCATCACGCTGTTCGCGCTGATCTTCTCGATCGGCATCCTGGTTGACGACGCCATCGTGGTGGTGGAGAACATCGTCCGCCACTGGCGCATGCCCTCCAACCGGGAGCGGCCTCCGTTCGACGTGGCGCTCGAAGCGGTGGACGAGGTGGGCAATCCGACAATTCTCGCGACGCTGACGGTGGTTGCGGCGATTCTGCCCATGGCCTTCGTCGGCGGGTTGATGGGCCCCTACATGCGGCCGATTCCCATCGGCGCCAGCGCGGCTATGATCTTTTCGCTCCTGGTGGCCTTCATCGTCACGCCGTGGGCGGCCGTCCGAATCCTGAAATCCGGCCACGCGTCGGAACACGGCGAACGGGAGGACCGCCTCACTCGCATGTACCGCCGCGTCATGGGAGCCATCCTTCATACGACGGCGTTGCGCTGGGGATTCCTGAGCGCCGTTGTGCTCCTGCTGCTTGGTTCGGTCTCCCTGTTCTATTTCCAATTCGTGAAAGTCAAGATGCTGCCGTTCGACAACAAGAGCGAGTTTCAGGTGATCGTGGACATGCCGAACGGCACGACCCTCGAAGAAACGGCGCGCGTCACCGGGGAACTCGCCCGCGCCGCGCTCGATCAGCCGGAAGTGGTGAATCTGCAAACCTACGTAGGCGCCGCGTCGCCATTCAACTTCAACGGTCTCGTGCGGCATTACTACCTGCGCAAGGGGTCGAACGTCGCGGACATCCAGGTCAATCTGCTGCCGAAACCGGAGCGCAAGCTGCAAAGCCATGAGATCGCCAAGCAGGTGCGGCAGCGGCTCGTCCCGATTGCGGACCGGTACGGCGCCCGGGTCAAAGTGGCCGAGGTTCCTCCCGGCCCGCCGGTACTTCAAACGCTGGTGGCCGAGGTCTACGGGCCCCTACTGGAGGAGAGGATCGCCATCGCGCGGCGTATCCGCGACCTTTGGAAGCGCACAGACGGCGTCGTGGACGTAGACTGGTACGTCGAAGACGATCAACCGAAATACCGCATTCTGGCCGACAAAGAAAAAGCCGCTCTCAACGGGATCTCGGAAGACGACATCGCCCGCACCATGGCGGTGGCCTCGGCAGGGTCCGCGGCCGGCCTGCTGCACGCGGATGCGGAAAAAGAAGACGTGCCTATCAACCTGCGGATGGCTCGCGCCAGCCGCTCCGATCTTGAGCGGATTCAGAACCTGAAAGTGGCTGGCCGCGCCGGCCGGCTCGTCGCGCTCCGCGAACTGGTGAAGACGGAGACGGCAGTCGAGGATAAGAGCATCTATCACAAGAACCTCCTGCCGGTTACATACGTTACGGGGGATGTCGCGGGCGCGATGGAAAGCCCGGTTTACGCCGTCCTGAAGCTCGGGCTGGAGATGGACAAATTCAAATCTCCCGAGGGGTACGCCATCGAGCAGCACATGGCCGCCCTGCCATCCGGCTCCGAGCGCTATTCCATGAAGTGGGACGGCGAATGGCACATCACCTACGAAGTTTTCCGCGATCTGGGAATCGCCTTCGCGGCGGTGCTGATATTGATTTACGCGCTGGTGGTGGGATGGTTCCAGTCCTTTGCGACGCCGCTCGTAATCATGGCGGCGATCCCGTTCTCGCTCGTGGGCATTTTGCCGGCCCACGGCCTGATGTCCGCGTTCTTCACGGCAACGTCGATGATCGGCTTTATCGCGGGCGCGGGCATCGTGGTGCGGAACTCGATCATCCTGGTGGACTTTATCGAATTGAGACTGGGAGAGGGCATGCCTCTCGACGCGGCCGTGATCGATGCCGGCGCGGTGCGGTTCCGCCCGATGATGTTGACCGCGGCGGCAGTGGTGGCGGGGTCTGCCGTGATTCTGTTCGACCCCATATTTCAGGGCTTGGCCATTGCGCTGATGGCCGGCGAGGTTGCTTCTCTCGCCCTCTCGCGCATGACTGTGCCGATTGTCTATTTCGTTGTGAACCGCGGGAGGAAACTTGCATGACTGTCGAACGCTATCTCCGGTTGATCGCCGGCGCCTTCGTGATGATCAGTGTGGTTTTGGGATACTACGTGCACCCGGCGTGGCTTCTGTTCACGGGATTCGTGGGGCTGAACCTTTTTCAATCCGGAATCACGAACTGGTGCCCCATGATGACGTTTCTCAAAAAGCTCGGCGTCGGTAAGACAGCATCTTGACTTGGATGACCGCAGACTCGGCCGTGTTCTCATCCGGGAACGTGAGTCTCGTTCAAGGCGTCCGAGGTGGCTTGATCGGCGCCGGCCGATAACTTCGGTGGGCACGGTTCCGGAATGTCAATCCCGTCAGGCGCTATCCCGGTGACGCGGGGGTGGCCCCAACGTTCCAAGGCTCGCCGCAAAGCCCGGATTTCGATCGGCTTGCTCAGGTAGTCGTCCATTCCGGCCGCCATACATGCGTTTCTGTCCTCGTTTGTCGCCGAGGCCGTAAGGGCTACGATAGGAACACAGGATTGCGCGGTGGGCAGCCGCCTGATCCGCCTGGTCGCTTCCAGCCCGTCCACTTCCGGCATATTGACGTCCATCAGCACAACGTCGTAGGAATTCGCCTCGATATGGCTGATTGCCGACGCGCCGTCGGACGCGAGTTCAGTCTTGCAGCCCATTCTCTGAAGCATCCGCATGGTAACGATCTGGTTCACCTTATTGTCCTCCGCAACCAGTACCTTCAGCCCCTTGAAGTCCGCGCGGCTTGTGAGCGCCGCGTCAGGCTCGGCCGCTGCCGCGATCCCGGCGGTAATAGTGAATTCGAATGTCGACCCTTCGCCCGGACGGCTCTTAACCCGGATGTCGCCGCCCATCATATTCACCAGACGCTGGGAAATCGCGAGACCCAGGCCGGTACCTCCGTAGGACCGGCTGGTCGAAGCATCCACTTGACTGAACGAGCGGAAAAGACGGTCGATCCTGTCCTCGGGAATGCCGATACCCGAATCCCGAACCGAGATCCGGATAAGGTGCTTGCCGTCGCGAGGGTGCGGCTCGGCCAGGTGGGCCTCCATCTCGATGGAGCCCTGATGAGTGAACTTCACGGCGTTGCTCATCAAGTTGGCCGTAACCTGGCGCAACCGGGTCGCATCGCCCGACACTCGCGCCGGAAGAGCGTCGTCCAGATGCAGCGTGCACTTAATCTCTTTGTCCTCCGCTACGGTGCGGAAAAGGTCGAAACTCCATTGCAAACAGGCCCTCAGGTCAAACGGTTCTTCCTCCAACTCGAGCTTGCCCGAGTCGATCTTGCTGAAATCCAGCACATCGTCCAGTACTCTTCGCAGCACTTCGCCGGAAGTGCGAATCAGGCTCATCATCAAGCGGATACCTTCCGGGATATCCTCCTCCTCAAGTAAGGCGCTGAGCCCCAGAATTCCGTTCAGGGGTGTACGGATCTCATGGCTCATGTTGGCGAGGAACTCGCTTTTTGCCTGGGCCGCGGCGTCGGCGCCCAGCCTGGCTCGCACCAGGTCCTCTTCCATCTGCTTCCGCTCGCTGATGTCGAGCACAAAGCACAGCGAGTAGCCGGTCCCCGCAATCTCCACTCTTCGCGCCCACAGCAATCCGGTCCGGCCGCCCAGCTTTGGGTTCCGGTAGGTCAGCTCCTGCGAGTCAAGGTCGTCGCCATCGTCGAGCGCCTTCCGGACCGTCTCATAATCCTCACGGTCTCCGATCCATCCCAGGTCCGCGGGGTCCCGGCCGATGACGCTCGCCTTCGGCAAGCCCATCAACTGTTCCATCGCCCCGTTCAAGTCCACGAAACGGCCATTCAGGTCCGATAGCGTGATACCGATCGGGCTGCTCTCGAAGACCGTGCGGAACGCTAACTCCGCCGCGGCTTTCTCCTCGAACTGCTGCTTGATCCGTTCATTGGCCGCCTGCAACTCCGCCGTGCGCCGCACCACCATCAGGTCCAGATCCTCTAAGCGGGCCTGCGCCTGACCGCTGACCAGCCATTTGCGGGTCAGCGCATGGGCCAGCTGGATAGCCTCGATGTTGTCGAAAGGCTTCTTGAGGATCAGCAAATTCTCCGATTGGCCCAGCCGGCGCTGGATGTCGCTCCAGGAGTAGTCGGAGTAGGCCGTGCAGACCACGACCTGGAGGTTCGGATCCGCCTGCCAGAGCCGGGTGATGGTCTCGACGCCGTCCCATCCGGGGGGCATTCGGACATCCACGAAAGCAAGCGCGTAAGGGCGGCCTTCGGCGAGCGACTGCTCCAGTTTCGCCAAACCCTCCTGCCCCTGGTAAGCCGAGTCGATCTCAAAGGTGGTGATCGGCAGCGCCTCCACGCCGAAGAGGAACGCTTCATCGTCCTGCAGGTGCTCCCGTGTTTTGTTTTCGCCGAGCAGAATTTTCCGGAGATCGTCGTGAATCGCCCTGTTGTCGTCGATGACGAGGATCCTATGATTGGGCTCCAGCAGGCTTGGTGACTTCATGTCAGACTTTCTCCTTGAGATCGTTAGCGGACTTCAGCGGTAGTACGAGAGTAAAGGCGGCGCCGCGGCCGGGACCGCCGCTCTCGGCCCGCAGCGAACCGCCCATTTGGCCGGCCGCGAGCGCGCATGAGTGCAGGCCGAAACCGTGCCCGTCCGCTTTGGTGGTAAACCCATGTCCGAAGATCCGGGTGAGGTTTTCAGCCGGCAATCCCGGGCCGCTGTCTTGTACTGAAAGGCTGACGCGGTCCACTCCCAGCCTGCGGATCGAGACTCGGATCGTTTTCTCCCCGTTCCAGTCGTCGAGCGCCTGCTTCGCATTGCGCAGGAGATTGAGCAGAATCTGAAGGATCGTATGCTTCTCCGCCGCAATGAGCGGCAGGGTCTCGAAGTCCCGCTCCACCTTAATCTCGTGGCGGACCAATCCCGGCTCAAGGATTCTGAAGGCGTCGTCCACCAGCTCGGCCAGACGGATATTCTCAACCTGGCCGGACACCTTCGCATAGCTCTGTTGAGTGGCCACAATCTGCTTGATGTGACCTACGTGAGATGTGAGCAATTCCAATTCGTTCATCATGCTGTCGCGCTCCGACTGGAGGTGGCCGCCGAGTTTTGCCAGATACGGGAGCACCCGCTGGCCTTTCGGGTCCGTGGCCAGGAATGCCTGGAGGTCCCCGGAGTGCTGCTCGAGTATGTGAATCAGCGCGACGAGATTGTCCACGCGCGACTCGCGAATCTTGCCTGCGACCAGCGAGGCGGAAACATTCACGCTGTTCAGCACGTTGCCGACATTGTGGAGGACGCCGGTAGCGACTTCGGCCATGCCCGCCTCGCGCGAAAGTGCGATTAGCGTATCCGCCGACTGTTTATTCGCGGTGATGTCCAAATGCGTTCCCGTGACGCGCAGCGGGGAGCCGTCCGCCGCCCGCGCCACCACCTTGCCGCGAGCCCGGATCCACCGCCAGCCGCCATCCTTGGTCCGCATGCGAAACTCCGCCTGATAACTTTCGCTTTCGCCCGCCATGTGCGCGCGCAGCTTTTCCGCGGCGGAAGGGAGATCGTCCGGGTGTACCAGGCTATCCCAGATCACCGCGGAATCGCCGATATCATCTGGGGAATAGCCCAGCATTCGAGACCAGCGCTCATTGTAGTGCGACACGTTCTCGACGACGTTCCAGTCCCAGAGAGCCTCCTCGGCGCACTCCAGCGCCAAATCGAGCCGTTCTAAATTTTGAGCGAGAAGTTGCTGTGCCTGTTGAAGCTCGCTGGTTCGTTCAACCACTCGCCGCTCGAGCGTTTCTTTGGCCTCCACAAGCGCGGTTCGCGCCCGGTGCCTCGCGACGGAAGAGCCCAGCATGTCGGCCACCGCCTGCAAGCTGTCCTTTTCCGCTTCTCCCCACGTGCGGTCCCGGATGAAGTCGTCGAATGCGGCGATGCCCCACCAGTCCCCCGCGACAACGACGGGAACGAAGATCGTCGACCGGATCCGGGGATCGATCAAGTTGCGGGAAGGTTCTTCCATGCCGGTCGGCTTCAGTGTGACGATCACGCCCTGCCTCAGCAGTTCAATCCACTGGTCCGCGCACCCCCCCTGCCAAGGGAAATCCTCCCAACCTTTCCGGTGTGACGGCTCGGCGGACGGCATCCATTTCATTCGCAGGATGGGACGAAGATAGTCTTCCTTTATGCACATTTCCAATACACAGGCGCGGCTGGCCCCGGCCGCCTGACCGACCTTTCGCAGCACCTCTTCGGTAATGGTGTCGCGGTCCCCGTCGCTCAGGAACTGTTTCGCGGCGAAGCTGACGCTGTCGAGGATCTGGTTGCGGCCGAGGATGGTCCGCGCCATGTCGTTGAACGCCTCCGCCAGCCGCTCGATCTCATCGTGGCTGCGCACTTCGGCGCGCGCGTGGAGATCCCCCTGAGCCACCTTCTCAACCGCCGCATGCAGGATGTGAATGGGCCGGACCAGGCGCGCCGAATACACGAGCGAGATCAACAGGCTCAGGGCGCCGCAGAGGATGGTCAGCGCTCCCGTGCGCTTGTAAGTGCGCCGCACACTCTCGTCGTAGGCGTCGAGCGACAGTCCGATGTGGATCCAACCCCACTGGATGCCGCTGTAATCGAACGGAAAGGCGTATTGGAAGACGCGTCGTCCGAACAGGGGCGAGGCGCCGATGGAACTGGCTGGTTTTCGCGATTCCGGGTGCCAGGTTTCACCGAGTGTTTCGATCTTCCAGGCGGAGCGGTCGATCACGATCGAGAAGCCGTCGTTCTTCGTCATCACCACGTAGTCGATCGCCTGGTCGCCGGCCAAAACCTGCATCGCCTGATCCACGACCGCGGAATAGTCCTCCGAGACGGCGGCCCCCGCGGCAACACCGCGAATTGAAACGGCGACGCCGCGGGCCTTCGATTCGAGACTCAACTCGAACTCGCGCTTCTGTTCCGGAACGAGGACTGTGACAAAGACGCCCAGGGTGACCAGGGTGACGATCCATCCGAGTAGCGCGATGCGCCGGGAAATGCCTTTTGGGAGACGGAGGTGTTCAAGGCGCATTGTCAGGGCCTTTCCTTGCCGATGTCGATCTTGCCGACCTGCGCCGTGAGTCCGGAGCCTGGTGGACGGTGCGGCGACGAGCCAGGCAGACGGTAGTAATCTCTCCACAGCTCGCGCGCGGAGTTGAGATCGCCCGGCTGGATTCGCACGATTCGATCGGTCTTGACGACCATGAGCAGTTGACGGCGAGTCGGGTCCTCGTGGAGCGAGAGGATGCCGTCAATCAGCTCCGCCTGGTATGGATGTGGTTCCACCGGCGTGGCGATCAGGCTCTCGATCAAGGGAAGGGATCGGGCGAGAACCTTCAGGCGTCCCAATTGAGGGTTCATCTCCTTCGCCAGGTTCAGACTGACTTCGTCCACCACGCATGCGTCGATCGTGCCGAAAAACACTTGCAATACGCACGCCTGCGCCTTTTCAGGAACCTTGATAGTGGCGAAGAAGGACTCGGCGCGCCCAAGCTTCTCTTTGCCGAGGAGGACGTCGATCCAGGCAATACCCGTGTTCGATCCACCTCGCGAAGAAGCCAGGATGCTTTTCGCTCGCAGGCCGGCGATTTCCTTCGCGGTGGAGGAAGGGTTGACCAACAGCACGTACGAGTACAGCGCTTCTCCGTGTGAGCTTAGGGCAAACGCCAGAATGGGAACGATCAGGCGGCTACTTTCGAGTTCCAGGTACTCGGAGATGGACGGTATGACCACGTCCACCGAACGGCTCTGAAGGCGATCCCTGATCTCCGCCACGTTCTCGAGGATGTCGATCCTGGAGTCCAGGAGAAAGCCTCTTTGCCGCCCTACACTGTCGAACCAGACCTTGAGCGCGGCGCGAGCGTCGTTGTAATTTACTTTGCCCATCATCTTGCTGCTTGCCACCACATTGAGCCGTGTTTTGCGCAATCCGCCGGCCTCGACGCTAACGGTCCTAACCGGACCGCCTCGCTGCGCCACGGCAATCCCAACGGCAAGACATAGGAATTGCGCGAACCGGCGCGCCGCGATCCGCCCCACCGTGACGAGCCGCAATAACCTTGTCGAAATTCCGCGTGGGAGCATCTAGCGGCGCTCCTTTACTTCTACTTCTTCGAGGCGCCCGGCGATGGGCGCCGGACCGTCCCCGGACGGCTCCACGATGCGGCGGTACTTGCCGCGAAGGGCGCGCACCGACTCAAACTGCTCCTTGACGACGCGGATCAGCGGACCGGTCCTGAACACGATGCCGAGCTGCTCGCCGGCTGCGGTCTTGTGCATGTTTATGATCGATTCGATCATTACGCTCTTGTACGGGAACGGCGCAACCGGCACCGCCATCACGCCTTCGAGCAGGGCTTCGGAGCGCGCCGCGACCCGTAGCCGGCCGAGTTGGGGATTCAGCTCCTTGATCGATTCCCAGCTATCGGAATCGACCACACAGGCGTCGATCTTGCCGAAGAATAGAGGCAGAACGCACGCCGAGGCCCGATAGCCGATTTCCAGCGAGCCAAAGAAGCCGGATGCGCGGCCGAGACGGTTTTCCGCCAGAAGCGTCTCCAGCCAGGCCAGGCCCAGATTCGATTTGGTGCGGGAATTAACGACAATCCGCTTCCCGCGTAACCCCGCGAGTTGTCCGGCTTCCGGCGCGGCGTTAGTCAACAGCAGATACGGGAATGTCCCTAACCGGCCCCGGCTTGTGCCCGCAACCAACGCCTCTATTAGCTTGCCGTCGACAAGCGCCAGGAAATCGGGCGTATCCAGGACTAGCAGGTCCACCGTGTGCGCTTTGAGGCGCTGCCGGATCTCTTCGATCGACCGTGCGATCTCCATCCTGGTGTCGAGCTCAAAGCCGTAGATTCCCGCAATTTGCCGAGTCCAAATAGTCATTGAAGCAGTCGCATCGGCTCGATTGACCGTCGCAAACATGGATTCGCTCGCCATTACGTGAAGGCGCGCTCTCTTCAATCCGGGAGACGGCGGGTCGACCGCCAACAGTGCGCCGTTAACGGCTTGGCTGAGCCAGAAGAGCAAGAGCGGCAATGGACGGAGCAGCTTCATTCTCTATCCTTTTTGGCTCCCTGCGACCGGCTTGCCGTTGGCGCGGTCCGCCGCATCAAGCACGCCGAGAACGCTTGCCAGACAGCCGGCATCCCGTATCGCCAGCTCATCGAATTGAAAAAGCGTCGCGAGTTGACGGCCGGCCTCGGTCGTCAGCAGTGTAGAGACGGACTTGATCAACGCCTTGATCAGCTTCTCTCGATTCACGCTTATGTAGTTCTTGCGGAAGATGCAAAAAACCAGGACCATGGCGGGACTGCTTGCGATCGCTATCAAGTCTCGCGCCACTTGCGGATTCAGCTCGCACATCGTGTCGAAGCCCCGCTTCGTGGTGAGGCAGGCATCCGCCTGGCCGAAAAAGACCGGTAATACGACTCGGGAGAACTTGGCGTCCGTGACCACCGAACCAAAAAACTGTTCGGCCGGGCCGTAATGCCTTTCCTCGAGGAGGGTGGAGAGCCAGGCGTCCGCGACGCACATTTTAGGAGCCTTCAGCATGTTCAGCCGGCGTCCCTTCAGGTCGCTCAACTGCCGGATGCCGCCATTCCGCTTCGCCAGGATAAGATACTGCTCCATGCCCGCCGCGCCACCCGGGGCTACGAGTTGGCTCGCGTCCAACAGATCGGCGATCGGCCGGTACTCGACGGCATTCAGCACCATGGCATCCAACTGGCCCCTGCGGGCGCGGTCGTGGATCTCCTGTCTGGTGCTGAATAGCTTCGGGTCCAGCACGATGTTCATGTCTTCGAACATTCGCTTGGTCCAGACCGTCATGGCCGCGCGGGCGTCATTCGGATTCACGCCCCCCAGCATGCTCTCCGAGAGAGCCAGGCGGACCGGCGCGCCACCGTCCGCCGCAGCCAGCGCCTGGGGCAACCAGCCCCCGGCCCCAAGCATCAAGCCGAAGGCTTGGCGCCGCGAGGCGGCGCCGCGGGTTTCAGTAGCTGTGGTGGGCTTCGTCATCCGGTTGGGCTCCCGGCACTCTTGCCCCGGACGCGCTCCGCCATCTCGAGTACGGCGAGAGCGGGCGCCAGACAACCGGCATCCCGGACCGTCAACCCATCGAATTGAAAGAGCGTCGCGAGCTGCCGGCCGGCCGCGCTGGTGCGCAGATCCGACGTGACCTTGGCGAAACTCTCCCGGCTCAAACCGCGATAGTTCTTGCGGAATACGTAGAAGCACAGCACCATCGGGGAAGAACTGGCGATCGCGGTCAGATTTCTTGCAACCTGCGGATTCAACTCGGACATCATGTCGAAGCCCCGTTTCGAGGTAAGGCACGCATCGGCCTGACCAAAAAAGACCGGCAGCACGACTCGCGAGGCTTTGGTTTGGGTGGTCACCGTACCGAAGAACTGTTCGCTTCCGCCGAAATGCCCCTCGTCGAGGATAGTGGAGAGCCAGGCATCCGCGACGCACATCTTCGGGCCCTTCAGTACGATCAGCTTTCGTCCCCGCAGGTCGCCGACGCGCTCGATCCCGCCGCCTCGCTTCACCAGCAGGACATATCGATCCATTCCCGCCGCACCCTCCTCGGACACAATCTCGCTGGGATCGAGCAGACTGGCGACCTGCCGGTACTCGACGACATTCAGCGCGACCACGTCAAACCGGCCGGTACGGGCCCGGTGCAGAATCTCCTCGGTCGTATCGAATACCGCTGGGCTGACATCGATTACCATGTTCAAGTCCACCATCATTCGTTTGATCCAGATCGTCATGGCCGCTCTCGCGTCGTTGAGATTCACGTCCGAAATCAGACTCTCTGAAATGGCCAGGCGCAGCAGCGCGGCGCGGTCGGCGGCGGCCAGCGCTCCGGGCAACCAGCCCCCGGCCCCAAGCATCAGGGCAAGGGCGCGCCGCCGCGAACTTGTGTCCCCGCGGGTTTCGCCCTCCAGCCTGATCTTCTGCATTGGGTGTTCGCCAACTTCGAACTACGGTTTCGAGTTCATCCTCCCGGCTATCTCCCTCCCAACCACCAATGAGATCTGAGACTCGATCGCCACGTGGTCGTACCGCGTCTTGAGGAACTGGGCTGTCATAAGGGCTTCAAACAATTGAGCCCGGATTACTTTTTCCGTCTCAACCAGCTCGTTCTGATAGGCTCGCGACGTCAAGTCGCGGTTTTCGCGCGCGGCCACCATCGCTCGGTTTGCCGCCTGATAGGTTTTCGATGCGGCGTCGAGACGCAGAAACAATTCGCGGAGTTGGAGTCCGATACCCTCGCGCAGAAGGAACTTTTCCTCTTTGAGCTTGGCCACGCGGGCGAGGGCTTCGGCTACTCTATTCCGGGTCAGGAATCCGTCGAAGATCGGGATCTCCGCGCCCACTCCGAAGGACCAGCCCACCTTGTTGGCCGCCGTGGACAGCCCTGCCGTATTGTCGTTCCACCAACGGTGCAGCTCGCCCGTCAAGGCCACCTTTGGGTAGTAGCCGCTGCGCGCCGTTGAAACGGCGCCGTTATACGCCTTGAGACCGGCTTCGAGTCTCGCCCAATCGGGGTTGAATTCGTAAGCCGTGCTCACCAGTTCGTCCAGATTGCCTGCGAAAGGCCGATGCGGCACATCTTCCTCGGATGGGCGAACCGTGGCGTTCCACGGCAGGCCGAGAGTGTAGGCCAAGGCGGCTTCGGTCATGGCCTCGTTCTTGGCGAGTTCCGCGACGGTAGACCGAATCGTCTCGACCATCACCAGATTATCCAGGTAGTCCGTCTTGTTTACCTTGCCGGCCCCGTTCTTGTAGAGCGATTCCGTCAGTTCAAGCGTCACTTCCATGCGCGCCAGGGTGTCTTTGCCAACGACGTGCAACTGCCGCGCCAAAACGGCCCCGTAGTAGAGCCTTACGACGCCATCGGTAAGCTCAAGATCCGTCCGCCGCACCTCGGCCTGCGCGGCCGCGACGGCGCCGAGAGCCTGCTCCCGGTAGCCTTTCCGCATGCCGCCGTCATACAGTAACCAAGTCAGATTCCCGGCTGTCATGAAGGTCTGTCGATTGAGAAGCTTGATGTTCTGCTCCGGGATGGGGAACACCTGCGCCGCCGTGGTCACGCTTTGTCCCGGAAAGCTGACCGGCACCTGGACGGGCACCGGGGGGAAACCCGGTCCGAAAGCGTTGGCGGGAAGGTTAACCGCAGCCGCGCCGCCGGGGACATTGATCGTCTGAGGCGGTATATACAGCGTTCCCGACGGGAAAATGAAGTTGGGCGCCTCGTCAAGGCGAAGCCATCCGGCCTTTCCGGTTACCTGCGGCCAGTAGCCGGCCATGGCTTGACGGTGTTGAGCTTCGGCCATCGCCACGGCAAACTGGGACGCCGGCCGGCGGCGGTTCTTCTCCATTGCGATGCGCAGGCAATCGTTCACGGAAAGGACTTGGGGGGCGGTGGCGGCGGGGGGCGGCGCCGTCTGGGCTGCTACGGAAGGACACAGCGCTACGACGGCGCTTAGGGCTGCAAGAAAATGGCGAGCTGAGGCGGAAGTCATACGGTTTCAATCACCTTTCGTCTTTGGACTGCGGCCCCGGTTCGGCCGGGGGGACTGCTCCTGAAGGTTTTATCGGCCAGCCCCCCGGAAAGCATTAGGCAGGGCTATATCCCCAGCCGTTACCGCGCCGGTTAGCAAGCCCCCTGTTTTGCGCCGGCTCCGTTTCGATGACAGCCGTAACCTCACCGGGCGTACTGGACTTGGGCACCGAGGCGATCCCGGGCCCGCCGACGCGGGAACGCGCAACCGCGCCGTCGCCGGCGGTCGTCGCCGTGGCCGGCCGAAAAGTTGCCCTTGCCGCTGCCGGTTATGCGCGCCGTCGGGAGCGCGGACCTGGTGACCCAAGGAATACAGGGGCAAGCCTTGCGCGGCGTGAGTTCGGGAACATTACTCGCCGCTACCCGCGGCCCGGCGGCCCTCAACGCGCCACGAGAGCTTCGTCTTTCTTGCTTAAAGCTCGAACAGGGCCGGCGCGAAGCGCCCGCTCTTCAGCTAAGATCTATATTGATGCTCACCTTACGCTTTCGCGCGGAGGGCTACGAAGGCTTCGGCCTGCTCGACGGCGATACCGTCCATGAAACCCCCTCTTTCTCTTCGACGGCAAAGGGCCGCGGTCACGCCCGTTCCGCCGTCCGGCTTCTCGCTCCTGTGACCCCGTCGAAGATCGTCTGCGTGGGACGGAACTACGCGGATCACGCCAAGGAGCTAGGCAATCCTGTACCGGCCGAACCCTTGATCTTCCTTAAGCCGCCCTCGGCGATCATCGCGTCCGGCGAGAATATTGTGTATCCCCCCATTTCCAACACCGTGAGTTATGAAGGGGAACTGGGGGTCGTCATCGGCCGGCGCGCCCGCCACGTGAAGGCTGAAGACGCGCATGAATATATTTTCGGCTACACCTGCGTGAACGACGTGACGGCGCGCGACCTGCAAAAAAAGGACGGGCAGTGGACCAGAGGCAAGGGCTTCGACACATTTTGCCCGGTGGGTCCGGCCATTGTTCCGCGCGGCTCCGTGGAGTTTTCGAGCCTCCGCATTCGCACGATTCTCAACGGCGAAGTGAAACAGGACGGCTCCGTTCTAGATATGATTTTCCCGGTAAATGCTATAATTGCGTTCGTCACGGAATTCATGACACTCGAGGCTGGCGACCTCATCGCAACGGGTACCCCGCCGGGCGTCGGCCCGATGGAACCCGGCTCCACGGTTCGTGTGGAAATCGACGGCATCGGCGTTCTCGAAAATCGGGTAGTACGAGGATAAACAAGAAATGAAATTTTTTCTGGATACCGCGAATCTCGACGAAGTCAGGAAGGGTGCAAGTTGGGGGATCGTGGACGGAGTAACCACGAATCCGACGCTTATCGCGAGGGAAGGGCGTCCGATCGCCGAGCAGGTCCACCACATTTGCGAAATCGTCGAGGGCGACGTCAGCGCGGAAGTAGTAGGCACGGAAGCCGAGTCGATGATTAGCGAAGGACGCGAACTCTCGAAGATTCACAAGCACGTCGTGATCAAAGTGCCCCTCACCCGCGACGGCATCAAGGCCACCAAGGCGCTCAGCGGAGAAGGCTACCGGGTCAACGTCACGCTGTGCTTCACACCGGCGCAGGCGCTGCTCGCCGCCAAAGCGGGCGCCTACATCATCAGCCCCTTCGTCGGCCGGCTGGACGATATAGGACACAACGGCATGGATCTGATCCGCAACATTGCGGCGATCTACAAGAATTACGGGTACAGGACTCAGATCCTGGCCGCCTCCCTGCGGGGACCGGTACACGTCATCGATGCCGCGCTCGCGGGCGCCCACATCGGCACAATGCCGTTCAAAGTGATGGATATGTTGTTCAACCACCCGCTCACCGACAAGGGCCTCGAACAATTCCTGCGGGATTGGGCGAAGGTATTTCAGGAAACGCCGGTCGCAGGCTAGTATCCCGTGACGGGCGTTGTCATAGGCGTGGCCGCGGCCCTGGCGGCCATCTTGGCGGCTGTGCTTGTATTGCGGAAGCGGCGTGTCACGCCTGAAGAGCGCGAGCGGCGGCGGCGGGCGGAGTTGTTGGATATCGGCCGGTCCGGGGACGGCATTCTGACCGACGTCCGGGAGGACGGCATGCTCGAGTATGCCTACGATGTCCGCGGCGTCACGTATAGAGCCTCGCAGGATACTTCGAACGTACGCGAACAGCTTCCACCCGAGCCCTGGACTCTCATAGGCCCGGCGACCATCAGGTACCATCCGCGAAATCCCGCCAACTCGATGGTGCTTTCGGAGGAATGGTCGGGCTTGCGCGTTCGCCCCTCGCGGAGCGAAACTAGCATTGAGCTAACGAATCAAGAGCTAGAGCATCCGGAGCTAACGCAGCAGTCAGGAGAGGAAACCAAATGAAAAAATCGGTAATTTTGAAAACCGCGGCCGCCCTCGCGGCCGGGATTGCGATATTTTGCGCGGGAGTTTTCGCGGCGAACAAATTCGGCGCGCCCGCCTCGATCATTCACGTCGTCACTATCCAGTGGAAGCCCGAATCGACGCCGGCGCAGCGCCAGACCGCGATTGACGGCATCAAGACGATGGCCGCGGAAATCCAGGGTATCAAGAACATCTGGCTGAAATCCACCAAAGTCCAGCCGAGCAGCTACAATGCGGCTTTCGTCATTGAATTCGAGGACAAGGCCGCCGCGGACCGTTATGTCGACCATCCGGCGCATCGGGCGTGGGAAAAGCTCTATCTGCCTGTGAGGCAAGAGAGCACGTCGCATCAGATCACCAACTGAATAAGAGCGAGAGCGAAATGAAACGAACGCTGGCCCTCTCTCTCTTCCTCTGCGCGGCGCTCGCGGCGCAGAACAAAGAAACGGTTGAAAAGCTGGCGCCGTACTACCCGACGCCGGAGACCATCGTCGACAAGATGCTGAAGCTCGGCGAGCTAAAGCCGGGCGAGAAGATGTTCGATCTTGGCAGCGGCGACGGTCGAATCGTGATCATGGCCGCCAAGAAATATAAGGCCGACTCCACCGGCGTCGAGATGGACAAGGATCTGGTCAAGCAAAGCAACGAGGGCATACAATCCTCCGGCATCCAGAAGACGGCCCATATCATCAACGGGGACATCTTTAAGCAGGACTACAGCTCCGCCAACTTGGTCACGGTATATCTGTTGCCGATGTCGAACGACAAGATCCGCCCCATGCTCGAGCAGCAGTTGAAAAAAGGGACCCGCATCGTGTCCCACGATTTTGAGTTCAAGGATTGGAAGGCGGAGAAGATCGAAAACGTCGACGACGATGGAGAGGGCCGGAGCCACACGCTGTACCTTTACCGGCGGTAAGCGGCGAGAGCGGGGGTGTTCGCCGTGAGAGCGTACGGCGGCGGGAACTGCTTGCCCGGCGCGATTCCCGCCGGGGCGCCCAGGGGTTTTCTGCAATCGGGCCGGCGTTCACGCCACCGTTCTACGTTAAGTTAACGCTGGCGGAAGCAAATGCTGCGAAACGGCGCGCGGGCCGGAGAGATCGGGTCGTGGCGCACCGAGCCGCTTCAGCCGATCTGGAACGCCCCCGGCTTCGACGCGCCTTTCGCCCCGGCAACGCGCCGGTGTGGTAACGTCTGTATCTAGGAGTTTGGAATGACGGCAATTCGCCTCCTGATCATCGCAACGTTGCTTTCCTACCCTCCGGCCCCGGCACAGACCGCGCCCTCGCTCGACTACGGCTTTTTCAAGGAGCGCGTTCAACCCATCCTGCTTAAGAAGCGCCCAGGGCATGCGCGCTGCGTCACCTGTCATGAGCATGGAAGTCCACCACTGGAACCGCTCGCGCCCGGGGCCTCTGGCTGGAACGAGGACCAGTCGCGCAAGAACTTTGCAATCTGGAAGCTCTTCGTCGTGCCCGGCAATCCGGTGAAGAGTTCTTTCCTGCGGCACCCTCTCGCCGAATCTGCGGGCGGCGACCGCTTTCACGCAGGCGGGAAACACTGGAAGTCTCAAAGCGATCCTGAGTGGCAAACCCTTGCGGCATGGGTGCGCGGCCAGAGCGCCGGCGGTAAACAGGATGGGGGTGAGCGAAAATGACACGATCGATTTTGGCGGTACTGGCCGTCGTAACATCGCTGAACGCGGACGCCGTTCGCGTTCTCCAGTCGAACGCGGCCGGGGACAACATCCACGTGATCGACCCCGCAACCAATCGAGTGGTTGGGCTCATTGAGGACATTGAAGTGCCGCACGGCGTCGCGATCTCGCCCGACGGACGCCGCATCTACGTCACCGACGAAGCGCTTCGGACGCTCGACGTGGTGGACTCGAAGACGCTTAAGGTTTTCAAGCGGATTCCGCTGAGCGGCCGCCCGAACAACGTCGATGTCGCCAAGGATGGCTCGCATGTTTACGTCGGAATCCGGCAAGCCCCGGGCGCGGTGGATGTCATCGACGCCGCCTCGCTGGCTAACGTGAAGAGCATTCCGGTCAAGGGCGAGATCCATAACGTTTACGTGACGCCGGACGGCAAACACGCGGTCGCCGGTTCGATTGCGGCGAGCACGATCAGCGTCATCGACACTGCCACCAATACGCTCGCGTGGACGCTGACACTGAGCGCCGGCATAAGGCCGATGGCCTTCACGAAGAACCCGGACGGGTCGACGAAAGAAATCATCGTTCAGTTGTCCAACTTTCACGGATTCGCGGTGGTCGATTTCGCGGCGCGCAAGGAGATCCACCGGGTGACGCTTCCGGACCCGCCCGGCCACGAGAAGGAGACGCAGGGTCTGCAAGGGTCGCCGTCGCACGGGCTCGCCATCACGCCCGACGGCAAAACGCTGTGGGTCGCGAGCAAGTATTACGACTACGTCGCGGCTTACTCGCTGCCCGGCTACAAGCTGCACAAATTCGTAACGGTCGGGCTTCATCCGGAATGGCTCACGATTCCGCCGGATGGGAAGAGCGTGTATGTTGCGGTCGCGGGGCGCGATGAAACCGTCGTCGTGGACAATAAGACGATGAAGGTAGTCAAGACCATTCCGGTCGGGTCGGTGCCGAAGCGGAACGTAAGCGGCATGTTGCGGATGGACTGACCGGTTCGCCGGGAAAAGGGTATAATCCTCTTATGGCAAAAAGCATGGATAAGGGCCGCAAGGAAACCAAGAAGCCCAAAAAGAAGAAGTAGAGTTATGCGCAGAGATTGGGTGGCGAAACGCACGAACGATCCCGTGCGCACGCAGATGTTCTATGCGCGGCGCGGGATTCTGACCGAAGAAATGGCGTACGTCGCCGGACGGGAGAAACTCTCGCCGGACGTGGTCCGTTCCGAGGTGGCGCGAGGGCGGATGATCATTCCCGCCAACGTGAACCACACGAACCTCGAGCCGATGTGTATCGGCGTGGCTTCCCTCTGCAAGATCAATTCGAACATCGGTAATTCCGCCGTTCTCTCAAACGTCGATACGGAACTGGAGAAGCTCCGGTACTCGGTGAAATACGGCGCCGATACCGTCATGGATCTTTCGACCGGGGGCGATATTCCGCTCATCCGGAAAGCCATCCTCGCGGCGTCGCCCGTGCCCATCGGCACGGTGCCGATTTACGAGGCCCTCACGCGGGTAAGGCGCGTTGAGGATCTTACGGCGCGGGTGCTGCTCGACGTGATCGAAGAGCAGGCCGAGCAGGGCGTCGATTACATGACCATTCATGCCGGAGTGCTGGTGCAGCATGTTCCGCTTGCGGCGCGGCGCGTCACCGGCATCGTCAGCCGCGGCGGGTCGATCCTCGCCGAGTGGATGGTGAAAAACCATAAGCAGAACATGCTCTACGAGCGCTTCGACGACATCTGCAAGATTTTCCAGAAGCACGACGTGAGCTTTTCCCTTGGCGACGGATTGCGTCCCGGTTCGCTTGCGGATGCGAGCGACGAAGCCCAGTTCGCGGAGCTTAAGACGCTGGGTGAGCTGACCAAACGCGCCTGGGAGTACGACGTCCAGGTGATGGTCGAGGGTCCCGGACACATTCCGCTCGACCAGATTCAGCTTCAGGTGGAGAAGGAAAAGGAGCTTTGCCACGAAGCGCCGTTCTACACGCTTGGGCCGCTGGTGACGGATTTCGCGCCGGGCTACGACCATATCACTTCGGCTATCGGCGCGGCGATGATCGGCTGGCACGGCGCGGCCATGCTGTGCTACGTGACGCCGAAGGAGCACCTCGGATTGCCGAACCGCGATGACGTAAAGGCCGGCCTGATCGCTTACCGGATCGCGGCTCACGCGGCCGACATTGCCCGGCACCGGCCAGGCGCGCGCGACCGCGACGACGCGCTCTCCCGTGCCCGCTACACGTTCGACTGGAACCGCCAGTTTGAACTTTCACTCGACCCGGAGACGGCGCGTTCCATGCATGACGAAACGCTGCCTGACGAAGGCTTTAAGGATGCGCACTTCTGTTCGATGTGCGGTCCGAAGTTCTGCTCCATGAATATTTCGTCGAAAGTGGAGGACTTCACGGCCGCTGACGCCGAGGCCGTTCTCGCGGGCGAATCCGTCCGGCCGCAATTGGTTAATCTCTCGGGCAACGATTAACCTTTACAAAGAAAGAGGTCACGATGGTTCGCCATCTAATGATCGGGTGTTTGATTTTCCTGAGTAGCATGGCATTCGGGGCAGCCGCGCAAACCGGGCGGGGGACCGAACGGCTCATCAAAGAGGTTCGCCACGAACTCGTGATGCTGCCCTACTACGGGGTATTCGACAATCTTGAATACCGGGTGGAGGGGTACAAAGTCCAGTTGCTTGGACAGGTAACGAGGCCGACGCTAAAGAGGGATGCGGAGCAGGTCGTAAAGAAGATCGAGGGAGTGGAGGCGGTCGAGAACAAGATCGAAGTCCTACCCGTTTCTCCGAATGACGATCGTCTTCGCCTCGCGCTGTTCCGGGCTATCTTTTCGAGTCCGTCGCTTGACCGCTATAGCCTCAGGGCGGTACCTCCCATACATATCGTCGTGAAGAACGGAAACGTTACGCTCGAGGGCGCGGTCGCGAGCGAGGGCGATAAGAACGTGGCCGGTCTGCAGGCGAACGGCGTTTCCGGCGTGTTCTCCGTAACCAACAACTTGAGGGTCGACAAGCAATAATGCCGAAACAGCGCAGGCGAATCACTCGAGCGAGCGGCATTCACGGTTTGCTCGCTTTGGTCGGTACGACGTTTCTCTCGTTGCTGGTGGGCAGGGAGAGAGCCCACGAGGAGATGCTTGAGCGCACGCGCGTACGCGTGGGCGGCATCCTCCTTATTGTGTTGACCTGCGGTGCGGCGCTCGCCTTCGGGCTGCCGAAAATCCGCGCCGGCGAGACTGAAGCCAGTCTGATTTTCATCGCCATTCTCAGCGCCACATTTATCCTTTTCATCATCAATTTACTCATCTCCTATGCGGACTCGATCGATCAGCAGTTGGAGGAGAGCAAAACTCGGGCAGGCAAGGAGCGCAAGTGATGCGAGTGTATCTGGCGCTGACAGCGTTCCTGGCGGCGAGTTCGATAAGCGGCGCGGCGGGTCTTGCCATCCCGCCGTCGGAATGGCATCCATGGGCGCCGCGCGCGGAGATTGCGCCGCGGACATACGTAGACAAGTTTCAATGCCGGCGGCCGGCGGGCGCTTTGGTAATCTCCGGCGCGAGTAATTCGGCGGCGTTCGGCGGCTGGGAGCACAAGGTCGAGGACGTTTCCGCGGGAAAATGGTATCGGTTTACCGCCTGGTACAAAACGGAGGGCGTTCCTTTTGAATCGCGCCAGGTTGTTGCCCGCCTCGATTGGTCCGGGCCGGATGGCAAGCGTATTGGCTGGCCGGACCTCGCCTGGCGAGTATCCGGAGAAGGCCCGTGGAAACGAATGACTCTCGACGCCCCCACGCCGAAAGGAGCGTCGTCCGTCAAATTGCAGCTTCACCTGCTCAACGCGCCGCAGGGCTCGGTGTGGTGGGATGAGATCTCGTTCGATTCCATCGATCCGCCGCCTTCGCGCCCCGTATCCGTGGCGGCGGTAAACCTCCGCCCGTCGGGCTCGAAATCGGTGGAGGAAAACCTTCGGCAATTCGCGGAATTGGTGGGACGCGCCGTTCCGGCCGGGACCGACGTCATCCTGCTGCCGGAGGGGATGACCGTCGTGAGTACAGGCCTCAGCTACGTGCAGACGGCGGAACCGGTTCCCGGCCCGGTGACCGGGCGGCTGGGCGAATTGGCGCGGAGCAAGAAGGCGTGGATCGTCGCGGGCGTTTACGAGCGTGACGGGCAGGCTGTTTACAACACGGCAGTGCTGATTGATCGCACGGGGCGGGTAACGGGTAAATACCGGAAGGTGTATCTGCCTCGCGAAGAAACGGAAGCCGGACTGACACCGGGAGAAGGGCATCCGGTTTTCGAAACGGATTTCGGACGCATCGGGATGATGATCTGCTGGGACCTGCAGTTTCCGGGCCCGGCTCAGGCGATGGCGCTGCAGGGAGCGGAAGTGCTGCTGATGCCGATATGGGGCGGCAGCGAAGTTTTAGGGCGTGCGCGAGCGATTGAAAACCGCGTGTTCATTGTGTCCTCCGGCTACGACTATCCGGCGCAGATCGTGGACCCGAGCGGCGAGATCCTTGCGAGCGCCACGGCCCAAGGCTCGGTGGCGCTCTCGACGATAGATCTGAACCGGCGCTACGAAGAGCCTTGGCTTGGAGAGGTACGCGGGCGGTTCATGAAGGAAGTCCACCGGCAGTAGCTCCACCGCTTCCGTCTCGCCGGCGGCGCGACCGGTTTCCTAAGTACTCGGTTTCAGAAGTCGCACACTTATACGCGTACCAAACGCGTGGCTCCTTGAGTATGGCGCCTCAATACACGGACCGGAGCTCGATGAGCTGCGGTGTGTTCTCGAGCAGCACTCTGGTTAAATGATGTCCTGGAACTGTACTTCACGAGACTTGTTGGTGAGAGGGGATTCATCGACAATAATCCGAGTGTGAGGTCCTGTCGGCAACGCGGGCAGCTCACTGTTCGGGCGTCCGGGGGTCTAGCTTGCGATTTGAAGAGCTAACCGTTCATACTGATGGTCGGAGTTTGTGGGATTTCCCTGTGGGTAACAAGCCGATGTCAACTGCGCCAGTCGAGCAGCAGCACCAAAATCCTGCGTTTATCTGCTACCGGCAATCGGATGGAGTCGTCATGCGCGCTGGGTTTATAACGGCCTCGAAGAGGGCGCTCGAAATCGCGGTGACGATATGCTTATCTACTTCGATCAAACCGCTCCGGCAACGTGAGACTGGACTGCCGTCCACCGGCCTGCTCTTGAGCGTGCATCCTGCCTACTTGCGATCATCGCGCCTGGACTACGCTGCGAGACAATACTGGATTGTAGCCAGCGGAATCGAATTCGATTTGGGATGACGAGAACAGGAAGCATCTGGCCGCCCACAAGGTAGCGCCCGCGGAATTCAAGCAGTTGCCGAACAACGAGCCTGTGGACCTGGATTGCGAGACCAATCGATAACGAAGAGCGGTACCGCTCTGTAGCCTTACGGACGGTGGGCTTTTGTTGTCGGCCGTGTGGACGATTCGCAACGGCAAGATACGTCCCACAACCGCCTTTCCGGCTACCGTTTCGGACAGGAAGGCTTTTCTGGAGAGACCCAAATGAAGAAGCGGATTGAGAAGCAACCCAAGCGCCATACCGGCTTTCGCCACCGAGGCGGAAGAAGCGGAGTGGTGGTATAAAAACCGCGAGGTACATGGCAAACAGCTACTTGCCGCCGTGAAAAACGGTGAAGGTCGGGTGTTGACGAAAGAGAAACTGCGAGCGCGGATTGCTACATCCAAAAAGACACCGGCGCCGGTGGTGGCTCTGCGGATTCCCGAAGCGGATTTGGCTTTGGCCCGAAAGCAGGCCGAACGGGAGGGTTTGCCTTACCAGACCTACATTAAATCGCTATTGCACGAAACACTCACCGAGCGATAAAAGCGAAGAGTGGGGGGTGAGCCGGGCAGCTCCCACGAAGGCGCCCAGTGCATCGTTCGCCACAGCTCGCTTTGCGGTTACGAACGGGCTGGCCTGGAATTCAGACTAACCCACCGCCGGAAGGTCCGGCATGGTGATAAGCAACTTCGAGGAGCCGGTGGTTGAGCTGCGCCGGGCTTTTCACATGACGCGCTCAACGGATCCGACGGCAAGTAGCCCGGCGCGCATGTGACGCCCACGGGGCGGGGACGCGCCGGCATAGGATAGAATTCGGATACGGCTCACAATATCGCCATGCCGTCGAAAAATCATACACCTCCATCGCGCCGGGCCTTTCTCGAATCCTTAAGCGGAGGCTTTGGTCTGCTCGGTCTGGCCGGAATGCTGGGGTCCGAGACTTCCTCCGCCGCGGCCACTCGCGGCCCGCATTTCGCGGCCAAAGCGAAGCACTCCATTTTCCTGTTCCTGCCCGGCGGGCCGTCGCACATCGACCTGTTCGACCCGAAGCCGGCGCTTGCAAAGTACGCCGGACAACGCCCGTCCACCGTCGATCTGCGCACGGAGCGCATGACCGGCGGGCTGCTACCTTCCCCTTGGAAATTCTCCCGCCACGGCAGGAACGGCGTCGAAATCAGCGAGCTCTTGCCGAAGCTCGCCGAAAGTATCGACGAGATTTGCGTCATCCGATCCGTCCACACGTTCAATCCGACGCACACGCCTGCGCGCAGTCTGATGCACTCGGGGAATATAGCGGCGACGCGGCCGACACTCGGGGCCTGGCTCTCCTACGGACTCGGCGCCGAAAATCGGAACCTGCCCGGGTTCGTCGCCCTCAGCCCCTCGCCTTTCGGCTCTCTATGGCGCGCGGGATTTCTGCCGTCCGAACACCAGGGGACTCATTTCAACCATGCGGAGACCGATCCCGAGAAGATGATCCGCTACCTGCGCAACACACAGTTGAAACCCGCCGCGCAGCGTACGCAACTCGATCTGATGCAGGCGTTAAACAAGGAGCATCTCGATGCCGCGGGACCCGACGCGTTCCTCGACGGCCGTATTCAGTCCATGGAAACAGCCTACCGGATGCAGTTCGAAGCGCTCGATGTCTTCGACGTCCGGAAGGAGCCGGAATCGGTCCGCGCCGAGTATGGCACAAGCGCGTTTGCGAACGGCTGCCTTCTCGCCCGGCGTCTGGTCGAGAAAGGTGTGCGCTCCGTGCACGTCCACTTTGGGCCGGGGCAGCCTTGGGACGATCACAAGACCATCAACAAGAATCTGCGGGAGCGCTGTCCTGAAATGGACCGCGCTTCGGCGGCGCTGATTCGCGATCTGAAGCGCCGCGGTTTGCTCGAAGAAACGCTGGTCCTGTGGGGAGGGGAATTCGGCCGTACGCCGGTTTCCGAGGCGGGCGACGGGCGCGACCACAACCCTTACGGCTTTACCATGTGGATGGCCGGCGGCGGCGTGAAGGGGGGAATTGCCTATGGCGCAACCGATGAATTCGGGTTTCAGGCGGTCGAGAACCGGATGAGCGTCCACGATGTCCACGCGACGGTCTTGAATCAAATGGGTATCGATCATGAGCGTCTCACCTATCGCTATGCGGGCCGCGATTTTCGCCTGACGGATGTGCAGGGGCGAGTGGTCCGGGAGATTCTCACGTGACGCGGGCCGTTCGGATCGCGGGCTGGGCCGCATTTGTGACGCAAAGCCTGTTCGCCCAAAGCGCCGAATTCGAGTTCTTCGAGAAGAAGATCCGGCCCGTGCTAACCGAGAAGTGTTACGCGTGCCATTCGTCGAAAGCCAAGTCGCCGATGGGCGGCCTTGTGCTTGACACGCGCGAAGGGCTGATAAAGGGCGGCGCCACGGGACCCGCAATCGTCGCCGGAAAGCCCGATGAGAGCCGGCTTGTGCTGGCGTTGCGCTATCTGGACAATCGATTTCGAATGCCGCCGGCGGGGAAGCTCGCCGATTCAACCATCGCGGATTTCGAGAAGTGGATATCCATGGGAGCGCCCGATCCGCGCCTTGCCGCCGCCGCGGCCGCGAAGCCGGTTGCGGGGATCGACTTCGCGAAAGGCCGCCGGTGGTGGGCATTTCAGCCCGTGCAGGAATCGACCGCGCCGAAAGTGTCGCGGTCCGATTGGCCGCGGAAAAAAATCGACTCCTTCGTGCTCGCGAAACTGGACGAGAACAAGCTCGCGCCGTCCCCTGAAGCGGACGGACGAATGCTGATCCGGCGCGCCAGCTTCGATCTCACGGGCCTTCCTCCTTCTTATGAGGAGACGGAAGCATTTGTGGCGGACAACGCGCCGGACGCCTACGAGCGGCTTGTCGAGAAGCTGCTCGCTTCTCCCCGGTACGGAGAACGATGGGCCCGATATTGGCTGGACGTAGCCCGCTGGGCGGAGGATCATCCCACGAGCGAAGCCACAAACCAGCCGCACCCGTTTGCGTGGCGGTATCGCGATTGGGTTATCGAAGCCCTCAATCGGGACGTCCCCTACGACCGGTTTATCAAACAGCAGTTTGCGGCCGATCTCATGCCCGGCTTCGAACCGGCGGACATGCGGGCGCTTGGATACATCGGCAATTCGCCGATGTATCATAAGGATCTGCGCCTCTCGACCGAGGTGATCGGGACGCTCGCCGCCGACGATTGGGATGAGCGCGTCGACGCCGTGAGCCGCGGTCTGCTCGGCCTCACCGTCGCCTGCGCACGCTGTCACGATCACAAGTTCGACCCCATCTCCGCGAAGGACTACTATGCGCTCGCCGGCGTCTTCGCGAGTACTTGGCTTGTGAAGCGGCCCATCGTGGCGATGGACAAGGCCGCCGAAGGGAAGCTTGTCTGGGATCACGAAAAGCTGTATCGCGTCGGCGGCGCTTCGCGCAACTTGAACGAGTTCGATACGATCTCGGCGGAAGCGGTGAAGCAAGTCATCCGGATGAAAGAGGAAGTCGCGGAACTGAAGAAAGAACTTGAGAAGATCGACACTCCGCTGACGCACGCCATTATCGATTGCGGCGTTTGGATCGGCGCGCTCGACCCCACCGTAACGTGGATCGAATTGAAGCCGGGCCAACCCCGGGATCTGCCCGTGTTCATCCGCGGCAACGTTGCCACCGCAGGCGAAATCGTTCCGCGGCGTTTTCTGACGGTGCTGTCGAAGGGCACGCCCGAGCCGTTCAAGAAAGGTTCAGGCCGCTTGGAGCTGGCGGAGAAAATTGTGGGAGAGGGCGCGCCGCTCTCTTCGCGGGTGATTGTCAATCGGGTTTGGGGATGGCATTTCGGACGCCCTCTGGTGGGCACGCCGAGCGATTTCGGCGCGCAGGGTGAACTTCCCTCGCATCCGGAATTGCTCGACGACTTGAGCGCGCGTTTCATCGCGAACGGATGGTCGTTCAAATGGCTTCATCGCGAAATCATGCTTTCGGCTGCTTACCGCCAGTCGGGCCGCCGCGTAGACGCAGCCTATCGGGCCGATCCAAGTAACAAGTGGCTGTGGCGAACGAATCCGCGCCGCCTGGATGTCGAAGCGTGGCGGGATGCAATCCTGAAAGTGGCTGGGACGCTTGACGTGAAAATGGGTGGGCCGTCCGCCGATTTGGAAGCCAGGGACAACACGCGCCGGTCCGTGTACGGGAAGATCAGCCGCTCACGTGTGCATCCCTTGCTCCGGCTTTACGATTTTCCGGACTCGACGCAGCACAGTCCGGGGCGCGAAATCACGACGACGCCGGTGCAGCAGTTGTTCGTCATGAACAGCGAGTTTTTTCAGAACCAAGCCGCGGCCTTGATCGGGAGCGTGGACGCCGGGCGCACGGATTCGGAGAGAGTCCGAACGCTCTACCGGCGCGTGTTCAGCCGCGATCCGACCCCGAAGGAAGCGGACCTCGGGTTGAGCTTTCTCGCGAAGGGACGGGAACAATTCGGGCACGAACCGTGGAATGAGTATGCGCAGGCGCTGTTGGGCTCAAACGAACCGATATTTCTGCAGTGAGCGGCGCCCAATACATGCCGGCAGGCGATTACCTTCTCACGCGGACGCCCAAGGCAGTCATGGCCCGTAGGCCTTCCCGTTGCCCACCCGTGTGACGGACCGGAGGGGGACAGCGCCGGAACGGCTTCGGCGACCCCGCATACCGGTCCGTTGAGATCGATTCCGCTCACTTTCGTTTGGCCCAGTGTTGCAGGGTGTGGAAGCTGTTCCTGCGTCTCGTCGCTGACGAAACGGGAATCCATCCAGCCCAACGCGTTGGGAAATCTCTCCGGAATAGCTTTGAGGCGAGTCGCGATCTCCGGAAAGCAGGCGAGCGGCCGTTCCCAACGATATGCCCTCGTCTTATGCGCAATGACTTCGATGCGGAGCGCGCCTTCGCCTTTGGTGTGGATCTTCAATGTCATCTTGCCGTGCCTTTTGAAGATCGTCACATCTGCCGTCTGGCGGCGAACTTCATGGATCGTGAGGACCGTGAATTAAGTCCGCCTTATCAATGGATCGCCCTGAGCCCGTACGTGAGCATGACCTGACGCCGCACGCGGCTGCTCGCATCCTCACCGACCAGCCGATCAGCCTCTACTTGCACTCGTACCCTGGGCGGCCGATTCAGCCGGTCCCGAGCTTGCATTGGATAATTCCTCCCGCGGAAAGTAATGTAGAATGATAACCTTGCCGAAACTCACGCCAATCCCGGAGGCGCCTGAAAAGTGAAGCTCACGTTCGTCGATTGGGCCGTGGTCGCGGTTTACTTTCTGTTCAACCTCGCCGTTGGCTTCTATTACAAGAATCGCGCCAGGGAGAGCACGAGCGAGTTTTTCCTGGGCGGCCGCAATATTCCCTGGTGGCTTGCCGGCACCTCGATGGTCGCCACTACGTTCGCCGCCGACACCCCGCTCGCGGTCACGGGCATGGTGGTGCGGAACGGCGTCGCGGGCAACTGGCTGTGGTGGAATTTCGTCGCGAGCGGGATGCTGACCGTCTTTCTCTACGCGAGACTGTGGCGGCGATCCGGCGTCATGACCGACGTTGAGTTCGCCGAGATTCGTTATGCAGGTAAACCCGCCGCGTTTCTGCGCGGTTTCCGCGCAATCTACCTCGGCGTTCCCATCAACTGCATTATCCTCGGATGGGTCAATCTGGCAATGGTCAAGATTCTCATGCTCATCCTCGGCATCGGAAAGGTGGAAGCGCTCGCAGTCGTGCTGGGCATGATCGCACTGACGTCCTTCATTTCCACGCTCGCGGGACTTTGGGGGGTGCTGGTCACGGACCTGTTCCAGTTCGTCATCAAGATGTCGATGGTGATCGTGCTCGCCGTGGCCGCAGTCGGAGCGGTGGGCGGGATCGACGCCATGAAAGCCAAGCTGAGCCTGCTTGACGCGGCGCGCGGCGCCCCGCCCGGCTCCATGCTGAGCTTCGTGCCCGACCTGAACTCCGCTTGGATGCCGATGATCACGTTTCTCGTCTATATTTCAATGAACTGGTGGGCCACCTGGTATCCGGGGTCGGAGCCTGGGGGCGGAGGCTTCGTCGCGCAGCGAATGTTCTGTGCGAAAGATGAGCGCCACTCGCTACTCGCCACGCTTTGGTTCAACATCGCGCATTACGCCATTCGCCCGTGGCCTTGGATTCTGGTGGGCCTCGTCTCGGCCATTCTTTATCCCGGCTTGCCCGACCCGGAAACCGGCTATATCAAGGTGATGATCGACCACCTGCCTCCGTCGCTGCGCGGCTTAATGGTAGCGGCTTTCGCGGCGGCCTTCATGTCAACGATCGGCACCCAGCTAAACTGGGGCGCAAGCTATCTGGTGAACGATTTCTACCGGCGCTTCCTCCGGCCCGCGGAGAGCGAGAAGCATTATGTAGCGGCGTCGCAGTGGGCGACAGTCGCCCTCACGGTCGTCTCGGCCGTGATTACCTTTTACATGGATTCGATCACGGGCGCGTGGAAATTGCTGATTGTGACGGGCGCCGGCACGGGCACCGTTCTGATTCTCCGCTGGTTCTGGTGGCGCATCAACGCATGGAGCGAAGTCTCGGCGATGGCCGCGGCGTTCGTTGTGTCGGTGACGCTACAGACGGCGTTCGGACTTTCGAGCGACGATCCGGTGGGCTTCGCGAAGATCATGCTGGTCACGGTCGGGATCACGACCGTCGTGTGGCTCGCGGTCACCTTCCTGACGAAGCCCGAGCCGGATGCAACCCTCGTCTCTTTCTACCGCCGCGTGCGTCCGGCCGCGGCGTTCTGGAAACCGGTGGCGAACCTGGCGCCTGATGTTCCGCCCGCGCGCGACGGAATCTACAATCTGCTCGACTGGCTATGCGGGTGTATCCTCATATACGGAGCGCTTTTTGGAGTGGGCAAGATTGTGTTGAAAGAGATTCCAGCCGGCCTGCTTTTTCTAAGCGTTGCCGCGGTCGCGGGGTTCGTAATCTACAAAGACCTCTCACGTCGAGGATGGAGTACAGTCATTGAGTAA
Source organism: Candidatus Sulfopaludibacter sp. SbA3 (assembly GCA_945893365.1). Classification (GTDB taxonomy): domain Bacteria; phylum Acidobacteriota; class Terriglobia; order Bryobacterales; family Bryobacteraceae; genus SYKU01. The sequence continues at coordinate 41,056 of CAMDED010000015.1, read as the reverse complement.
AAACGATCTGTCTATTTCGCTTATCCCCTTGGCGCTGCGCCGCATGAACGGCGTCAAAACGGTGTCGTCGGGCGCAGTGAATCGAACCATCCCGCAGGACGAGTTCGTGGCGGGATGCACGAAGTATCAGAAGGACGCGGCGGCACGGAAGGAGAGCATGCCGGCGATAGTCGATGGACTGTGGAGATGCGAGGGCTTCTCGACCACGTTCGGAAAATACCGCCTGCCGGAGAACACGCTCAACGACGCCCGTATTCCGCGAGGAGCCTATGGCATTACCCATGTGGGCTACGGCGCGGCAAGCACGGAGCACACGCTGTTCGACACGGCGAAGCTCATCGAGATTGTCGAGACCAAGTCGGAGCCGAACTATAGGGGCTGCGCCTACGAGGGCATCGGCTCGATCCTGCGCATTTACGAACCGGGCATTTTCAAGTTCATGTGCGGGGTGATGGGTCTGATTCCGCGCAACGCGCCGCCGGGACCGGACAAGACGGGCTTTTTCGCGAAGTTTTTTTCGGCATATCCCGCCGAAGTGCAGCGCCTGATCACCCACGGCTACGGCCGCTTAGTGGCGTTCAGCAAACTGAGCGTCTATGCGGCCATCGAGGAAGCGATGCAGTTGCCTCCGGCGTTTCGAGAGCCCGCGGTGCAGGGGATCGCGTTCGCCTTCGCCATGATGAATGCGGTGGAGATGCCCAGGCTGCTGGAGAATAGTGCGCTTGACGGCGCGGCGCGGGCGCCGTTTCAGAACGGGCTTGTCTACGGCGTCGTTTTCTGCGAATGGTTCGCGCCCGGTTTTCTCGCGACATGGAAGCCTTCGGGAAAACTGGAAGAAAGGCTCCTGGCGCGGGCCGTTGAGGAATCGGCGAAGACTCTCAAGCGCGGCTATATTCTGCCATTCCAGCTTGAAAACCGTCTGACTTGAGGCGCCGGCACGCCCGCGCGTATTTCTCTTCTTCGGAAGATTCGCGCTCGAACTTTTGCTTCTCAACCTTGGCGCGGAGGTCGGCGAGATTGAATTCCCGCGTCAGCTAGCCGCGCTTCTCCACGGTGGCGGGCGTGAAGGTGTTGGCCGGGCAGCCAGTCCAGCACCGTCACGAAAACGGCGAGCCGGCGAGATGCCGCGGCACGGCGAAACAGGCAGCGGGATGACCGGCGACTGGTAGTGCGCGCGGCGATACATCGCGATGCCGAAGCGGGCGAATCTGCCCCGCTGCCCTCCGGGAACGCATCGAGTGGAATCCCGGCGCGGACGAAGCGCAGTCCGATCTGCTTGAGAAACAGCAGATCGTCGTCGGAAACGCGAAGGCCGGCCCGGTGGGATATCTTGATGTTCGCCGGATCGAACTCGTCGATCGCCTTGCGCGGCGGCTTGGAGGCAGCCGCGCTAGGAGTCCGAGGCGTGAGCGCGGCCGCACCCGCGGCAAGCGCCATTTTGGGCAGTTGGCCCCTGCTTTCGCTCATACGATTCTCCGCTTCAGAAGACCAGACGAAGGCCGAACTGAATATCGCGGGGCGTTCCCACCGTCCCCGATATCGTCCCCGCAACCGCGGTCCCGATGCTCGTATTCGGCAAATCGAACTGCGGATGGTTGAACAGGTTGAAGAACTCGGAGCGCCATTGCAGCTTGATTCGCTCCGTAATCGGGAATTCCTTGAAAATCGAGAAATCGACGTTGGTACGGCCGGGCGAGCGAAGGATGCCCCGGCCCGCGTTGCCGAATGTATACAGGGCGGGCGTGGTCCAGGGCGCTCCAGCGGTATCGAGGGCGGTGTTGAACCATTGGGAAAGAGTCGGATTCGGCAGGCTTGCATTCCCCACCCGATTGGGCCGGCTACCCGTTCCGGTATTCGCGACCGAGCTCGCCAGTGACGGCGTGAATGGAATTCCGGTTTGGAGGATCAGAATCAGGTTGGCCTGCCAGTTGCCGAAAGCGGCGTTGACCCAGCGCTGCGAGGACTGGAATCGCTTTCCGTTTCCGAACGGCAAGTCGTACAGCGCGGTTTGCGTCCAGCGATGCCGGATATCGAAGGAGCTGTTGCCGCGGTCGAGGGAGCGAAAGCGGGGATCCTGAGGCACGGGTCCCTCACCGTTGCCGCCCTGTTGCAGCGGAACGTTATCGAGCGAATGCGACCAGGTGTAGGCGGTGAGGAAGCCGAGGCCGCCGGCGAACCGCCTCTCGGCGGAGACCTGGAGAGCATGATATCCGGAGATGCCGTCGGTGGCGGTCAAGGTGGCTCCCACCACTCCCGGGGCGATCGCGAAGAGGGGACGGCGAGGCGGAATCGCACCGGGTCCGGGGATCGGCTGATTGTAGTTGAAGTTGATATCGAGGTGCCGCCCCAGGTTGCCGACGTAGGCGGTCTTCAGAACGGTGCTCCACGGAAGTTGCCGCTGCACGCCGAAGTTGAACTGCAGCGCGTGGGCCGGCCTGTAATTGGAGGGTACCGACAGAAAGTTGCCGACCGGGTTGTTCGAGACCGCGGCAAAGTCGGTGGACGGAATCGGCGGAAGGCCGGTCTGAACCCGCGGGTAGGCTGCGGAGAACTCGTCCACAGCCACGGCATTCGACGCGGCAAACGGCAGGTAGCGGTGCATACGGTACAGGCCGCCGCCGCTGCCGGAGGCGTTGTAGAAGAGGCCGAAGCCGCCGCGCACCACCGTGTCCCGCGTAGCCTGGTAGGAAAAGCCGAAGCGCGGGGCAATCAGCTTGTGATTCGCCTTGATGCCGACATTCCGGTCGGTGTTGAAACCGGCGATCTTCACTTTGCCCGTGTAGATGTCGAAGTTCGCTTGTCGGTCGGCGACCTCGACCGGCGGCGGGATGTGTTCGTAGCGGAGGCCCAGATTCAACGTGAGCTTGCCGCTCACACGGAGATCGTCGGCGGCATAGAAGCCGAGTTCCAGCACGCGATATCCCGCCCAGACCAGTTGATGATCCTGGCTTAGCGATGAGTACGCGCCAAGCAGGAAAGTGGCCATGCCATCGCCGGAGTTTCCGGCGCTGTTGGGATTGCCCGTCATGGTTCTGGTGAAGGAGAACAACCCGTTGCCCTGATTCGCCTGGAAGTCGATAATCTGACGCCGCACCGCGCTGACCCCGAACTTAATGGTGTGGCGGCCGCGGATGTTGGTGAAGTTCGCCAGCGGGTTGAAGGTGTTCTCCAGCCGGATGGTCGGGATGGACGAGGGGCCGCCGATGCCGTTGTATCCGTTGACCAGGAAAATCGGCACGCCATGGCTCTGAGGAACCTGATTTGAATTGGGAACACCCAGTTGCGTGCCCAAGCCCGGACCGTCGGTCAGCGCCTCGGCCTGCGGGTAGAGGTTGCCCATGTCGAACCGTGTGAAGCCCATGCGAATATCGCCGAGGAACCCCGGGCTGAACACATGCGTCCATCCGAGCACATCGTTCGTGTTGTTGAACTTCGCGTCCCCGGGGGTGATGCTGGTGTTGCCGTTGTGGAGGTTGAGCGGAACGGACAAGCCGGGAACGCTGCGGAAGCCGAACGCGGTGGGAGTCTGAACCGTCGCCTTCTGCAGCGAGTAACGGGCGAAAATCGTATCTTTGGCGGACAGGCTTGCGTCGGCGCGAATGTTGCCGTGATCGTAGTTCTGAACCAGCACGGGATTGGTGAACTGATTATTGGCGAGGCCCGGCAGCACGGGCAGAGGATAGGCCTGGATCAGGCGAGCCATGACCGGGTCCATACGGTTCGCCGGGATCGTGTTGTTGGGAAAAGGCTGGCGCGTGTAGCGGCTGGCGGTCTCGGGCGCGGACACGACGGTCGCCGGATCGAAGATCGTCCGCGACTCGCGGAAATCGCCCTGCCGCATGGCCGCCGTGGGAACGGTATTGACGGTCGTGTTGGTTCCCTGGGTCTTGCGGAGACCTTCGTAGTCTCCGAAAAAGAACAGTTTGTTGCGGATGATCGGCCCTCCCAGGCTTCCGCCGAACTGATTCTGGCGGAAGGGAGGCTTGGCGGAGGTGCTCTTGGCGTTGAAGAAATTGCGGGCATCGAGGACGTCGTTGCGGAGGAACTCGAACAAGCTGCCGTGAAAACCGTTGGTGCCGCTCTTGGTGATCACGTTCACGGTCGCTCCCGAATTGCGGCCCTGTTCGGCGCCGAAAAGATTCGCCTGCATCTTGAACTCCTGGATCGACTCGACCGTAGGACGAATCGAGATGAGGGCATTGCGGCGAAAATTGTTGTCGACGCCGTCGAGCAAGTAGTTGTTCGACATTTCGCGGTTACCGTTGACCATTAGTTCCGCGCCGCCCCGCGTGTCATCGGCGCGCGTGCCGCTGCCGATGGTGCCCTGCGGCCCGTAGCCGGCGCCGACCGCGCCGTTGGTGAGAATGGCGAGCTGCACGAAATTCCGGCCATTCAACGGGAGGTCGCTGACGGCTTTCGATTCGATGACCTGGCCGACCGACGAGGTGCCGGCCTCGAGCAGCGGCGCCGCGGCCTTGACTTCGACGGTTTCCGTCACGGTACCGACCTGCATGGTGAAATCGACCGCGGCGCGCTGGTTCACCTCCAGGCGCAGGCCCTCGCGGGAAACCTGCCGGAATCCGGTTTTCTTCGCGGTCATCGTGTAGGAACCGGGCTGCACGATGGGAAACTGATAGAAGCCCGAGTCGTCGCTGACGGTCTCGCGCTGAAGCGCCGTCTCGACGTTCGTGATGACCACCGTAACGCTGGCGACTCTGGCTCCAGTGTCATCCGTAACGGCACCCGTCACGCCAGCCGTAGTCTGGGAAAAGACCGGCAAACTGCAGGATAGAAGAAAGAACGCCAAAAACGCACCATACCGTAAAGTTCTCATTCGCATCGATATCAGAGCCTCTCGCATCTATTTCAATCCGTTTCCGCGCGAAGGCAGCTTTGCGGCACGGCCTTGGCGTGTACGCTACGTTAGATACCCAGCCGAGTAAGAGCCGTTCGCGGTCCGCATCGAGCCGGCGGGAATGCTCCGGGTAGGCGAACGCGGACGCAAGGATCGCCGAGGGCGTGGCCTAGGCCTTGCATCATTCTTCGGCGAGAACAGGAGCACGACTCGGTCACCTCCCCGGTGTCGGATTATATCACCGAATCAAAGGGCGGATTCCGGCGGGAGACTTGATTCCAACACAACATGATCCTGAAAATGGGGTGCACGGCGATCCGCGGCCAATCCGCGGCCCGGTGGATATACGAATGCGGAACGCCGAAGGACTGAGCGAAAAGCGGATCAGCGGATTTCTCGCGGCCAGCGAGGGAAACGAATTCAGGAGCGGGAGCCGGGGCGAGGTGTACGGCTGGATTCAGGGAGTCCCGGCGCCGCGGGAGTACGCGCTTCCTCTCAGCCGAACAGCCCGCGAATCACTTCACCGCCTACAATCGTCGGACGCTCTGCGCGGCCGTTGTGCATGTAGGTAGTGTGAATGTGATTCAAGCCAAGCGCGTGGAGCATGGACGCGTGGATGTCGTGTACGTGAGCGCGCTGCTCCTGCGCGTGCATGCCGATTTCGTCGGTCGAGCCTATCGTCTGGCCGCCTTTCACACCGGCTCCGGCCATCCAAATCGTAAAGCCCCACGGATTGTGATCGCGGCCCTTACCCTTTTCATTGAAAGGAGTGCGCCCGAACTCACCGCCCCAGACCACTAACGTGTCCTTCAGCATCCCGCGGGCTTTCAAGTCGGTCAGCAGGCCGGCCACAGGTTTGTCCGACACGCGGCACCATTTGTTGTGGTTCTCTTCCAGATCCACGTGAGCGTCCCAGCCGCTGCCGGACCCGCAATACAACTCGACGAAACGCACGCCCCGCTCGACCAGCCTGCGCGCGAGCAAACAGTTGGTCCCAAAGGCGGACGTGGCTTCCTGATCCATGCCGTACAGCTTACGGGTCTCCTCCGTTTCCTTCGAAAGATCCACGGCCTCGGGCGCGGAGCTCTGCATCTGATAAGCAAGCTCATAGGACCGGATTCTGGCTTCCAATTCCGTGTCCTCGCTCTTGTCCTCGGACCAGATCTCGTTCAGGCGCTTCAACAAGCCCAGTTTGCCGCGTTGCTGCCCGTCGCTCGTCCCGACGGCAGGTTTCAGGTGCAGCAGCGGCGTGTCTCCCTGGCGGAACTGCATGCCTTGGTAGGTGGCCGGCAGGAACCCGGCGCTCCATTGCTTGGCGCCGCCAATCGTGTCCCGGTCGTCGAGGAGCGTCACGAACGACGGCAGGTTCCGGTTTCCACTGCCCAGCCCGTAGTTGACCCACGCTCCCAGGGAAGGCCGGCCGCTCAGAATCGAGCCTGTATTCATCTGGGTTACCGAGCCGAGATGGTTAATTCCGTCCGCCCAGCAAGACCGGACCACCGCAAGATCGTCCACATGCTGCGCAATGTGCGGATACCAGTCCGATACCCAAAGGCCGCTTTGACCGTGCTGCTTGAAGATACGCTTGGACGGCATCAGTCCGTTCTGCGCCGTGCCCGGCATGGCGGTGAACTTGGGCCGCATCGAATCGGGAATCGGCTTCCCTTCCATCTCGAGCAGCTTCGGCTTGGGATCGAAGAGATCCACGTGGCTCGGTCCGCCTTCCATGAATAGCCAGATGACACTCTTCGCGGTAGGTGTGTGATGCGGCTTTTTGGGCGCGAGAGGATCGAGTGGAGCGGACGCAGCCAGCAGCCCATCCTGGTGCAGCATCTGCGCCAGTGCGATACCAGCCAAGCCGCTACCGGCTTGCGTGAAAAGCTCGCGCCGTGTGGAAACTCGCCTGTGATGATCCTGGTAGCCGTTCATTGCCGCCTCCTCAATTCATGTAAACGAACTCGTTCGAGTTCAGCAAAGCATGGCAGAAGTCCACGAACGCCGCCGCATGCGCCGGTTCGACGCCCGCCGGAAGCGACTCCGGCTGACGAACTTTCTCGTTCCGCGCCAGTTGTTCCCGAAGCACGGACGTCTGGGTCCGCAAAAATTCCCCGATCGCTTCGCGCTCGCGTGCGTTTGGAGCGCGATTGTGCACCAGGCGGTAGGCGCGCTCAACCTGAGTTTCAACGGGTAGACCAGCATCGTTCAGAATCCGGCCGGCCAGCGACACGGACCATCCGAGCACCATATCGTCGTTGAGAAGCGCGAGGGACTGAGTCGGAGTAACCGTCGTATAGCGGCGCGCGCAGCTTTCGTGGGTGTCGGGAAAGTCGAAAGTCTCAAACATCGGATAGCGCAGGTTCCGCTTCACGAAAACATACGCGCTTCGACGATTCGCCTCCGCGGGGTCCTTCTCGGTGTCCCAATTGAGATACCTCGAGTTGGGTTTGGATACACCGGGCGGCAGCGGCGGGAACACGCCGGGGCCTCCCATTTTCGTGTTCAGCAGGCCGCTCGCGAACAGCATGGAGTCCCTGATCACTTCGCCTTCAAGACGGCGGCGGTCGAACTGCCAATGCAGTTTGTTCTCCGGGTCTATTTTGGCGGCTTCGGGCTGATTCGTGGAGGATTGCCGATAAGCATTCGACAGCATGATCAGCCGGTGCATCTTCTTCGTGCTCCAGCCGTTCTCGACGAAGATCGCGGCCAGGTAGTCGAGCAGCTCTCGATGACTGGGACGCTCACCCATCACGCCAAAATCGCTCGGAGTACCGACGATGCCGCGTCCGAAATGATAATGCCAGATTCGGTTCACCATGACGCGCGCGGTCAGCGGGTTCTTCGGGTCGGCGATCCAATTTGCAAGCGTCGCGCGGCGGCCGGTCGAGTTTACGCCTTCCGGCAGTTGGGTAGCCTGAGCGACCGTGGGATCGAGAATCGTGAGAAAACCAGGTTCCACTGCCTGCAGAGGTGCGTCATAGACGCCTCCTGAAAGGACATGCGTCGGAGGCGCTTCGCGGCTGGCGTCGATCATCGCCTGGGCTACGGGCGGTTCGGCCGGTTTCAGGTGGTCGAACGCCGCCAATTCCTTCGCCAACTCCTGATAGCGCTGCTTTGCTTCTCCGGAAAGGCCCTTGGCTAACGCCGCATCCGTGGGCGTCACGCGGTCCTTGCCCCGGTAGTACATCTGCCACTGCATCGGAGTCCGGTTTTCGGGCGAAACAAAGAAGACTTCCTGAGCTTCCTTCGGGAACAGCCCGACACTCCCCTTGATTTTCTCGATCCGCACGGGCGTCAGGATCTCTTCCATGGCGGCGCGAGTCGCCCGAGTCTTTGCGTCCCAATCGGCGTGCCGCTGCTGATAAGCCGTGGCTTCCTCACCCGTCAACAGGTTCAGGCGGTCCTCATTGCGCAGGTTTGCAAAAAAGGCCTGCAGGCGGTAGTAGTCCTTGTGCAGGATGGCGTCGAACTTGTGGTCGTGACAGCGGGCGCAGCCATACGTCAGTCCCAGAAACACGGAGCCCACAGTGTCGGTAATATCGTTCAAAATCTCCTGCCGTCGCTGAATCGGGTTGGCAAGATTGCTCTCGTCGGGCCAATGCCGGTTGAAACCGGTCGCGATCCGCGCTTCCGCATCGGAGGGATAGAGCTCGTCGCCGGCGATTTGCTCTTTGACAAACCGGTCGTAGGGCTTGTCGTCATTGATCGACTTGATGACGTAGTCGCGATACCGCCACATGTTGGGACGCGTTTCATCGCCCTTGAAACCGGCTGTGTCGGCATAACGAGCCAAGTCAAGCCAGTGCCGTCCCCATCGCTCCCCATACCGGGGAGACGCCAAGAGCCGATCCACTACTTTCTCGAAGGCTTCAGGCGAGTTGTCGCTCAGATAAGCCTGGACGTCCTCGGAAGAAGGAGGCAGTCCCGTCAGATCGAGGGTAGCCCGCCGGATCAAAGTAACCCTATCCGCCGGAGAGTTGGGCTGAATCTTCTTTTCCTCTAACTTGGCGAGGATGAAGGCGTCCACTTCGTTCCGCACCCAGGCCCGGTTCTGAACGGCGGGTACGGCCGGTTTGGCGACCTTTTGGTAGGCCCAATATCGAAGCTCCGCGGGTTTGAACGCGCGATCCGCGGACTGAGCCGCCGCGAGCGGAAGAAGGCACAAGAACAGCTTTCCGGCGATTGAAAATCGAAAGCCCACGAAACACACTCCTTTCACGAGGCAAACGGTCTACCGACTATCATATCAGGCCGCGCCAAAAATTCATCCCAAAGGGTACTCAAAATCTGAACCGGAGTGAGCCTTGCATCCGGCGCGCGTCCCGGTCCGCGATCACGGCGCCCAGACGGGTGTTCGTCTGCTGGCCGGCCGCATCGAAACGCGTGGTCGTATCGAGGGAGAAGAATTGCGTGTGGTTGAAGGCGTTGTACATCTCCCAGCGGAAGATGAACTTGGCCCGCTCTTTCACAGGAAATTCTTTGAAGATGGAGAAATCCCAATTGTTGATTCCCGGTCCGCGGACCACGTCTTTCGGGGCGTTTCCACGGTCCCCGACCGCCGGCCGCGAGAATACATCGGGATTGAAAAAGCGGGCGACCGTACGCTCGCTCTTCGGCAGGTTTGCGTTGGCGCGCACGTTCGGCCGTGCGCCGTCGCCGCCTCCCGTGATATCGGCGGCATCCACGGTTGTCAGGGAAACTCCGTAGGGCGCGCCGCTCGTAAAGCTAACCACTCCGGAGATCTGCCAGTTGTCAAGCGCCTTCCGTACCAAGAGGTTGTTCCAGACCTTGCTCGCTCCCGGAACGTCCCACTGCCAATTGATTGCCACAATATGAGTGCGGTCGAATGAGGATTTGCCGTAATTCCAGATCCGCCGCGGCGCATAGGTCGCCCAGAGGCCGTCGTTGGTGCTGGTAAAGTCCATCGTTTTCGACCATGTCCACGCGCCGCCGAACTGCAGACCGCCTGCGAATCGCCGGTTCGCCTGGACCTGCAAGGAATGATAGTTGGAGGTTCCGGAATTGTCCTTGAAGTTGATCGACGTGTAACCGGCGTAGGGCCGGAAGAAGTTGTCGACCAGCGGACGGCCGGTGGTCGCGTCCAGATTGGCTGGCTGGAAGCGCGCGCCGTAGGGAATCTGGTTGATGTCCGTCAGTTGCCGCAGATGGCGGCCCAGCGTGCTGACATACGCGATATCCACGACGGTCTGATGACCCAAATCGCGCTGTACGCCGGCGCTCATGTTATAGATAGTCGGGGTTTCGTTACTGATGGCGGCGGACGTGGTGGAAAAAGGCGAAAGCACGCTACCCGTGCTGATGTAGTCGGTGAGGCTTCCGTAGTACGAGAAGGGAGTGAATTGAGAGGGAGGATTTCGATTCGAGCCCCCGCCCCCGCCGCGGTTGCTGTAGAACATTCCCGCGCCGGCGCGGATCGCCGTTTTGCCGTCGCCGAAGGGATCGTAGGCGAACCCGAGTCGCGGCCCATAATGGACGCCTCGATTTTTCACGAAGGCGCTGTTATACCCCGCGGCTCCCTGCAGTACGGTTCCATTCACGATGTCGCCGCGATTGGGAACGATCGCGCCGATAAACGGCACCGGTAGCAACTGGCCGGTGAGAGGGTTGCGGGCCACGCGCTGGTTCTGCGGGTTCAGCGCCGGCTCGAACAGGACGACACGCTTCGATGGATCGAAACGGGCCGGGTCGAAGAAGGCCCCTTTCCCATCCCCTGAAAAATCGGGAATGAAGTAACTCAGACGGATGCCGTAGTCCAGAGTCAATTTCCTGTTTACTTTCCAGTTGTCCTGCGCATACCATTCGAACGACCCTCCGCGGGCCTCCACGCCGTTGCGAGCCGTGGATTCCGAGTACGAAGTGAAGTTGCCGAGGATAGCGTTAGCATAAGTATGGTTCGAGTCGCTCGAATTGTTTACGTCGCGCGAGAAGTCGAACTGTCCCGCATAAGTGCTGTCCTTCCCTTCAGCTTGACGTATGCGTTCGGCGTAGAAGCCGAACTTAAGCGTATGCGGGCCGCGGATCCAACTGAGGCTGTCGCTGAATGCGAACAAAGTATCCGCGCCCACCTTGGGGAAGCGGCCATCCGTGCGCAACGACGCGGCGTTCGGTATTCCGCCAAAGACCACCCACGGAACCAGGTTGAACGGGTTGATCTGCGGATTGAACTGGGGGAGAGTCAAGCCGATCTTCGACCTGTTTAGACGCTCCAGATCCTCCGGGACCAGATTCGGGGAGAGTTCGCCGCTGTTGTGAGCCGAAACGGAAAATTCATGCACGAGAGTAGGGCTTATCACCTGTGAAAGGTTGTAGGATCCGGCGTCGTCGAAATACTTCGCCCGAACCGCCAGGTAGCCCCAGGACGGCCCAGGCTGTCCGCCTCCAAGCCGGAACCCCTCGTTGATCTCCCGCCAGATGGACCCGCGGAAATACATGCGGATCTTCGCACTGGCGTTCAAGTCGATCCGAAACACCTCGTTATGTTTCCGGCTGGCGACGATTTCCTGAAAGTTGTAATTGTAGTTGCCTCGAGTGATCGACCGGTCGAGCTGGTTCGGCTGTGGAAAGATCTGGAGAAGCTTCTGCCCATTCGAATTCACGCGGGACGCGGGCACGACATTATTCGGAAAAGAGCCGCCTGAGAGAGGATCGCGAACTGCAATCAGACGGCCGTTCACGTCGAGCGATTGCGAGAAGTCGCCCGCCCTCTCGAGTGGAGTCGGCATCGTGACCTGCACCAGGCTTTGCGGCGAATCACCGCGCAGCGTCTCGTTCGAAAAGAAGAAAAACAGCCGGTCTCGATTCGAGTTGAACTTGCCCGGCAAGTATATCGGTCCGCCGATGTTAAAACCGCCGGTGGTGTACCGGTAGCGGGGTTTGGCCACGTTATTCAAGTTATTGAAGAAGCTGTTGGCGTTGAACTGCTCGTGCCGCTTGTAAATGTAGCCCCCGCCGTGGAACTGCTGCGTGCCGGATTTCGTCACAGCGTTGACGATCGCGCCGCCGCCACGGCCGTATTCAGCCTGATAGTTGGTCAGCAATACCTTCACTTCCGAGAGGGCGTCCATGTTGATCGGATTGTAGAGCGTGTCGGTGTTGCCAAGGTCGTTCATGGGCAAACCGTCTACGCTGAAGGTGCTGAATTCGCCGCGCAGGCCCGCCACCTTCGGCCCTATGGTAATTCCGAGCATGTCGGTCGAGCCGGTCCCAGGGGCCGGGTCGTGAACCACGCCCGGAAGAATGCGCAGGAGGCTCAGAAAGTCACGCGCCCGGCTTTGCACGGTCTGCATCTGATCGGGAGTAAGAACGGCGGAGCGCTCCTGACTTTGGGTTTGCACCATGGCGCCTTTGGCTGTAACCACGACCGACTCCGTGACGGCGCCGATCTCCATTTGAAGATCGCCGATTGCCAGTCTTTCCGAGGCGGTGATGTTGTGATTTCTCCTCTCCAGGCGCTTCATTCCGGGGGACTGAACGATGACCGTGTAGGCGCCGGGCAAAACGCTCGCAAAGACGAAATCGCCCGTTTCGGATGAGGGCATTTCGCGCCGCGCGCCATTCGCCTCATTGACGAGCACAACGGTCGCGCCGACGATTGCCAAGCCGCCGGAATCGATTACCCGTCCGCTGATTACGCCCGAAACCGTCTGAGCTGCGGCGGAACCGGTGAGAAGGAAAAGCGGTAGCAGCACCGCGGAAAGTAGGGTAGAGATGGTTCGCATCCGGCCTCCAAATGTGCCACGAGCAAGCTACCATGAGATCGGCTGGAAGTCAAGGCTCGCGACAGGCTCGACAGGCTCGCGAATGGCCCGGCGGGAACTTCGCACGCGTTGTGGCGTAGAGCGGTTCGTGTGCGGAAAATCGCAGGAAATCGGGGCACGGGAGTGCCAAGTGCAGATTCGCGGAGGGATTTTCCAGGCGGAGCGTGAGGGAGGCTGGAGGCAGATCCAGGGCGCCGCGATCCTCAGTGCCCGAGAGTGGTATTCCGCCGGTTTTCTATGTAAGCGAAGCGCCGCTGGTCATTCCTACCGCGATTCCTCGCGGCGCGCGTCCCGCCGCTTCTGCTCGAACTCCGCGGCCTCCTTCTCCAGCTTGCGGAAGATTTCGGTCTGCTCCCTGCTCTCCTTCAGCTTCCCAAGACTGCGGTAGACTGCTGCCAGGACATAGTGGTACGACGACGCGCTCGGATTCGACTCGATCGCATGGTTGAGGGCGTCCACCGCTTCGGGCCATTGCTCAAGACGGTCCAGCGCTTTCGCCAACTGGAAATTGCCGGCGTCCGTTTTCGGATTCAGTTGAAGCGCCTTTCGTGCATACTCGAGAGCCAGATTCGGGTTCCCAATGCGGTTGTAGTAAGCCGCGAGGTCGACGTAGGGCGAAGCGAATTTTCCGCCGCGCACTTCGTTGAGCGCAGCCGATTTCTCGTAGAACGAGACTGCGGCGGCATCGTCGCCCGAAGCTTCCATCACGAATCCGAGAGCCTCATAGGCTTCCATATACGAAGGGTCGAGGCGGATCGCTTCCTCCAGCTCGCGCTTCGCGGGAGGGTAGTTGTCGTTGGCGGAATGGATCTTCGCGAGGTCGTATCGAACCTCAGCCGACTTGGGCATGAGCTTCACGGCCTGCTCCAACTCGGTCAGCGCGGCATCGAAGCGGCCGATCGTCATCAGGTTGCGGCCAAGCAGACGATGCGCGTCGGCATTGTTGAGGTTGAGTTGCAGGGACTGGGCCAGTTCCGCGATCGAGTCGCCGATCCGGCGCTGTCCAAATAGCGAATACCCGAGAACGTAGCGCCCCCACCAGGATTTCGGGTTGACCCTTATGTAATCGCGAACCAGAGGCTCAACTTCCTTGAACTGTTGGTTGCGGATGTAATCTTCGAATAGCCTGACCTTGTCCGGATCGTCCGGCGGAATACCGGCGCGCGGCGAATTTTGGGACGGCGCGGCTTCGGGCTTCGCTTGAGCAGGATCGAGCTTCGCCCGGGCGGTCTCGAGTTGACGCTGCGCCTCGGGCGAAGACGGTAGCAGGTTGACCAGCTTTTGAAGCGTGGCTACCGCCGCGTCGTTCCGGCCGCCATCGAGCGACGCGCGCGCTTCGCCCATCAGTTGGCTAGCCGTTTCCAATTTGCGTTCTTCCTCGATCGCCGCCCGAGCCTTCTCGAGCTCCGCCGCCCCTTCGGTGCGCTGCCCCGCGCGCGTAAGCGCGAGACCTAGCTGGTAACGCGCGGCGCCGAGCTTCGGATCGAGCTTCACGGCCTCGCGAAAATGCATAATGGCATCCGCCAGCGAATTCTTCCGGAACAGGATCTTGCCGAACTCGAAATGCGCGGCGGCGAACCCGGGTTCGAGGCCGATGACTTTGCGAAACTGCTCCGTCGCTTTATCCGGGCCGTGCGCGGGACTTTGTGCGTAAGCGAGCGCCAGGTTGTACTGCGCCCTCACATACGCGGGCTGGATCGCGACGGCCTTTTCGAGCAGGCGAACAGCTTCCGACGGCTGCGAGGCTACAAGCGCCGCACCCAGATTCGCGAGGGCGTTCGCGGAGCCGGGCGCATGGAGCAGGGCTTGCCGGAACTCGGCGATTCCTCCTTCGTTGTCCCCGGCCTGCGTCAGCACGAGGCCCAGATTATTGTGCGCTTCGGCGTAATCGGGGCGGAGGCGAATCGCTTCGCGGAATTCTGCCATCACTTGCTTCGGATCCGCTCCTTGCTTCCCGAGAAGCAGGCCTAGCACGTTGCGGCCTTCGGCGGCATCGGGCGCAGTGGACAGAACGCGGCGAAGCTCCCCGATCACCGTATCCGGATCGGGGATCGGCCCCTCGGGCGCGGGCAAATTCAGCGCCGCCTCGATTTGGCCGAGGCCCTTCGCGATCCGACCGGAGTTCAGGAAAAGCAATCCGAGATCGACGTATGGAGCCGGGAGGTTCGGGGCGAGCGCAATCGCTCGCTGAAGGGCTTGACGGGCGCGATCCGGTTCCCCTGCCTCCCTCCGGGCCATGCCGAGAAACGCATGAACTTCGGCCGCCGCCGGATTCAGCAGGATCGACCGCTCAAGCGATTCGAGCGCGCGTGCGCGATCGCCGCCATACCAGAGCGCCACACCCAGGTTGTAGTGCGCCTCCGGCATGTCCGGATTCAACTCGACGGCGCGTCTGAGACTCGCGACGGCCGCGGTAAGATCCCGCTCCTGGCCTTGCGCAAAGCCGAGCAGATTCCATACGGCGGCTGAGGACGGCGCATCGAGAGCCGCCTTTTCGAGGACGGTCCGCGCGGCCTTTCGATCTCCGCGGGAGAGCGACCCGGCGGCTTCGCGGAGAACCGCTTCAATCGACGGTGCGATCGGCGCTGGCGGATTGCCCCGGCGAACCGCGGCCGCCTGTTGGCGCAGAACCGTTCCAAGATTGTAATAGGCTTCCCGGCGCTCCGGGTCCAGCGTGAGAACCTTCTCGAAGGCCTGAGCCGCGGCCCCGAGATTGCCCTGCTGCTTCAGCGTGAGAGCCAACTGCTGGTGTACGTCCGCGTTATCCGGATCGCTTCGAAGCACCGCCTGGAATTCTTCGAGAGCGGCGTCCGCATCGCCTTTGCCCCGCAGCGCAATTCCCAGATTCATGCGAAGCTGGGGATCCGCGCCATCCAGTGCAACCGCTTTTCTGAAAGCGCCGACGGACGCCTCCACATCGCCGGCCTGTGCGAGGGCCGATCCCAGGTTGTTCCAGGCACGGACGAAATCCGGCTTCAGCTCGATTGCCTTTCGAAAATCGGCCGCCGCTTCGTTGAACCGGCTTTTCTGCAGGCGGAAAACGCCGAGCCAGTTGTTCGCCTCAGCCGACTTCGGATTCCTCTTCAGCGCCGCTTCGCATTGCGCGATCGCTTCTTCCAACTTTCCCGCTTGCCGATAGGCGAGCGCCAGAGCGATCCGGGCATCCTCAAGCGCGGGGTTGAGTTTCACGGCGGCGGCAAACTCCGCCATCGCACGTTCCGGCCGGCCCGCCTCGCGGAGGGCAAAGCCGAGAGCGAGGCGCGCCTCGGCGTGATTCGGATCGAGCCTTACCGCGCGCTCTAATTCCGCGGCCGCCGCTTTCCATTCGCGATTCCGAAGAAGGCGGATACCTTCCTGGTAGGGCGCCGCCGTTTGCGCGAAACAGGCAGCTATGAATAGAAGGCCGACGGTCAAGGGACCGCCACGCCGTTTCATCGGCCACCTCGCGAACGGAACGGATCGCTCTTCACGATGCCCCTGTTCTCCTCGATCCACACTATCCGATTCGCATCCACGTTATCAATGGAGTCCTTGAGCCCGGAGGGCCACGAGACCTCCACCCGGTCCGCTTTGTCCGCCGAGCCGAGTCCGAAATGGAGCCGAAGGTCGTTGTGCGAATAATAGCTCGATCCGCTCATCACTTCGCCGGTCTGGCCGCGCCCGCCGGCGGTCACCTTGACGCGAGCGCCGATGGCGCTTCGATTCGAGCGCGTTCCGATGCACTTGACGATCAAGGAGTGGTTACCATTGCCGCCGCCGTTGCGCAGCAGCGAGGGCGGACCGTCGAGATTGTTCACAACGATCTCGACACTTCCGTCGTTGTCCAGATCTCCGAAGGCGCACCCGCGCGAGACGCGTTCGGCCGTAATTCCCGGTCCCGAGATCGACGAGACATCTTCAAAGCGTCCATCGCGGCGGTTCCGGTACAGCAGGCTCGGCTGGCGATAAGAAAGATGCAATTTGCGGCCGGCGAGTTGCGCGTACACGTGGCCGTTCGCCAGAAAGATATCCTGCCAGCCGTCATTGTCGAAATCGAAGAACCCGGCGCCGAACCCAAGGTACTTCCGGTTGACGCCCAGGCCGGCGGCCAGGCTCGCGTCATGGAAAGTGCCGTCGCCGTTGTTGCGGTATAAGGTCGTGAGCTGGTCGGAGAAATTCGTGCGGACGATGTCCAGCCAGCCGTCGCCGTCATAATCGCCGGCTCCCACGCCCATGCCCGACATCGCCACGCCGTTCTCGTCGAAGGCGCACCCGGCGGGAACTCCGATTTCACGGAAAGTGCCGTCGCGATTGTTGCGATAGAGCAGGCTCGGCGCCGTATCGCAGGCGACGTAGATGTCCGGCCAGCCGTCGTTGTCGAAGTCGGCCGCCGTCGCGCCCATGCCATACGATCCAGCCGGACGCCAGTTCACCGTTACGAATTCCGCGGACGCCGGCCCGCGCGGATTAGCAATGCCCGACTTTTCCGATACATCTTCGAACGATCCGTCGCCGCGATTCCGGTACAGCAGGTTCGTTCCGCCCGCAAGCCCTTGAGGGCCGCAGGGCACCGGGATATCGTTGAAGCGGCAGTATGCCGCGCCGCCCGCCCGCGGCACTCGCTTTGGATCGAAGTTTACGTAGTTCGCGACAAACAGGTCCAGGTGGCCGTCGCGATCGTAGTCGAGGAAGCAGCAGCCGGCGCCCCAGCGATCCGCCGTGCCCGCAACACCGGCTTTGTGGGATACGTCGGTGAAAGTGCCGTCCCCATTGTTGTGATAGAGCACGTTGCGGCCCCAGTAACTTACGAACAGGTCGTCGAAGCCATCGTTGTCGTAGTCGCCGGCGCAACAGCCCTGGCCCCATCCGGAGAAAGTCAGCCCGGATTTCCGGGTGATATCGGTGAAGGTTCCGTCCCGATTGTTGCGGAACAGATAGCTGGTGGGCTTTGCCGCGCCTGGCGCTGTCTGAAAATTCGACCCGTTGACCAGGAAGATGTCGAGCCAGCCGTCGTTGTCGTAGTCGAACAGCGCGACGCCGCCGCCCATTTCCTCGATCAGAAACTGCTTGTCCGAAGGGCTGCCGGAGACGTTGCGTGCGCGGGCGATTCCGGCCCGGGCGGCGATGTCGGTGAAGGTCGCGGATTCGGGCGCCCCGACGGCGCGGGCCATTGGAACCAAGCTCAGCGTACGTAGAAGATCCCGGCGTGAAGACCGGCGGCGCTTCATTGTGTCAAGGATACCAGCCGGTCGTGCGATCTGAAGGGCGAGCCCCCCTGCCGTCGATCCAGCGCTCGACCAGGGGGGCGCCCCACCAGGCTCATCAGTATTCGAACTTCATGCCGAACTGAACCGAGCGGGCCTGGTTGCATTGCAAACCGGTCTGCCCGAACTGGGCCGAGCTGAAGTTGGTGTTCGGATCGCAGAAGATCACGCGATTCGTGACGTTGCCCGCCTGCGCTTCGAAGCGTATCCTGTACCGCTCCGCAAAGGTCGTCACCTTGAAGATGCTGACGTCCTCAACCCGGTTGCTGAAGCCGCGCGCACTTCCGTCGCGAGACGGCGCATTGCCGAACTGGAGCGGGCCCGGATCGGTCCAGGCGGCGCGGTTGAAGTAGCGGTCCCGGTTGGGATCGAATCCATCCTGGAAGCTGGCCACTCCCGCGGCTGAAGTGTTCAGGTTAGGACGCTTGGTGGTGTTGAACAGGAAACCTGCCAAGTCGTTGTTCATGGTAATGATCTGCGGGCGTCCGCTGTCGTAGCGCATGATGCCATTGATCGTCCAGCCCTGGAGGAACTTGCCCAGGAACCCCGTCATGCGCTTGCCGATCGGCAATTCATAGCTCCCGGAAAACACGAACGCGTGCGGAACGTCGTCGGCGCTCAGACCCCACTCCCCGGCTTGGGTATTGGTCGGGTTCTGCACGCCGGCGCCGCCGCGTTGACCGCTCTCGGCGCGGTTATTGTGCAGCTCCGACCACGTGTAAAAGGTCCGGAACAGCAGCCCATTCGAGAACCGTTTGTCCAGTTTCGTTTGGATGGAGCTGTACCGGCTCGTCCCGACCGGCACGTCGCGATACTCGATCGCCTGATACTGCGGGTACGGCCGGAGAGCCTGCGCCACGATTCCGGTGAACCCCGGATAAGGAGAGGTGATTCCGGCGTTGCGGGCCGCGGTCGAATTGATGTCGGACTGGAGCACGGCGGTCCCGAGGGCCAAGACCTTCGGGTCGTTCATGTTATAGCCGGGTCCAAGGAACTGCGGGTTGTGCGGCAGCCGGGTTCCCTTGTTGCCGATGTAGGAAACGTCGATTACCATGTCCTTGCCGATCTGACGCTGGAAGGTGAACGACCAGTTCTGGTATCGCGGCTGAATCAGGCCGTCCGCCGGATATCCTACGGGCGCCGTCCCGTTCGAGAACGTCGGGTCGATGAATGGCGGCAGTCTTATCAAATTAGTCGGAAAACCGTTATCCAGGCTGAACGCCGGATAGAGGCCGTTCGTCAGGTTCGGCGCGGTGGGATTCCCCTCGAATCCGATGGTGGGTCTGCCACCCTGTCCGAAGGTGACGCCGGCATAGTAGATTCCGTATCCCCCCCGGAACACAGTCTTGTCGGTAACCTTGTAGGCAAATCCAAGGCGCGGACCCCAGGCATCGGCTGGAATCTCGTCGAAAGTGCGGGATCCCGTCCGCCCCGTTCCTTTGCCGGCGAATATCAGTGCGCCCAACCGCCCGCCCGCTCCCGGGTTGGGAGTCGACGGACTGAACGTGGAGAACCGGTCGAAGCGCTCCGTCCACGGTCCCTGGTAGTCGAAGCGCATGCCAAGGGTCAAATTCAGCTTGCTGGTCACTTTATAGTCGTCGTTGATGTACGTCGACAGGAATCTGCCGTTGAAGGTGGTGAAGGACGGAATCGTGTAGTTGGCGGTCTGAACCTGGCCGAGCAGGAACGAGGCGAACGGATCCCCGGTCGAGGCAAGGCTATTGCCCGCGGCGTCATAACCGCCCGTGCCGAGACGGCTGAAATTGAACGAGCCTCCGGTGGAAGTGGCCCATCCATGGAAATTAAACTGGTGGAGCCTGGATTCGAGTCCTACTTTGATCGAATGCCTGCCCTTTACCCAAGTCAGGTCATTGGCGAACTGCCAGCGGTTAATGGCTTCAAAACCGAAACCGATCCACTGCATGCCGAGCTGCGTGTACGGAATATTCCCCGTGAACGTCATGTTCGGAGGGCCTGCCGTCTTGTCGAGAATCCCACTCTTGTCGGCGCCCCACAACTTGTCGGGCCAGCCCACGCCAGCCGAGAGCGGCGTGCCGCCCATGAACCAGCGGTCCCAGGATACGGTCGCGTGATACAGAAGATTGTTCTTGATCACGTAATCGAACTGCTGGGTGGCGTGCTGCGTCGCAATCCGCTGGTAGAAACCGTTACCGATGTACTGATCGTTCTTTTCCGGCGATACGCGCGCGTCGAACTGAGTGACGCAGCCGCCAACCTCGCCGCAATTGCGGATCGCGGGACGCTTCGGCCAGAAAAAGCTGGTGTTGGTTTTGAACTTATCGGACCATTGATGGTCCACGCGGAAGACGAGCGTGCGGAAGTCGCCGATCCAGGTTTGATCGCCCGCCGGGTTGCCCGCCACGTTCAGAGCGGTTCCGGCGCGGTCCGGACGCACCATCAACGGCACCAGCTGATTGGCTACGTTGCTGCGCAAGCTCGCCGGGATGCGATTGCCGGGGAACGGATCGCGCACCGGAATGTTGTTCACCAGGCGCGTGGTCGTCGGATCGTAGATTTGCCCGCTGAGGATCGGACGGCCGAGAGCGTCGGCGCCGACCTGCGAACCGAGCAGCGCGCTGAAGTCGCCCTGCTTAAAGGCGTCGATCGGAGTCGTATTGCCGAAACCGGGGAGGACGCCTGAGCGATACTTCAACCAATCGAAGTTGGTGAAGAAGAACGTCTTGTTGCGCCCGTCGTACACTTTGGGGATAAATACAGGGCCGGCGACCGTGAAGCCGAAGGCGTTGCTTCGAACCTTGGACGCCTTGTCGGGAAAGAACCCGCGGGCATTCAGGGCGTCATTGGCGAGGTACTCGTAAAAGCTTCCGTGCAGGTCCTTGGTGCCCGACTTCGAGGTGTACTCGATGGTGCCTCCGTTCGAATGGCCGTACTGCGCCGAGAACGTTGAAGTGGTGACCTTCATCTCGCTGACGCTCTCGATGGGAGGGCCGGACTCCTGGCTCCCGTTGTGGCCCGAAGCGTAACCGAAAGCCACGCCGTCGAAGAAGTTCTCCGCGGCCTGAACCTGACCGCCGTTCAAGCGTGAGCTGAAGGCGCTGCCGCGGAACATCGGATCGCCGTTCGGCTTCATGGGAGTGAAGCCGGGCTGGATTTGCAACAGCGCCTCGGCGAGGCGGATGTCGCCGCCCATGACGACCGGCAGATTCCGGTAGTAATTTTCGTCCACAATATGCGTGACGTCGGCGTTTGTCGTGTTTAGGATTTCGGCCGAAGCGATGACCGTAACCTGGTCCGAAACCGCCCCGAGCTCGAGTCCGATATCCTGCCGGAAGATCTGGCCGCCGACCAGACGAATGCCGGCGCGAACGGTAGTCTTGAAGCCCGCCGACTCGACGGTAATGGTGTAGGCGCCGAGAACCAGCGAGGGTGACGAGTAGACGCCGGAGTCGTTCGTAGTGAGGTCGGTGACGACTCCGGTGTCGTCGCTCTTTATTTTTACGATCGCGCCGGGAATGCTATGCCCGGTCGGATCGCTGACGATTCCTGTTACAGTGGCCCGGTCGGCGCGCTGCGGAAGCGCGGGTACGACAAAAGCCAGAAATAGAGCCGAGAGAGCAATAGGTCCGCGCACGAGACGAAAGTTCACGAGATTTCCTCCCACCTAAGAGTTTGCGTTCACACCGAGTTGGAGCGGCGCCAGCGGAACGTGGACTGACCCCGATGCTTCTAATGGGAAAACACTATCAAACCTTTCCCCTCGCGTCAAGTTCGTTTTTCCACGGTCTTGGGGCGTCGAAGCAGCCAAAGGCTGCGCCGAAGGGAAGCCTTGACGGCTGTGAACATATTCCCCATCGGCGCTCGATGGCGGAACCTTATCACGTCGGGCTTTCGGCGGCGCGGATGCAAAATGGTTTCAGCACAGTGAAGATTAAGATGGCCTGTGGAGTTGAGCTCGAAGCGGGTTTTGCCCTGACGCCGGCAGTGGCTCCATAGCGATCGGCTCGCTGCTCTACTGGAGTACGAGTGACGGAAGCGGCGCTCGGCCGCCTGGAAGACCCCGCGCTGAGTTTGCCGAGCGCGGATGAAGGGCTGGCGGCCGCGGCCGCTTCGAAACCCGCGGCGATTATTCGCGACCTGCCGATGACAGGCGTGAACGGCATCGAATTCCTGCGCCTGCGCCGGACCCGGGTATGGGCCGCACCCCGTCATCGTCCGGACCAATCAGGACCGCTCCGCCCCAAAACCCGAAATCGAGGGAAGCGGACAGTCTCGAACCCGCCTGCATTCCGCGTATTTCAAGAAGTTTCGTGGGCCCCGGCCTCCCGAACTGGCCTCGCAGCCCCGGGTTGCCGCTGGTGGAATTCGGATGTTTAGCCGGCCGGAACGACTGAAGATCTCACTCGGAGAAGTATCCTTCCCTCGCCCGAACGCGGTAATCCTTCACCCCCCGTACAACAAGTTGAATGGTGCGCCAGCGCTGATCTTCATTAGGAGGCCCGTTGTAGGCCAAGAGGTAAGTGTGGTGCAGGTCCTGGACGATGTCCTGAAATACCGCCGCGATTTCCTTGGGCCTGTGCACCGAATAGGATTCCGCTCCGGTCAGCTTGGAGACTTCCTTGAGCTCCTTCCTCAGCTTCGCGTTCTTCAGCGCATCGCCTTGAGCCACGGTATAAACCGGTATTCCGGACTTCTTCGCGCGGCGGATGGCGGCATCGGCCCGCAGGAAGCTGAGATTGTCGGACCCATCGGTAAACACGACCAAGGCCTTCTTGCCGTTCTGGGGAGCGATCTCGCGGGCCAAGGCGGAGATCGCGTCGAACAGCGCGGTGCCTCCCGCGGCGCGCGTGCGTAAGACGGCGCGCTTGGCGGCCGCCTTGTCGGAGGTGAAGTCCTGAAGCTTCACCAGCGTGTTGCTGAAGCTGTAGACCGCGACATTGTCGTTGTCACGCAGGGCGTCGATTAGCCGGACGATCGCGTTCTTTACGACTGGTAACGCCTCGGCCATGCTTCCCGTGGTGTCCAGCAGGATGGCGCACGACACTCCTGAGGCATGCTCCTCGAAGGCGGACAACGGCACTATCGAGCCGTTATCGCGCAGCTCGAACTGGTCCCGGCGCAGCCCATCCAGGAACCGTCCGTTGCGGTCGGAGATCGTAGCATAGACTTCAACTAGACGGGTCTTGGACTGGAACACCACCTCCGGATTCTGAGCCAGGCACTGGGCGCAGGCCAGGAAAGCGAAGGTCGGCGGAATTCTTGTGCATGCCGTCATGGTTTTGTGAGGACTCCTTCCAATAGTTTGCCGTCCAGGGCGTCGAACGCGGCGAGCGTGGCGCGCCAGTCGCGGAGACCGGCCATTTTCAAATCTCGAAGCAGCGCGATGGCCAGCGGCTCGGCGACGGCGCCCATGGATGCCGCGGGAATTCCCTCGCGGTGAAAGTAGAGCGCCAGGTACAGCTTGAATTCGGAAGAGCGCGCGGCGAGCTTTCCGGGGAACATGTACCGTTCGTACTCCTCGTAGGGCGCCATGGAGCGCAGATGGGGATGGCTGCAATCGAAGAGGGATCCCAGGTTCGCGCCCAGCCAGTGCAGCCGCGCCCCATCGTTTACGGCAACATGCCGCCGCAGGGCCCGCGTGACCGGCGATTGCCAGGGATCGGCCGCGAACCGCTGGAGATACCGGTCGCCGAGGAAATACAGATCGCTCAGCGTGAGCGCCTTCCACACCGTCTTCCACCCCTCCGCGCCGATGCCGTGAAGCAGGTCCGCGCGGCGCGTCAGCGAGAGTAGACCGAGAGTGTCCACAGCCAGCCCCTCACGAAGCGCATTCGCGGCGGCGGAGCGGACGACCCACTCGCGGGCGACAAGGATCTTGAGAGATGCCAGACGCAGGTCGCCGTCTTGCAGCTTGCTCCAGTCCGTGGTTCGCAAGGAGCCGATCTGGCTCCTCGCGGTCGGCTCCAAGGACTCCTCCATGAGCCGCGCGGTTGACGCCGTAAGTTGTCCGGCCAACTCGGCGAACGAGGCGAAACCGCCACTTAGACGACTCGCCCACTGCTCATTTCCCGACGACATGTATGGCGCCAGGAAGACAGAGCGGCTCTTGACCGCGGCGGAGACTTCCACAAACTGGTGCTTTCTCAACAGGAGCGGATCTTCGGAGACCACCAGGTCGCCGGGCCGCAGGTAGAAGGCGTACACAATTCCCGCGAGCGCCAACTCGATCTGCGGCGCGAGTTCGGTCATCAACTCCTGAATTGGGCCTTCAAGATCCTTGGGGTTGAGCTTCTTCTTTGCGGTACGCTGGCGGATTCGCGACAACGTCTGGATGAGCTGCCTGGTCTGGAAGCTCTCTAACAGATGCTTTTCCCGCCCCCGCGAGGTCTTGGGGATTTCCAGTTCGGCCAATCCGGAGGCCGCGGACTCGAGCGCCTTGATCTGCAAGGCGGGCGGTCCCGCGAGCGACGCCAGCTTTTTCGCGGCGTCGTCCATCGCCAGCAGCGCGGCGAGCGGAGGCGCCTTCTGGATCTCGAGTACGTGGATAAAATCGGCGTGGCGCGTCTTCGAAAAATCCACCTCCCGAGCCGCTCCGTTTACCTCGATCCAACTGGGCGGCCGCCGCTTCAACAGAAAGACCCGCATGGCGGCGTCGGGACCGTTTTCGCCGCTCGGCGCATGGCTCAGGATTTCGCGCGTAAGGTCAAGCGCCGCCCGCCCGTATTCGGCCGGCGATCCGGCGGCCAGAAAACGCTCGCACAGTTTTCGGAACAAGCCCGCCGCTTGATCTTCGGTGAGCGACTCCGTCTGCTGTCCGATCGACACGATTTCGATCAGCGCATGCAGCAGGCCCACGATAGGATTCTGGTCCAACGTAGGCAAGGGCTGCAGTTTGTCCGCCAGAGAAAAGAACGACTGGTAGTCTTGAGACTGCAATCCGGTGATGACGTCGAAATAGGGAAACGCCGCTTCGTGGATCGCGAAGTTCTGCGCGAGGATCACGGCGGCGGCTTCGTCGAGAGGTTCGGAACGATGGGCGTCCAGGCGCGTCAACGCAACGAAGTTGTCGAGCTCGGTGCGTTTCCCGGCGCCGATCGAATAGCGGATGCGCGCGAGCCGGAGCAGAATCTCGTCTTCCACATCCGGCGCCACCGACTTTTTCACCTTTTTCAGCATCTTGGCGGCTCGGTTTACCGAACCCGAGTGTCCCTTCACGACCATCCAAACTTCCGGGCTGCCGGGAAAGTCCACGTTGCCCTGGCCGTCGAGAGGCACTTCGCCCAGGAATTCGATGAACGCGCTGTTCCGCAAGAACCCGCCCGCCTTGGTTTCCATTTCCGGGGCGTCGCGGAACAACTCGTAGAATTTTGCGGTGCGCTGCGGCGTGCGGGTGAAGAAACGCTGATGTCCGGCGTCGAGCTGCGCCAGAGTGGCGTAAAACTGGAGCAGGCGGCCGTCGTCCTTGGCGAGCAAGGCGGCGAAGAATGCCGAGGGCTGGCGCGGATCGGCGCCGGCCAACTTGATCCAGGACGGGTCGGCGGGCGGACCGCCGGGAACCGCGGCGCGGCCGCTTTCGAGTACGATCGCAGAAGCGTAGCGGTGCAGCAATCCCGAATATTTCTCGACAAGCGTCTTCAGTCCCGGAGCCGCTATCATCGAAGCCGTTTTGAGGTCCATGGCGCTGAGGCCGGCGTAGACGGCAGCCAGGCGCTGATCGATCGCCATAGCCTCCGGCAGACCGCCGGGCGTCGCCGCCTTGGAATAGAATTGGGATCGCCATGCCTGCTCACCGAAGAGCACGGGCACCCAGTCGTCCTGGATCTCGATTTGGAACGGTTTCCCCTCCTCGAGCGCCGCCTGCATGCCGACTTCGTCGATGGCCAGCGCCGAAGCGGTCTCCTGGCGCTTGGCCTTGTCGCCCTTTTCAGCGGCTTCCAGCGTGACGCCACCCTTCGAGGAGCGCATCCTCCAGCCGAGGAGGTCCAGTATTCGCTCGGCGTCCTTTGCCGCTTTCTTATCCTTGACGGATAGCGCGAGCAGCGTCCGATTCCCCTTGCGGGGCCCCGCGGCCTGTAGAGCGGCGACGCGCTTGAAATGCTCCTGCACGGACAACATGGTCCGCTTTACGACCGCGAGATCCGTGCGGCTGGCGAGCGCGTCTGCGTAATCCACGAGGAACCGGCCGGACGAAGTCTCCCTGCTTCGGGCGATAAACGCCAGAGCGGCCGTGCCGCCAGGGACCCAAACGCCTGCCGATGCCGTTGCCGTTTCCGAACTTCCGGCGGCGGGGCCCGGTTGGAGTTGCGCCGCGAACCAAGCTGTCTGCCCGGCGTCGCCATCGCGGAGCGAGACGGCCAGCCCACGATCGAGCGTCTGTTTCTTTTGCTCCACCCGATCCGCCGGCAGAGCCTCCGCGAGCGCGCGGTACCAGCGCGCGGCCTCGGGGCCCGATTCGTCTTCCATCTCCGCGATCCGGGTCAGCAGCGGGATGTCCTTCGTGGAAGGCGCGAACCTGCGCAACGTGCGCCGCGCCAGGTAGAAGTCCCCCTTTTCCTCGATTTCGGACTTGGCCAGGTGCAGGCGCGCCGATTGCGGCGCCGCCTCGATGCCGTTTTCCGCTGCCTTCAGGGCGTCGGGAAGGGCGTCCTTGCCGATCAACAGGCGGGTTACGCGGTAGTGCGCGGTCTCAGAGGCCGGATCGGACTGAATCGTTTGGCGCCATGCCGCCAAAGCTTCCTCGGGCAGGCGAAGTTCGTCCAGGAAGCCCGCATACGTGGCGCGCACCGCTGCCGCGTCGGGAAGTTTGGCCGCCACCAGGCGCACGTGAGGCAGGGCTTGCGCGGGCGCGCCTCGATCCAGGTAAAGGCGTACCAGCTTGGTTCTGGCATCGAGGCGATCATCCCCAAGCGCGAGCGCGCGTTCGACCGAATCGGCTTGCCGCTTCCAGTCGCCCAGCCGTTCGGAGACCTCCGCCCGCAGGAACCAGAGCGGTCGATTGGCGGGGCCCGCCGCCAGACTCTCTTCGAGAAACGGGAGCGCGCCACGGTCGTCCTTACGCCCCAGGAGGATGTGCGCGAGATCCTCGGCTACCTGCGCGCCGCCGGCGTTCAACTCTCTCGCGCGCATCAACGCCGTCTCCGCGCCCGCGCCATCGCCCGCCAGAAACCGGTTGCGGCCCAGATCGGCGAATAGCTCTCCATCGGGCGGGATTAACTCGGTCCGCACCGTCAGCAGGGCCGCGACAGTCTTGTAGTCCTTGTGGCGGCGGTACAAGCCGACGCTCAGATCGAGCGCTTCGCCGTCGCGGGAATTGATCCGTAAGGCCTCGGCGAGGAAGCCGATCGCGGCGCGTGTCTTCTCGGGACCCGGATCCGGCGCGGACAGGATTTCCCCGGCCTCCCGCACCCGCTGGCGCAGCAACCCGTAAGTTTCGATATCGGGCAACTGTGCGCCGGTTGACAGGGCCGCGGCCGGAACGGAGGCGCCGCCGAGATCCGCGGCATAGATGCGGAAACCTCCGCCAATGGCTGGCGAGGGCCAGGAGACTTCGGCGAGTCCTTCCGCAGGCGCCAGGAAGGATTCCAGCAGATCTTCAAGCTGGGTGGGGCTCGCGGGAACTCCGGTCGAAGAGGATACGGCCGCCATCGCTTCGTGAGGGCTCTCCCCCGGGGACCAGATAGCCACTCTCACCCGCTGAGCTCGAAAGGGCAGCGAAAGGAAAGTTTGGGCGTACTCGCGTAAGGCGGGGTCGATGGCCGGCCAGCGCGCCGCCAGGACCACCGCGGACCAGTCCGCTCCCATCCGCGGAGCGAGCGAGGCCAGGAACGTATAGAAACGGGCGGCGTTCACAGGCTCCGCGGCCGGGCTGGCTGCTGACTGCATCTCTCGCAGGGCCGCCTGTAATTGTTGGCGAGTGCGGAATGGACCGGCAAATTGAATATTTTGGCCGGTGACCACGGCAATTCGCAACGGCGCCGAGCGGTTAGCTTGATGGAAAGCTAGGAGTCCGGCGCGCAGACGCTTCAAGTCCTCTTCACTAAGCTGGTCCGCGAGAACCGCAACCAGCAGATCTTGGTTGGGTGTTACGGGTTGCACTGTAGCTTGCGAGGATCCGAGATAGGTGCGGACCGCACCGCCGACGGGCTCGCGAATCAGCGCAGGCTGACCAAACGATACGGCAAGAAATAAGGTAACTAAGAGAACAACTACCAGCACCTATCACCCTCCGTCGTTATCAAAATCATACCACGGCGCCGTTAACAGCTTTTGTGTAATCGGCTCGTCTTTTCAAAAAGTTGGACTTGCTCCGTGCGTGTGGCTGGGCGATCGGGTCGCAAGACGGGAGCAGCCGATACCGGACGCGAGCAGTTTCGCGCCATTCGAACGCTCGTATCGATATGGGCGGAGACCCTGGGCGATAATTCTCGAGGTACTTGCCTAGGCGCGGCGTTCCGGAGAACATGCAGCCGCGGCCCGTGTTCCTGAAGAGCTTCGCGCCTGCGTCGAAGCGGCGGCGCCGAACGGGTGGCGGCGATTCGCGGTAGCCGTCGGCGGCCGAAATCAGGGGGCGACGGCGATATCCACCTGATCGTGAAACGCCTCAGCGGTCTCGATTGCCAGGGGCACCGCATCGCCCGGTATTACCGCCGCCGGAATACGGATGTTCAGCTGATAGAGGCCGGGCAATCCGGGCGCGAGGCCCGAGTAGGCGATATCGGAAGCGACGAGCTGCACGCCGCCCACGTAGACCGTCACGGGCGCGGAAGTGCGGCTCAACGGAGACGCCGGCGCGGCCGCGCCATCGGCGATCGGCGGCGACACCGCGCCCAGGCCGGTGAGAAACACCAGAACGGTTTCGCCGCGCTTTGCCTTGCTCTCCGGTTTCACAACGGAAAAATCGGCATGCAGCACCGCCGCGGCGCCCGACCCCGACGAATCGAGCGCGAAGATCCCGGGCGCGGTCTTGGTCAGTGGCACGTCCACCGCGTTGGAGTTGGTTCCATTGTTGTTCACGACGACCGTCGCCTTGGTTCCGGTTGCCGCAAATGGAATCAGCGCGCTGATACTTCCCGGGCTCACGGCGTAAACCGGGGCCGGCAGGCCGTTGACGAGCACCGTGACGCCGGCGAGTCCGGAGACGGGGAAGGGCGGGGCCGACGCCACCTGCGTCGCGGAAGCAAGGCCTGAACCGTAAATGGTGACGAATTCTCCGGGCGCCACCGGATTTCCGGCAGGGGCGAACCCCGCCGCGTTCACTATCCCCTGAGGGTTGATGTACACTCCGGTTCCTGAAAGCGGCGGCATGCGCACGCCGAAGGATAATTCATAAGCTCCGGGATCGGCCGCGCTGACGGCCGCGCTCAGAAATGCGTTTCCGCCCGCGCCGATGGCGGCTTTCGACAACTGCGAGGTTCCGGAGCCATCCGCGTTCAAGGTGTATCCGGTGACGCCCGTGTAGTCCACAAGTCCCACGCCGAAGCCGCGGATGCGGCGCGCCGAGAGCAGCTTTCCCGCGCCGTTCGAGCTTACCGCGCCAACCGAGATTTCGATCCTGCCGCCCGCTCGCATGCCTGCGGTCCAATAGCGATCTCTCCAATCGGCGGCCGTTTGTGCATTCGTGGGAGCGCGAATGCCGATCAAGATGTCGTGTGCGCCGGCGGCAGTCGATCCGCCCAGAATGAAGGCGCCGTCGCGGGAGATGTAGAGGTTCCTGTCCGCCGCAAGCAGACTCGCGCCGGGAAGCGCAGCCGAGCCGCTGCCATCGGCCGAAAGAATATAGGTCGCGCCGTTCACCGTCTGACTGATGGGAACGTGGCCCTGATTCGAAGCATGCCCGGAGAGCGTGAACGTCGCGAACTTTCCCGCGCCATCGGCGGAGAGTTTGAAGAACGCGCTCCTTACCGCGGAGGTTGCGCCTAGCGGGAACTCGAGCGTGCCCGCCCAATAACTTGTATTGAGCGCCGCGCTTCCAACGGCGGCCGTGGGCGCGGCAATCGCAATCAGAAGGTCGTAGGCGTTGTCCGTAATCTCGGTGCTGGAACCTATGACTGCGCCCTCTCCCAGGCGGGCGTTGATCGTCCCGCCGAGCTGCTGCGGATTCGTCATGGTCAGCAGGCCGGCGGGAGTCACGGCGTACGTGCCCGAGCCGCTCACCGGAACGGCGGCCGCTGTATTGATATTCTGCCGGCCCGTGAAAGAGAGGCTGCCCGCGCCATCGAACGTCATGGTTCCGAGCATGCTGCGAGCGCCGCCCCAGGCCCCGTTCGCATCCGGTGATAGTTGTATGTGCCGGAAGAAGTATCTTCCGTTCAACGACCGGTTATCGAGCGTCTGCGTTCGCGCCGCCGCCGCGATCAGCAGAAACACTATTCCGATATTCCGCGCGCACTTCATGCCGTAAGTCTAACCGATCGGCAAACCTCATCAAAGAGCCGCTGAACCCGCAAAACCGGCTCGCCAGCCGTTTGAGGCGGCTTGGGAGGCAATCCTTTACTGCACTGCCCCTTGTCCTCGGCATCCCAGTCCGGTTGGCCAAATTGATGAGAATCCGCGTTAGACACTTCTGCCCGGTTCTAGTACCGAAGTACAAGGAATCCCTTTCTTCGGACCGCGTACGGTGTCAAGATAGAGCTAATGTCTAAAGCGCGTTCGGGGGGTGGGTGGAGCTTTTTTCTCTGGCGGCGTAACGGGGTTTGGGGGATGCGCGGGATACTTAGGGACTTCTTTCAAATAAGCGGGAAGAGCGATCGCAAAATAGTCGCAGTATTCGCCTGCGAGGATGCGGTAGAGTACGTACGGTGCGGCGCGCCCGAAGCGGCCATCTGGTATTTCGGCCTCACACGGCCCCGCGCCGGCGCCGCGGCGCTCTGCGAGCGAGTCTTCGTCGAACCCGAAGCAGGCCAACTTCTGTTACGGGCGCAGAGGGAGCTGTGGAGCGTGACCGTCGCGTTGTCGGTCGCGAACTGGAGCGGAACGCGAGGTGGATGGCCGGTTAAGTTGGCGCCATTCCTGATCCCACCCTTCCGGACTCTGTTTCGAAACGAATACGGAGACTACTTTCCCGGCACGCTCAGCCGCCTGGCGGCGCATTGGCGGGAACGCCTGAAAACCGGATGGCGCGGCGGCAGCCGGAAAGTGATCGCGGTATTCGCCTGCGAGGAAGCGGTGACGTTTGTCGGGAACGGAGCGCCCGGCATTCCCGTCTGGTATTTTGGAATCGCGCCTCCCGGGCCCGAGACCGCCGCGCTCTGCGAATACGTCTGCGTGGAGCCGGACGCGGCGGCGCTGATCGCGCGCGCGGGAAAGGAACTAGGGCCGATGTGGGTTGCGCTGTCCGTGGCTGCCTGGCACGGAAGAGGCGGACCTTGGACGCTCAAGCTTGCGCCCCTCCTGATGCGGCCTTTGCGGACGCTTATCCACAACGAAAGCGGCGACTATTTCGCGGTCACACCCGCATCCGTATTGCGCCATATCGCGCATCGCGCCCATGACGCCGCGCAGTCGGTGCGCGATTGGCTGCTCTTGCTGTTGATCGCCTCCAAAGGGGCCGGATTCGCCTTGCACTACGCATTTGCGAGATTTCATGGCTCGGAGCCGCTCGAGCTTACCGCTCCCGCGCCGGAGGGGGAAGGCGTTACCGTCTTCCGCTATCGTCAAAGGCAGTGGAACCGCGACAAACTCGAACGCGCGGTGAACAGTTCGACACGCCGCTGGATACTGCTGCTCGAAGGGGACGCAGAAGGCGCTCCCGAGGACGTGGCGATCGGCCTTCTGGCGCCCTTCGAAGACCCGCGGACATTCGCCGTGTCCCGGCAACCCGCCTACCGGGACTGGCGCTCGGAGATTTTCCCGACCTCGCCTTTCCGGGCGCTGCAGCCCGGCGAATTCAGCCAGACACTGGCGCCGGTTTCCGACGCGATGCTAATCGACCGGTCGAAGCTTGCGGCCCTCGGGCTGCCTCGCACCTTCGCCGCGGGGACCGCCTGCATGATACTGTTCTGGAAAGCGGCCGCCGCCGGCTGGCGATCCTATGGCATGGGCGGCGCCCGCGAGCTGAAACCCTCGCCGCACTGGCCTTTGGAGGACGCTGAGTTTATTACCCGCACCTTGCGCGACCCGCAACTGCGCGCGATCGGCCCGCGCCAGCCCAGTCTTGCCTGCGGCAGCATCGCACAGGACCGCATGCCCGCTCCCGTCCGTGCAGGCCGAACCAGGATTCTCGTAGTTTCGCCTTACCTCCCCTATCCGCTCTCGCACGGCGGCGCCGTTCGCATCTACAATCTTTGCCGCGCGCTTTCCGGAACAGTGGACTTCCTGCTTGCCAGCTTCCATGAGAAGGGCGACCGGGTGCACTACGGCAAACTGCACGAAGTTTTCAGAGAAGTCTACGTCGTCGACCGCGACGAGCGCGCCAGCCGGGATGAGACGCTCCCGGCGCAGGTGCGCGAACATGAGTCGCGCAGCATGAACGCTCTGATCGCCGTACTTTGCCGCGAACGCCGCGTCGATATCTTGCAAGTCGAATACACTCACATGGCCCGTTTCCGTGAGGCCGCGCCGCATGTGCCCTCCATACTGGTGGAGCACGATCTCACCTTCAGCCTCTATCGGCAGTATGCACGGAACGATCCGGACCCGGCGCGCACCGCCGAATACGAACGGTGGCTGGCTTTCGAGCGCCGCTGTTTTCGAGATTGCGGAAACATCTGGACCATGTCGGACGACGATCGCTTGCGTGCGATCGAGGAAGGCAGTCCCGCGGAAACGACGATCACCGTCCCTAACGGAACCGACATCGCCAGATTCGTTCCGGGCGATGAGCCCACGCCCGCGCCCGAAATACTCTATGTCGGGTCCTTCCGCCACAAGCCGAACGTGATCGGTCTCGAGAAGCTGTTCCAGGAAGTGATGCCCCGCGTCTGGGCGCGATTTCCGCAGGCGCGGCTGCGCGTCGTGGGCGGCCCCGAACACACGAAGTACTGGCGGGAGATCTCGCATCCGTCGATCGAAGTTTACGGATTCGTCGAGGACCTTCGTCCACTCTACGCGAGGGCCGCGGTGGTTGTGGTCCCGCTGCTCGTTTCCGCCGGCACGAACATTAAGGTGATGGAAGCCATGGCCGCGGGCAAAGCCGTGGTTTCAACACCGGTAGGTTGCGCTGGGTTGGGTCTAAAGGACGGCCGGAATATTTTGATTCGGGGCGATTTCGCCGGTTTCGCGGACGCTGTCTGCCGCCTGCTGGAAGACCCGCTTGCTCGGGCGGCGATCGCCGTGAACGCGCGCCGCACCGTCGAAGAGCGATTTAGCTGGGAATCCATTTCACGAAGCGCGCACCAAAGCTACGAGCAACTGATTGGAGCGCCCGCGCGTTGAAAAGCCGCCTCAAGGCAGCCTGGTTCCGCTTGCTCGGAAAGGACCCTGAGGCGGTCGTCGTCAGCTTTTGGAGCGGCCCCGACACCCTGGCAGCCCGCATGGTGGAGGAGATACGACGGCTCGAGCCCGGCCGGCGTCACTTCGTGGTTTCAACGGAGGCTCGGGAAGTTTCGGGCGCGGTTGTCATTCAAGCCGCCAATCTCCGCGAGTTGCGCCGCGCATTCCGTTCGCTGCGTATTGGACTCGCGCCCGTGCTCTTCACCGCCGATCCCCATCCGCTGCGGCGCGCCGCCTTCCTGCTCGCGCCGTTCAGGATCCTCGCGTTTAACACTCGCCTGGAGCGCTATCATCTGCGCCTGGAATGCTGGATGGCTTCATGGCTGTTCTTGCGGGGAGTGCCTTTCGACCGCATCTTTCTCCGCCCCTGGTCGCGATCCCTGAACGGCGGCGAAACGCGCGTGATCGAGGGCCGTGCGCCATCGCCGCTACGGCGCACCGTCGGTATTCTTACGCCCTACTTTCCGTTTCCTTTGTCGCACGGGGGCGCGGTGCGAATGTTCCACCTGATCCGCGAAACGGCGCGGAACTTCGACATCCTGCTTTTCTCGTTCACGGAGAATCAGTCCGAGGACGATTACAAGCGCCTGCTCCCCTTCTGTTCGAAAGTTGTGCTGGTGGAGAAGCCTCTGTACCGCAAGCCGCGCTGGAGCACACTCCGTCCGCCTGAAGTTGCCGAGTTCACCTGTCCGGCGATGCGCAGGGCGCTCCGTGAGCATCCGGTCGACTTGCTTCAGGTGGAATACACACAGCTCGCCGGCTACGGCGGCGGCATTCTTGTGGAGCACGACATCACCTTCGATCTGTATGCACAAATGCACGCCCGCGAGCGGAGGCTTTCTTCGTGGTGGGATTATTTCCGCTGGCGCCGGTTTGAGCAACGGGTGGTGAAGCGATTCCGCCGCGTGGTCGTCATGTCTTCGAAGGACGCGGAGCTGCTTGGAGGCGCCGTGGGTGAGGCGGCGATCCGCGTCATTGAGAACGGCGCGGATTTCGATCGCCCCACTCCTGAGGCCGAGCCGCCTGGAATGAATCTCCTCTTCGTAGGTTCGTTCCGCCATTTCCCGAATCTCTCCGCGTTCCGCTTTTTCGTGAGCGAAGTGTGGCCCGAGTTGCGGGCGCGTTTCCCGGAAATGACGTTCACGGCGGTCGGGGGTCCCGAACATGAGCGGTACTTGCGGGAAGCCGCGCTCGATGTGTCTCAAGACTCCCGAATCCGCATCCACGGATTCGTCGGCGACATGCTGCCGTTCTATGAAGAGGCGAACCTCGTCGTGGTTCCAACCACCGTTTCGGCCGGCACGAATCTGAAGGTCCTCGAAGCGATCGCGATGCAGCGCGCCGTAGTTTCGACTTCTTGCGGATGCGCCGGACTGGGCCTCGAAGCGGGGATTACGGTCATGATTGCCGATGCGTCGGAGGCTTTTTGCGACGCCGTCGTCCGTCTGGCGGAAGACCGCGGAGCCCGTCTCAAAATGGCCCATGCCGCCCGGCAATACGCCCGGGACCGGTTCGGCTGGACGCGCCTGGGTGAAAAGCAGCGGGCGCTCTATCGCGAACTCGAATCTGGAACTACAATCGAGTGATACATGTCACTCACCTCCGAGATAGCTCCCCACGTCGCCGCGCCGGATTGGCGGCGCTTCCACTACTACGACCTCCTGGTCCACGCCTTTGTCGTCGTTCTGCTCGTCTCGAATCTGATCGCCCCGAAGATTGTCGCCATCGGCCCGTTTCGGGTTAGCGGAGCGCAGCTTCTGTTCCCCATTGCGTACATCTTCGGCGACGTGTTTACGGAAGTTTATGGCTACGGAGCATCGCGCCGCGCCATCTGGATCGGCTTCTTCGCCTCCGGCCTGCTCGCCCTCATGGGCCTTGTATCGGTGGCGCTGCCGGCGGCCCCGGGCTGGGAAGACCAGAGAGCTTTCGCCACGGTATTCAACTTCGTGCCGCGCCTGGTGGGCGCGAGCCTCATTGCGTACTGGGCTGGTGAGTTCGCGAATTCGTTCGTCCTCGCCAAGATGAAAGTCCTCACGAACGGCAAGCGTCTATGGATGCGTACGATCGGCTCGACCGCCGTGGGCCAGTTCGTGGACACAACCATTGTGATGGTCCTCGCCTTCGGAGGCACGCTTAGCGCCGCGCTGATCGGCAATCTGATTCTCTCCGGCTATCTCGCCAAGGTTGCCTACGAAGCCGCCGCCACGCCGGTCACATACCTCATCGTCAATTTCCTCAAACGCAAGGAAGGCGTGGACGTGTACGATTACGCGACCGAATTCAATCCCTTCAAGGGCGGCGGCAGCGAACTCTAACTTCGACGGATTAGCCCCACTATGAAGATCCCGAAACTGCAGTGGATCGTCGCCGGCATGCTGTTTGCCGCCACGGCGATCAATTATGCCGACAGGCTTGCCCTTTCGATCGTCTCCCGCGATCTGAGGGTCGAATTCAACATGACCGAGCAGGACTACTCGCATGTGGTGACGGCCTTCCTGTTTGCCTATGCCATCATGTACGCGGGTTCCGGTTACCTTGTGGACCGGCTCGGCACCCGGCGCGGATTCGCCCTATTCATCTTCACGTGGTCGGCCGCGGCGATGCTGCACGCGGCGGCCGTTGGAAAGTGGTCGCTCATGGGTTGCCGTTTTCTGCTCGGTCTCGGCGAGCCTGGCAATTGGCCGGCCGCCGCCAAGGCCGTAGCGGAATGGTTCCCCGCCAACCGCCGGGCGCTTGGAGTCGGCATCTTCAACGCAGGGTCGTCGGTCGGCTCGTCGATTGCGCCCCCGGTCGTCGCGTTTCTCACGCTGTACTACGGTTGGCGGTTTTCGTTCCTGTTCACGGGCGCGATTGGCTTCGTCTGGTTAGCCGCGTGGCTGGTTCTCTATCAGCCGCCGCACCGGAACCGCTGGCTGAGCGCCAAGGAATACGCGGAGATCAAGGATCACGTGCGTCCGCCCGAAGAGACTGTGCCTGCGCGCCGTGGTGCGGTCAAATGGACCGAAGTGATCACGCACCGAGGCTGTTACAGTCTGATCGTCGCGCGGTTCTTCACCGATCCGGTCATTTACTTCATCATTTTCTGGCTGCCCGAATACCTTCGCAAGGAGCGAGGGTTCGATTTGGCGATGGTTGGCAAGTATGCCTGGGTGCCGTTCATTTTCGGAGACGTCGGCTACGTGCTCGGGGGTTATCTCTCCGGCCGTCTGATCGAGAAAGGCTGGAGTATTCCGCGCGCGCGAAAGTTCTTAATGTTGATGGGCGCCTGCTGCATGCCGGTTGCTATTCTGGCGCCGCTCGTCCCGACCGCGGCGCTGGCGATTGCAGCGACGTGCTTCGCGACGTTTGGGCACGCTGTCTGGGTTTCGAATCTGCAAACGCTCCCGACCGACCTTTTCCGGGGCCAGGAAATGGGCACGGCGACAGGATTTTCGGGTATGGGCGGCGCGGTGGGAGGCATGCTTGCGAACCTCGGCACGGGCTGGGTCGTGCAGAATTTCTCCTACGCGCCCATTTTCCTGTTGGCGGGGCTGGTGCATCCGCTTTCGGCGGGGATTATTTACTGGTTGTTGCCGGACCGGTATTTTAAGGATGCGAGGGGCAGCACTCCCAGCCCCGCATGATCTGAGCCAAGCCCGAGAAATCCTCCGTTCTTCGACCGCTCACGCTTCTGGACTTTCTGGTTCCGCCGATACCGGAACGCCTACTCCTTGAGGGAGCGGCAGAGGATGAACCTGACTTTTTGTGACAGCGATGCGTATATCCGATATTGTAGAAGGAGAGGCGTTGCAGAGCGATGAACGTAACTATCGAAATCTCTGAAGACCGTGCCGCCCGCTTTCAGAAGCAGGCGCAGGCCCGCGGACTAACGGTTGACCGGTGGTTACTCGAACTTGCCGAGCAGAACGCGCCCGCGCTGCCTGGTGAGGCCATTCCCAGACGTACGTTGGCCGACGTATGCGCCAAAGTGAGAGGTTTGGCGGATGACGTGGATTTCAGCCGCGATCCTTCCCCTGGCCGTGACGTCGATCTATGAGCGTTTTTCTGCTCGACACGAATATTCCCTCAGAGATCATTCGCGCCCGCCCAGACCCTCGGGTCGATGCCTGGGTTCGTGTACAGGACGACGTTGCACTTCATCTGAGCGTTGTCACGATAGGCGAACTACGCAAGGGGTTGACGATTCTGCCCGAAAGCAAGCGCCGCTCCCAGCTTCAGGATTGGCTGGGGAGTGAACTCATGCCGTTATTCGCGGGCCGCATACTACAAGTGACCCAGGCCATCGCCGAGCGGTGGGGCGTACTGAGCGGACAGCGGCAGGTCGTGGGCCATCCACTCAGCATGGCCGATGGCTTGATCGCGGCCACAGCATTGGAGCATGGGCTTACCTTGGTGACGCGCAATATAAGGGACTACGAAAGCTTGGCGGTTACGATCTTTAACCCGTGGGAAGCTGTGTGACCAGCGTCATTTGTTTGACTGGCGAATCGTAAACTCGGCCTCAAGGAATGCTTTTGCGCCGATTGCGCCCCTGAGCGTGAGCCACAAGTCCGTCTCGCCGTCGGCTGCTTCACGTTCGAATGTCAGGATCGGGCAGCAAACACGCTCCATGCCGACCCCATTTCGACTCCCTCGATCAGCGAGATATTCGGGCTTGCGCTTCACAGGCTTTATGATCCCACAGGATGCCGCCGAGCGATCGAGGCGTTCCAAGAAACATCACAGGGCCCCGTAGAAGTCTACTAGGGGGTGTCAAGATATCTTGACACCAATCGAGACACCGGCTATACTTCTAGCATGAAATGGTCAGGCGATGCTCCTCCAACAAGGTCGCAAGTTGCCGAGCGTATATCGGAGTTGGATGTTGAACGCAAGCGTCTAGACGCTTACCTCAAAGCCCTCGACGGGCTGGCAGAACCGATTGCCGCCGAGAAGTCCGTATCTGTGGCTGTTTCCATCTCTGGCGTGGAAGCGATCATGCGGCCTTCGAACCCCTCGGCAAATGCCACCGCAGATGTAGCCAGACAGATATTACTGCGCAATGGCGGCCCGATGATGCTTGAGGCAATGCTGCCTCATGCCCGTGCGGTCAAGAGCTGGAAGGCTTCCGGCGATGACAAGAAAGATAAGGGTCGTTTGTATTCCGCCATGCACAGAGCAAATGAGGTTTTCTTAAAAACGCCAAATGGTTGGGCGCTTCTCGAATAGAGCGGCTTCAGGAAATTATCAAGTTTTCTGCCAACGGTGGCAGAAAACCCCGCAGCTCGCTCCAGTTGTGTAGACGGCGAGCGAGTCGCGGGGTCAACCCTCACAGAGAAGGAGTGCTTCCCATGAAATTCATATACCAACGGATGCCAGGAAGATTCAAGATCGGCTTTGTAATCGGAAAGCTGCGATTGACCCTGGATTATCCGTCTTCTAGGCCCTAAAGGCCAACTCGCAACCGAGCGCGACCTTAGGGGAATACCCAGCCGCGCTCGGCTTTGAAACAAGCCTATTGTAATAGGTATCGGGTCATCCAGTTTGGAGTACGGTATGCGTTCTGACACGCTACCGTCTCCCGGCGGCTTCGACCGAATTCGTGGGCGTCGCGCCCGTCCAGGTGACGTCCGCCGTGGGACCGTAGATGGACGGTACCGGCTTGTCCAGTAGCCGCAGATAGACCGAAAGCTGCGTCCTGTGATGCGCGCTGTGCAGGACGCGCCGCCAGAAAACCCAGATCCTCGTACGTTGCACGCCAAAAAACGGCACTGGTTCGAGCCACCACTCCGATGTCCGCGCGGCCAGGAACTCGAGACGGGGCAACGCGAGCTCGACAAGGCGCAGGCAGGCGGAGTCCACGGAGATTTCGGCCGGCAACACAGCGCCAGGCGGAGGTTCGGGCGTACCCAGGAACTCTCCGAAGAAGCGCCGCTCCGAGAGAAGCTGATGCTTGAAAATTTCCTGAACCGAGCTCGACTTCGCGTGCGGACGGTAGGTAAGATCCGCATCCTTCAACTGCCGCCAAACCGAAACGGTCTTGTTGGTTTCGCCCGCATAGATGTCAATTGCGTGCTGATAGCCGGAGGCGTGAGCCGCGGGGATTTTCACGTCCGGAATTGCAGAATCGGAATAGGTCATGGCCTACCGATTTTACGACCTTTGGCAGGGCCGCGCTCGCTTCGCGGCTTTGCGTTCCCGGCTTGGTTGGGTGAAACTAGAGGCACCCCATGAATATTTTGATGGTCGCCTCCGAAGCGGGGCCGTTCGCAAAGACGGGCGGACTCGCCGATGTGCTGGGCGCGCTTCCCAAGGCCTTGAACGCTTTGGGACACCGCGTCGCGGTCGTAATGCCGCGTTACCGCTCCGCCGAGGCGCGTCTCGGCACGGCGCGCCAGGTTCTCGAAAGGCTGCCGGGCCGGGGAGACGCCTCGATCGACCTGCTCGACGGCGAAGTTCCGTTCTACTTCGTCAACTGTCCCGCGCTCTACACCCGCGACGGCGGCCTTTACGGCGACGGCGAGGGCGATTTTCCCGACAATCACATCCGATTCTCCACACTTTGCCGCGCGGCCATCGCGATCGCCCGCTGGATCTTCCGCCCGGACGTCATTCACTGCCACGACTGGCAGACGGGCCTGTTGCCCGCCTATTTGCGGTCCTCGTTCGCTCTCGACCCCACGTTTTTCGGCGTCAAGACGCTGTACACCATCCACAACCTGGGTTATCAGGGCTTGTTCCCAAAGGAGACGCTTCCCGAGATGGGTCTCGACGGTTCGGTCTTCCATCCCGGCGGCGTCGAGTTCTGGGGACGGGTCAACTGCATGAAGGCCGGCTTGGTTTACAGCGATGCGCTAAGCACCGTCAGCCGGCGGTATGCGGAGGAAATTCAGACGAAGGAGCAGGGATTCGGTCTCGAAGGCATCCTGCGCGACCGGGCGGGCGCGCTGACCGGCATTCTGAATGGCGTGGACTACGCCGAGTGGAACCCCGAAACCGACACGCTGATCGCGGCCAACTACGGCGCGCGCGACCTCTCCGGGAAACTCGCCTGCAAGCGCGACCTCATCGCCGAATTTGGGCTCCCGGAGGATGCCGTAAGCCGTCCTCTACTGGGCGGGGTTTCCCGCTTTGCCTCGCAGAAGGGCTTTGACCTTCTCGGAGAAGCCGCGCCGGCGCTCGCGGCGGGAGACGCTTCACTGGTCGTGCTCGGGACGGGCGAGGATCAGTACGAGGAGATGTTCCGCGCGCTCGCCTTGGCGCATCCGGGGCGCATCGCCGTTCGAATTGCCTACGACAACAAACTGGCGCACAAGATCGAAGCCGGAGCCGACATGTTCCTGATGCCGAGCCTCTACGAGCCGTGCGGCTTGAACCAGATGTACAGCCTGCGGTATGGAACCGTGCCCGTTGTTCGCGCCACGGGAGGTCTTGATGATACCATCGGAGAAGGGACCGGTTTTAAGTTCGAGGAATATTCGGGGCCGGCCTTGCTGGGCGCGATTCACGCGGCGATGGGCGCCTTTCAGAACAAGGCGGCGTGGACGGAAATGATGTTGGCGGGTATGCGCGAGGATTTTTCCTGGCAGGCGTCCGCGAGCCGCTATTCCGCTCTCTACGGCCAACTGACGCGAGGGCCAGGGGCGTGAATCCTTTTTCTTAGCCGGCGCATCCGAATAACCTGAGAGGACGATCAATGGCAGGCGACAATACACAGACTTTTACAGATGCCGCGTTCGACGCGGAAGTTCTTCAATCCACCGAGCCGGTGCTGGTGGATTTCTGGGCCGAGTGGT